>JAJYTA010000006.1 GCA_021793295.1 Actinomycetes bacterium
CGGACATAGCTGGCGACGACATCGTCACGCCAAACCACATCCTTGACTCTCAAGGTTATACGCGGCTGTGTCCAGCGACAGAGCCGCTGCCTCACCCGGGCCAGGTTCCTGAGTTGGCCGAGCCCCACGGCCCTGGGCATGCGCGCCTCGCGGTGATCGACACGGGATATTCGCGTGAGGTTGCACGAGATTCCGCCTACGGCCGGCTCCTCGCGGTTGAAGCATTGTCCGAACCCGACGACGAGGTCTTCGACGGAGACGGGCGAGTCATGCCGTACGGAGGGCACGGCACCGCGACGACCGCCGTACTCCTGTCGGTGTCCGGCGCAGATTCCACGACGGTCCATGTGCGCGACTGCCTGGTGGGTGGCGCTGTCGACGAGTTGAGCATCGTCGACGATCTCGCCACTGTCATACGCAACGGGGTTGACGTCGTGAGTGTTCAGGCTGGCCTGTTCACCCGGGCCGGTCGAGCTCCGAAGGCGTTCGAGGCGTTTCGCCGCAAGGTCCTACGCGAACACCCGGAAGTCGTGATCGTCGCTGCCGCAGGGAATCAGGGAACGGGCCGCCCGTTCTGGCCCGCCGCGTACGAGTGGACTACGGCAGTCGGCGCGCTGACCGACGGAGGAGGATCCCGGACGGGATGGACGAACGTCGGGCACTGGGTGGACGTCTATGCATCTGGCGAGAACGTCGTGGTCCCGTTTCCGAACGGGACATATGAGTACCTCGACGGCTCCTCGGCGGAATTCACTGGCGGGCACGCCCTGTGGTCGGGAACGTCGTTCGCCGCTCCGGTGGTGGCCGGCATGATTGCCCGCCGGATGATCGAACGCGGTGTCGACGCCCCCACGGCGCGCGACATCGTCCTTCGCGAGGCGGCCGTCGCGGCGTTGCCGACAACCGGTCCGCGGATCGTCGTCTGATCTCACGGCACCGGCTGGCCCCGTTGGCTCCGTGAACGACGGAAGGTATGGTCCGGCTTGTGACGGTCGAACGACGCAAACCTCTCGAGGTACCCGTAGATCCAGACATCACCGACGAGCTGCGGGCAGCTGACAGCGAGGCCCGCGAAGAGGCCGCCGAACGCAGCGCTGAGCTGCTGGAGCGCCTGCGCAAGCTCTGAGCACGGTTCGCCTCGCGCCACGCACACGCCGTACCGTGGAGCCGATGACCGGGAGCGACATGCCGGTGCGCAGTCTCGCCGACGACCTGCGCGCCAGGGCTGACGACGAGCTGGCGGCGCTGCTGCGCGCCCGGCCCGATCTGCTCGTCCCGGTCCCGGTCGACGTCACCCAACTCGCCACCCGCGCCACGACCCGAGCCTCGGCGACCCGAGCGCTCGACCGCCTCGACCGGTTCACCCTGCAGGTCGTCGACGCGTTGCTGGTCACGCCTGCCCCCGTTGATCAGGCCGCGGTGGAACGCGCTCTCGGTGTCACCGGTGCTCCGATCGCCGAAGCCCTGGCGGCCTTGCGCACACAGGCCCTGCTCTGGGGGGCCGACGACGACCTCAAGGTTCCGCGGGTGGTCCACGAAGTCGTCGGGGCGCATCCCGCGGGGCTGGGGCCGCCGGCGCGCCAGGCGTTGCTGGCGCTGTCACCGAACCGGATCGTCACGATCATGCGCGGGCTGGGCCTGGAACCCAACGGCGACCACGCCGCCAACGCCGACGACCTGGCCAAGCACCTGGCCGACGGGGACGCCCTCGACGCCCTGGTGGCCACCTTGACCGACGACGCGCGCGCCGCGTTGCAGTCGCTGGTCCCCGGCCCGCCCACGGGACGCATCGACAGCGCCCTGCGCGATGTCACCCGGTCCGAGGCTCGTACCGCCATCGATCTGCTGCTCGCGACCGGCCTGCTGGTGCCCGTCGACGACTCCACGGTGGTGTTGCCGCGTGAGGTCGCGCTGCACCTGCGGGCCGGCAGGGTCCATGTCGACGTCACGCCCCACGCACCCAGCCCGTCGATCACCGAACGCTCGCCCGGCACCGTCGACCGTACGGCCGGCGCCGGTGCGCTGGACATCCTGCGCAAGATCGAGATCCTGCTCGACGCCTGGGCCACCGACCCGCCCGCGGTGCTGCGTACCGGCGGCCTCGGCGTCCGTGACCTGCGCAAACTGCCAGAGCTGCTCGACACCGACGAAACCGGGGCCGGCCTCGTCGCCGAGTTGGCCTACATCTCCGGGCTGGTGGCTCCCGGCGGCGCGGCCGACGACGTGTGGCTGCCCACCACCCGGTTCGACACCTGGCGCCAGGAGGACCCGGCGTCGCGGTGGGCCCAGTTGGCCCGGACATGGCTGGACACCAGCCGGGTGGCGGGACTGATCGGCAGCCGGGACGAACGCGATCGGCCGGTGCCGCCGTTGGGCCGGGATCTGGATCGTCCGATCGCGCCGGAACTGCGTCGCCTGGTGCTGGAGGAGCTCGCTGCGCTGCCAGCGGGCTCGGCTCCCGACCTCAGCGGTGTGCTGACGACGATCCGGTGGCGTCGCCCGCGGCGTGGTGGACGGCTGCGCGACGAGATGGCCCGCTGGTTCCTCCGCGAGGCCGAGACGCTCGGCATCACCGGCATGGGCGCGTTGGCGTCGTTCGTGCGTCCCCTCCTCGAACGGCACGACGACAAGGCCGTCGCCGCGGCCGCCGACGCCGTCCGGTCCAGCTTGCCCGAACCACTGGACCACGTGCTGCTGCAGGCCGACCTCACCGCCGTGGCGCCGGGGCCGCTGCGACCCGACCTCGAACGCGAACTGGCGCTGCTCTCCGACGTGGAGAGTCGTGGCGGTGCGTCGGTGCACCGGTTCACCGCCGCATCGCTGCGCCGCGCTCTCGACGAGGGGTACTCCGCCGCCGACGTGCACCGATTCCTCGCGACGATCTCGCGAACGCCGGTACCACAGCCGTTGACCTACCTCGTCGACGACGTCGCCCGGCGGCACGGGCACCTGCGGGTCGGTGTCGCGTCGTCGTTCGTACGCTGTGACGACGAAACCGTGCTCGCTGAGATCATGGCCGATCCCAGCGCGGCCGCCCTGGGTGTTCGCCGGTTGGCGCCGACGGTCCTGGCGTCGTCGTTGAGCGCGAACCTGCTGCTCGAACGGTTGCGCCGGATGGGGTACAGCCCGGTGTCCGAAGCGGCCGACGGGACCATCGTGGTCGGCCGGGCCGAACTGCGGCGCGCTGCGGCCCAGCCTGCGCCCCAGCCATTGGTCACCGAGCGCGCCGTTCCCGAGGAAACGTTGCTCGGCGCCGCGGTGCGGGCCCTACGCGCCGGCGAGCGATCCCGCCACGAACGCCCGCCCGACGCCGCCCCGGCCAGGCTGACCAGCAACGGCGCCGGGCAGACGCTGGCTGAGTTGCGTGAGGCGCTCGCGGTTGGTGCCACGGTCTGGATCGGTTACGTGGACCACCACGGCGCGACGACCGAGCGGCTGGTCGATCCGGCTCGCCTCGAGGGCGGGTGGCTTTCGGCGTTCGATCATCGCAGCGGCGAGGTCCGCTCGTTCGCGGTCCATCGCATCAGCGGTATCGCGCCGGTCGACGCCAGATGACGCCTCCGTGCACATGATCATCTCGGGGTCGATCGAGCTGATGCGTAGAGGGCGTCGATCTCGGCGGCGCAGGCTTCGAGAACATGTGCGCGGCGCAACTTCAGCGACGGCGTCAGCAGGCCGTTGTCCTCGGTGAAATCGTCGTCGACGATGGCGAACGCACGGATCGATTCCGCCCGCGACACTGTCGCATTGACCTCGTCGACGGCGTCCTGGAGCGTGCGACGCAGCCCGTCGTCCGACGGGTCGTCGGTATGCGCGCGCCAGTGCTCCACAGCTTCGGTGTCGAGGGTGATCAGCGCGGCGACGAACGGACGGTCGTCGCCGACGAGCATGCACTGGCTGATCAGCGGATGTCCGCGCAGCTGATCTTCCATCGGGCCCGGCGAGACGTTCTTGCCGGTGCTCGTGACCAGGATCTCCTTGGACCGCCCGGTGACGGTCAGGTACCCGTCGGCGTCCAGGACGCCCAGGTCGCCGGTGCTGAACCAGCCGTCGTCGTCGATTCCCTCCCCCGACTCGTGGTAGCCGGAGAACACTTGCGGGCCGCGGACCTGCACTTCGCCGTTGCCGGCCACCCGAACCTCGGCTCCGGGAACCGGGCGCCCGACGGTGTCGGGACGGGGCCGCGTGGGCGGGTTGATCGTGATGGCGGCGCAGGTCTCGGTCAGCCCGTAGCCCTGCACGATCACCACCCCGGCACCGGCGAAGAAGTGCGTCAGACGCGGCGACAGCGCCGAGCCGCCGCTGATCGCGTACCGCACCCGCCCGCCCAGCGCGGCGCGGATACGCCGGTAGACCAGGAGGTCGTAGAGCCGGTGCGCGAGGCGTAGCCCGAGCAGCCCCCACGGCGAGATGGACGAGCGCGGATCGACCTCGAGCGCCAGGCGCCCATAGCGTTCGGCCACCCGCTCGGCTCGCCCGAACGCCCCGGCCTTGCCCATCTCGGTGGCCTGTTGCCGCGCCACGTCACGGATCTTCTCGAACACGTAAGGGATGCCGACCAGGAACGTCGGTTCGAACGAGGCGAGGTCGGGGCGCAGCTCGTCCGGCGCGACCGACGGCGCGTGCCCCAGGACCACGCGTTCACGCAGGCACGCCAGTTGAACGACCCGACCGAGCACGTGCGCCAACGGCAGGAACAAGATGGTGGACGGCTCCTGACCGGTCGCGGCGCGAAACGGCGGCAGCAGCAGGGCCGTGATGCTGTCGACCTCGGCCAGCAGGCTGGCATGGGTGAGCACGCAGCCCTTGGGCCGCCCGGTGGTGCCCGACGTGTAGATGACGGTGGCCACGGCTTGCGGCGAGATCGCCGCCCGGCGTTGCTCGACGACCGACGGCTCCACGTCGGCACCACCGCGGCGCACGTCCTCCACGGCGCCCTCGTCGATACAGGCCACCGGCACCGACACGCCGGTGGTGCCGAGCATGTCGACCTGCTCGCGCGTCTCCACCACGCAGAACATCGCGCCGCTGTCGGTGAGGATCCATCGAGCCTGCTCGGCCGACGAGGTCGGGTAGATCGGCACGACCACGCCGCCGGCCGCCCACGTCGCCAGGTCGACGAGCATCCATTCGTAGGTGGTGCGGGCCATCAGCGCCACTCGGCCGCCGGGTTCCAGGCCCTGCGCGATCAGCCCGCCGGCCAGCGCGGAAACGTCGTCGGCGAGCTGTCGTGCCGTGACGTCGCGCCAGGTGCCGCCGGTCTTGCGCCGGACGACGACGGTGTCGGGCGCCTCGGCGGCGTTGGTGAACGCGATGTCGGCGAGGCTGCCGAGCGCGTCGGGGCGGCCGAGTGGGCGGGTGAAGACGGTGCGATCGGTCGGGGCCGTCCCGGTGACTTCGACGACGGGCTCGGCGACGAGGCGGCGGACCCGGGCGAGTTCGTTCAGCATGGGGCCTCCAGTAGCGCGACGACGCCCTGCCCTCCGGCCGCGCAGATCGATATGAGACCGCGGGTCGGCCGTCCGATCTCACCGGCCCGGGTCGACAGCAGCGTGGCCAGCGTCGCCACGATGCGCGCGCCGGTGGCGGCGAACGGATGTCCGGTGGCCAGTGACGATCCGGCGACGTTGAGCCGCTCCGGCGGGACCGTCCCGAACGCGTCCGGCAGCCCGAGGCGTTGCTTGCAGAACGCTGGGTCGGACCACGCGTCGAGGGTGGCCAACACCTGGGCGGCGAAGGCCTCGTGGATCTCGACGAGGTCGATGTCGTCGAGGGTCAGTCCGGCCCGTCGCAGCAGCTCGGGCACGGCGTACACCGGCGCCATGAGCAACCCGTCGGCGCCGGAGACGAAGTCGACGGCAGCCGTTCGCACGTCCACCAGGTAGGCCAGCACATCGTGCCCACGCTCACGGGCCCACTCCTGCGACGACAGCAGGACCGTCGCGGCACCATCGGTCAGCGCGGTCGAGTTGCCCGCCGTCATCGTGGCCGTGCCCGGTTCGCCGAAGACGGTGCGCAGCTGGGCCAGGCGTTCGGGGGTGGAGTCCGCCCGGAGCACGTCGTCGCGGGTGAGGCCCAGATACGGGGTCATGAGGTCGTCGAACAGCCCTTCGTCGTAGGCCTGGGCCAGACGTCGATGGCTTCGGGCGGCCAGCTCGTCCTGCGCTGCCCGGCCGACCCGGTGCTCGAGCGCGGTCCGAGCGGCATGATCACCCATCGACAGGCCGGTGCGCGGTTCGGCGTTGCGTGGCGCTTCCGGCAACAGGTGTCGGGGCCTGGCCCGGGCCAGCGCCCGTAGCGTCCCGGTGACGCCGCGCGCCCGGCGGGCCGCGAGCAGGTGGCGGCGCAGGTCGTCGTGGACGGCCAAAGGGGCATCGCTGGCGCTGTCGGCACCACCGGCGATACCGGCGTCGATCTGTCCCAGCGCGATCTTGTTGCCGACGGCGGCCACGGCTTCCAGGCTCGTCCCGCAGGCTCGCTGCAGGTCGTAGGCGGGGGTGCGAGGGTCGAGCCGGCTGCCGAGGACGACTTCACGGGTCAGATTGAAATCGCGGGCGTGCTTGAGGACGGCGCCGGCGACGACCTCGCCGAGCAGGTCACCGTCCAGACCGAACCGGGTGATCAGCCCGTCCAGCGCCGCGGCGAGCAGGTCGCTGGTGGAAGCCTGCGCATAAGCACCGTCGGCGCGCGCGAACGGGATGCGGTTGCCGCCCAGGATCGCCACAGGACGCGGAGTCTGGATCATCAGCGCTCCTTCCACCATCGCCGCTCCGGCGTCGGTTCGAGCGGAGTCTACTAGGCAGTAGACTTACTGACCAGTAAGATCTCGGGCCATGTCCGACCCCTACTTCCGGATCGCCAACAGCGCTCTCGGACGCGCGGCGCTGCGCCGGTTGTCGCTCCCGATTCCCGTGCCGCTGCGCCGGTACCGGCCCGGCGAGCCGCTGACCGACGGGCCCGTTCTCCTCCTGAACGCCGCAGACGACCTCGCCGAGGTGGTGCACTCGCTCGGCGTCGACGTCCACACCCGCACACCCCCGAACGGCTGCGCCGCGGTCGTCCTGGACGCCCGAGGTGTGCGCTCCAGCCGCGAACTCGACGTCGTCCCTCGGCTCTTGTCGCCGATCATGCGCTCTCTGCGGCCGCACGCGCGCGTCGTGACAGCCGGGCTTCCACCGAACACCGCCGCCACGACCAGCGCTGCCGTCGCGCAGCGGGCTCTCGAGGGCAGCACCCGCTCGCTGGGCAGAGAATTGCGCGACGGGGCGACGTCCAACCTGGTCCAGATCGAGCCGGGAGCCGAGCACGACGCCCAGTCGGCGCTGCGGTTCCTGCTCTCCGGCCGCTCGGCTTACGTGTCCGGCCAGGTCGTCCGCGTTACGGCAGCACCGGAACCACCCGCACCGATCGATTGGGACCGCCCCCTCGACTCGACTGTGGCGCTGGTGACCGGGGCGGCGAACGGGATCGGCGCCAGCATCGCCCGGGTGCTCTCACGCGACGGCGCCCAGGTCGTCTGCGTCGACACGCCGGCCCAGAACGACGCACTACGCGACGTCGCCGCGAGCATCGGCGGGCATCCGCTGAGCGTCGACCTCACCGATTCAGACGCCGCCGACCGGATCGCCGCACATCTGCGGCAGGCTCATGACGGAGTCGACGTCGTGGTGCACAACGCCGGCATCACCCGGGACAAGACGCTGGTTCGGATGGACGCCGACCGGTGGTCGTCGGTGCTCGACGTCAACCTCACCGCCACCGAGCGGCTGACCGAGGCCGTCCTCGCCGACGGCCTGCTGCGCGAGGGCGGTGCGATCGTCGCGACGTCGTCGATCAACGGCATCGCGGGCAACCGTGGGCAGACGAACTACGCCGCCAGCAAGGCGGGTGTCATCGGACTGGTCGACGCACTGGCAGCGAGCCTGCGCGATTCCGGCCGCCGGATCAACGCGGTGGCTCCGGGCTTCATCGAGACCAGGCTCACCGCGCGGATGCCCGCGTTCACCCGCGAAGTCGCTCGCCGGCTCAACAGCCTCGGGCAGGGCGGGCAACCGATCGACGTCGCCGAGACCGTGGCCTGGCTGGCCGCTCCTGCCACGGCCGGGGTGAACGGCCAGACGATCAGAGTGTGCGGGCAGGCGTTGCTCGGTGCCTGATTTCACCCTGCTCCGGGCCGCCGTGTCGGTGCTCGTCCCCCGCCAGCCGCCACCTGCGCACCCGGTGCACCTCGAGCGGGACGGCCTGCGGGTCGATCCCGACCGGGTCGCGGCGTACGCGCGGGTGTGCGGCGCACACGAGGTCGACCCGCTACCGATCCTGTACCCACACGTGCTGGCGTTCGGGCTCACCATGCGCGTGATGAGCAGGCGTGACTTCCCTTTCCCCGCCCCCGGGCTCATTCACGTCCACGACGTCGTCACCCAGCACCACCCGATCGGCATCACCGACTCGCTCGACCTGCGCGTCACCGCCGGGGAACCACGACCCCACCACCGCGGGCGCGTCGTCGATGTCCACACCGAAGTCAGCGTCGACGGGCAGCCGGTGTGGTCGCAGCGCAGCTCGTACCTTCGTCGCGACACCCGGACGCGCGGCACGGCGGCGCCGCGTTCCACCGACGACGACCTGAGCGCCTGGCCCGAGATCGACCGATGGCCGGCCGCCGCTGACATCGGCCGCCGGTACGCGTCGGTGTCCGGCGATCGCAACCCCATCCATCTGTCGGCGCTCACGGCCCGGCCGTTCGGTTTCCGCCGGGCGATCGCGCACGGCATGTGGACGACGGCTCGGGCGCTGAGCAGTCTGCAACCTGAACAGCCGAGCGCCACCACGGTCGCCGTCGACTTCATGGCACCGGTCACCCTGCCGACGACGTTGATCCTCGCCGCGACGCCGGCACGTGACCGGTTCGTGGTCCGCTCCCTGAACGGGCGGATCCATGTGAGCGGCTCGCTACGAGCTCACGACGACGCGGGCCGCCACGACGCGCCGTCGATCTGACGCTCGATGCCGATCCACACCAGGTTCATCAACCGCGCCGTCGTGACGGTGGCCGGCTCGCCGGTCCGGCTCGCCCACTCCGCGAGCGCATCGGCGGCACCGACCAGGGCATGCGACAGCGCTCCGGCTTCGCCAGCCGAAGCCCCGCGTTGATCGACCAAGCCGGTGACGGCGTCGATGATGTCGTGGCGGGCTCGGTCGACCTCGTCGGCGAACGGCGGGCCGAGTGCCCGGGCGCGGTGGTACAGCACGTTCCAGCTGTCCTTGTGCTCCGCGACGTAGCCGAAGAAGGCTTCGAAGCCGGACACGAGGCGGCACTCGATGGTCGCGGCATCGTGGACGGCGGAGGTGATGCGCTCCATCAACCGCGCCGCTTCCCGGCGGATGCACGCGCCGAACAGGTCCTCCTTGGACCCCAGATACAGGTACACCATCGGCTTGGAGACCCCGGCGAGTTCGGCGACCTCGTCCATGGACGCTCCGTGGTAGCCACGGTCGGCGAACACGCGGACCGCGGCGTCGAGCATCTGCTGCTCGCGCACCGCGCGCGGCAGCCGCTTGGGGTTGGCGACACCGGTCACCTTGCCACTCTAATCTACGGCCCCGTAACCTTACCCATCAGTAAACTTACTCATTGGTAAGGAGTCGCATGGTTGCCGACCTGTCCTCGCTCGACTTCAGCGAGATCTCTCCGCACGAGTTCGCCCGCATCGTCAAGTCCGCCGACCGCGGCGACCTGCACACCCTGATGGCCGGTCCGACACGCGAGCGGGTGCTGGACGAGGTCTTCGCCCGGATGGCCGACCAGTTCCGCTCCGACGTCGGCGCCCACCTCGACGCCACCGTGCGCTGGCGGCTGCGGTCCGCCGGCGAGGAAGCCGAGACGACGTACGAGCTGACCATGACGCAGGGGCAGTGCACCACCAGCAAGGGAGCCTCGGACGTAGCGCCACGGGTGACGATCACCATCGGCGACGTCGACTTCCTCAAGCTCGTCTCCGGCAACACCGGCGGGCCCACGCTGTTCATGACGCGCAAGCTGCGCGCGGACGGCGACCTCGGCCTGGCCGCGAGCCTCACTCGGTACTTCGACATCCCCCGCGCCTGAACGGAGCCACGATGGTCTTTTCGCTCACCCTCAGCGAGGAACAGTGCGAGCTACGCGACTGGGTCCACGGCTTCGCCGCCGACGTCTTGCGCCCGGCGGCACGGGAATGGGACGAAGCCGAGCAGACGCCGTGGCCGATCATTCAAGAGGCCGCCAAGATCGGGCTGTACGGGTTCGAGTCGCTGGCCGAGACCTGGTCGGACCCCACCGGCCTGTCCCTGCCGATCCTCAATGAGGAACTGTTCTGGGGCGACGCCGGCCTCGCCATGTCGATCATGGGGACGAGCCTTGCCGTGGCGAGCATCTTCGCCGCAGGCACCGGAGAGCAACTGGCCGAGTGGGTACCGGCGTGCTTCGGCGACGCCGACGAGCCCCAGGTGGCGGCGTTCTGCACGTCAGAGCCCGACGCCGGCTCCGACGTGTCGTCGATGCGCACTCGCGCCCGGTACGACGAGGCATCCGACGAGTGGATCATCAGCGGGCAGAAGGCCTGGATCACCAACGGTGGCATCGCCAACATCCATGTCGTGACAGCAGCGGTCGAACCCGACCTCGGCTCGCGTGGCCAAGCGGCGTTCGTCGTCCCGCCCGGTTCCCGAGGTGTCGAGAGCACCCGCAAGATCGCCAAGCTGGGTCTGCGCGCATCACACACCGCCGACGTCTTCTTCGACGACGTGCGGGTCCCGGGGCGGTGCCTGCTCGGCGGGAAAGAACGCCTCGATCGACGCCTGGCAGCTGCACGTGAAGGACGTTCCGCTCGCTCCCAGGCCGCCATGGCCACCTTCGAAGTCAGCCGGCCCACGGTGGGTGCTCAAGCGCTGGGCATCGCCCGGGCGGCCTACGAGTACGCGCGGGACTACGCCCGCGAGCGCGTCCAGTTCGGCCGCCCCCTCACCGAACACCAGGCCATCGCGTTCGCCCTGGCCGACTTGCACACCGAGATCGACGCAGCCCGACTGCTCGTCTGGCGCGCGGCGTCGATGGCTCGCACCGATCAACCGCACACGGCCGGTGAAGGGTCCATGGCCAAGCTGAAAGCCGGCGAGGTAGCCGTCGCGGCGACCGAGAAGGCCGTTCAGATCCTCGGCGGCGCGGGCTACAGCCGTGAGCACCCCGTCGAGCGGATGTACCGGGACGCGAAGCTCTACACCATCTTCGAGGGAACCTCGGAGATCCAGCGGTTGGTGATCGCGCGCGCGATCACCGGTGCGAGCCTGCGCTGAATCGCCGTCGAGCTAGTCCTCGGTGAAGTGCTGCCGGTTGTTCGCAGCGGTGAGTGAATCGCTGGCGATGTAGACGAGATTGATGTCCGGGTTGGTGAAAGTCATGTCCGACAGCACCAGCGGTGGCGGAAAGTCGGGCGTGAACGTCAGTGGAATACCCAGAAGCTGGCCGGAGAACCGGTTCGTATAGAACTTGACGTCACCCTCGACCGTCAGTTCATCGGCCAGCGTGAGCAAGTCGTGGCCGTCGGAACCAGGGACCAGCAACGAAAAGTCCGAAACGACGGATTTGTCCATGGAGAACTGCAGCGACGGAATCGATCCGGTCGCGGTGGGGACCTCGACGACACCGTCGTAGGACAGTCCGTTCATGACCAACTGCGAACCCTTCAGGTGCCCGGGATTCTCACCGGCGAGGTTCTCCGGGGTCACGATGGCTCGCGGTTCCGCGGGGGTCTCGCCTTCGGGCACCTCGATGACCGGCTGGTCCGGGTCAGGCGTCGGCGGCGTGGTGGGGTCGCCGGGCTCCTCGGGCTCGTCGGGATCGGGCTGGTCCGGCTCGTCCGGGTCGGGCTCGTCGGGGTCCGGGTCCTCGGGGTCCGGGTCCTCGGGGTCACCGGTGGGCGACGAGGTGGGCGAGGGTTGAGTCGTCGGCACGGGAATGCCGGTCGGGACGATCGGCCCGGTCCGGGTGGGTGAGGGGCTGGGCTCGTCGGACGGCGTCGGCCACTGGATCAGGGCCGGCAGTGCGACCGCCGACGGTCCGGCGATGCTCGGCACAGCGAGCGCGACCAGCGCGATGCCTGCTGATCCGGCGCCGGCCGCGAACGCCGTGCGCCGCCTGGCCCGGCGCCCGGGCTGGACATCGGGTTCGGCTTCGGGGTCGGCACCGGGCTCGACGTCGGGTTCGGCGTGAGCGTCCGGCTGCGGTTCCGGTTCCGGCTCTGCGCCGCCGAGGAGGTCGTCCACCCCGAGGGTGTCGTCATCGAGGCCGTCGCCGACCTGACTGCGCGGCTCGTCCAGGTCGGTCTCGCGCGGCATCCACGCCACCGCCAGGGCACCGCCCACCACGCCCAGGATCATGCCGATCAGGAACCCGCCGAGATTGACGCCCACCATCGAGTACAGCGCCACGACCAGCGTGATCACACCGTAGAAGACGCGGTGAGCAGGCATGAACCAGATCAGCAACCCGGCGAGCACCAGGACGACGGGGATGACGATGCTCTGCAGCCCCTCGATGCCGATACGCACCTGGAGGCTGCCCACCGTCAGCTGGGTGCTGGCAAAGACCTGCACACCGGACAGGATCGTCAGCATGCCGGCCCAGAAGGGCCGCCGATGCCGCCACGCCCGGAAGCGCTCGCGAGCCCGACGCAGCGTCACCAGTCGAAGCACTCCTCGCCGGACGCGCTGACCTTCATCGACAGCCCGTTGAGCGTGAACGTGCCCGCGTGAGTGGTGTAAGCCTTCTGCTCCAGACCGGTGATCTTCACCGAGTCAGCTTCCTGGCCGGTGTCGCCTTCGCGCCCGGAACCGCCGCCCTTGGTGAGCTGAGCGGCATCGACACCGATGTCGATGTTCGAGAACGTGGCGTCGCCGCGGAGCTCGTCCATGCCGATCGTCAGGTTCTTCGCCACGGCCGGCTCGTCGCCGCCGGCACGGATCACCAGGGTGACCGGAAGGCCCGGGGTGGCCACCGACTGGCACAGGTTGGTGAGTTCGGCGTGCTTGATGTCCGACACGGCGACGGGGATCTCCTCGCCGTCAGCCGTCACGACCATGCTGCCGTACTGGTCGAATCCCTCACCGACGAGCTGATCGGCAGAAACCTTGAAGGTCTGCCCGGAGACGTTCAAGGCCACAGGCACCGCACCGTTGGCGATACCGACCATGAGAATGGCGGCGACAGCGGTCGCCGGAACGGCAGCGGCGGCGAACCTCCGCCACCGAGTGCGAGTGCGCTTCTTCAACGAATCCTCCTCGATCCGCAATGCTTAGGGCGAGATGCTGCACCCTCGGCGAGCAGAACCACAAGACCTTTGCTACTGGCGCGTAACTTCTACGTGAATGCGGCCGACCTTACCGCAACCGCGCCAAACTTGACGCATCGGTAACATCGCAGGTCAGCACAATTCCGCCGCGCGACATGAGCGTGGCGACCACACGGATCACAATTCGGTAACAGCTCCGTCATGGGCTCGCAGTACGCCCAGCAGGCGAGCCGTCTCGGCCGCGACCGCGTCCCGGCCCGCGCGAACGTACTTCCGCGGATCGACCAGCTGCGGGTCGTCGGCGAGACGTTGCCGGACGGCGTCGGTGAACACGGCATTCAGGTGCGTGGAGATGTTCACCTTGGTCATGCCGTTCTCCACGGCCCGGGTGAGCTCGGCGTCGGGCACACCGGACGAGCCGTGCAGGACCAGCGGCACCGGTACCTGGGCCCGGAGCTCGGCGATGAGCGCATGGTCGACGACCGCGTCGCGCGTACGCATGGCATGTGACGTGCCCACCGCCACGGCGAGGGAGTCGACACCGGTGGCGGCCACGTACGCCGCGGCCTCGCCCGGATCGGTTCGCACGCCGGGCGCGTGTACGCCGTCCTTGCCGCCGACCTCGCCCAGCTCGGCTTCCACGGCGACGCCACGTGCGTGGCAGAACGCGACGACCTCTCGTGTCGCCGCGACGTTGGCGTCGTAGTCCAGCGCGGACGCGTCGAACATCACGCTGCGCACGCCCAAGGCCACGGCCTCATGCACAAGTTCGACGTCGTCAGCGTGGTCGAGGTGAACCACGGCCGGAACTTCGGCTGCCTCGGCCACCGCTTGCGTGGCCAGCGTGATCGGCGCCAACGAGCCGTGATAGCGCACGCAGTTCTGACTGATCTGCAGCACGACCGGGGCGCCGGCCTGCTCGGCACCGGCGACGAGCGCCTCGGCATGCTCGAGCAGGATCACGTTGAACGCGCCTACACCGCCGCCGTGTGCCACAGCACAATCGAACAGGGCTCGTATCGACGTCGATGTCATCGGTATCGCTCCGCGGTGAGAGTGGGCCGGAACCGCTCGTAGGCAGCGAGATCGACGTCCCCGGCGACGTCGGCGAGGACGGCGGCGGCGCCCAGCGCGGTCGCGCGCACCAGGACCTCGGGCCACGGCGTGCCGGCCACCAGGCCCAGCGCCAGGGCGGCGACGACCGCGTCACCCGCTCCGGTCGGGTTCCCCGTCAGCCCGGGGACAGCGCGGACCCGCCAGGGCTGGGCCCCGGCCGCGAAGCCCGCCAGACCGTCGCCTCCCAGGGAGACCACCACCTGGCGAGCACCCCGCTCGAGGAGAGCGTGAGCAGCGACGACGACGTCGGTTTCGCCCGTGGCCGCGCGCAGTTCGTCCACGTTCGGCTTGACCAGGTCCGGTCCTGCCACGGCGGCGCGCAGCAGGGCGGGGCCGGAGGTGTCCACGACGACCGGCACACCGGCGCGGCGAGCGTGTTCGATCAACCGGGCGTGCAGGTCCGGCGGCGTGCCGGGCGGCGTACTACCCGAGACCACCAGGGCACCCGGCGCCTCGAGCGCCCGCCCGGTGACACCGACGACGTCGTCCCAGTCCGGCGCGCTCAGCGCCGGCCCGGCCTCGTTCAACGCCGTGGCCTCACCGCCGGACACCACCGTCACCGTTCGGCGGGTCTCGGCGTCCACGGGCACGGCCGCCACCTCGAAACCGTCGGCGCGCAGCGAGTGGAGCAGCGCGTCTCCGGTGCGCCCGCCGAACGGCGCCACGACGACAGCCGGCTCGCCGAGCGCCCGGACCACCCGAGCGACGTTGATCCCCTTGCCGCCAGCCCGTTCGCGGACCCGCGAAACTCGATGCGACTGCCCCACCCGCAGGTCGTCGACCTCGTAGGTGATGTCGAGCGCAGGGTTGGGCGTCACGCTCACCACGGGACGCGCAGAGGCCGTCATCCGGGCGCCACCCGGTCCCACGCGAGCAGGCCAGCACCGACACACCCCGCGCGCTCACCCAGTTCAGCTGGGACGACGCGGGGCATGCGGTGGAAGGTCAACCGCGACCGCAGCCGCGAGCGCAACGGTTCGATCACCAGGTCGGGCGATTCCCCGAAGCCGCCGCCGATGGCGATCACCTCCGGCGCCACGAGGCCCACCAGGGTGGCCAGCCCGTGGCCGAGCGCGTCGAGGGCATCGCCCCAGACCTCCAGCGCATCCTTGTCCCCCTGACGCACCCGCTCGGCGACCTCGCGACTGCCGTCCACCCGCACGCCGGTGCGTTCGGTGTAGCGCCGCGCCAGCGCCGCGGCCGAGGCGATCGCCTCGAGACAGCCACGCCCGCCGCACGCGCACGGGAGGTCATGCCCGACGTCGATGTGCCCGACCTCGCCGGCATACCCGTCGCCCCGGCAGATCCGCCCGTCGATCACCAGCGCGGCGGCGATTCCGGTGCCCACCGGGACGAAGGCCGCGTTGGTACTGCCCTGACATGCGCCGATCCGGTGCTCGGCCAGGCCGCCGACCCGCACGTCGTGTCCAACCGCCACCGGGCAGCCGAGCCGGGCGGTCAAGGCTGCCGCGATGGGGACGTCCTGCCAGGTCAGGTTCTCCGACAGGACGGCGACGCCGGCGTCTTCGTCCACGACACCGGGCACCGCGACGCCGACCGCGACGGGCTGCGCAGGCCCGCGCAGCGCGTCGACGAGACCGGCCACAGCATCCAGGACCGCCGCGCCGTCCTGCCCGGCCGGTGGGGTGCGAACCCGCGACGTCTCGACCAGGCTCCCGTCACGACGCACGACGCCGGCCTTGATCGACGTACCACCGACGTCCACCGCGATCACCTCGGCCACCGGTCACTCTCCCGGCAGGACGACCGCGCGGGTCAGGTGCCGCGGCCGATCGGCGTCCAGGCTCCTGGCCTCGGCGAGCGCAACGGCGAACCGCTGCGCCACGACGAGGTGGGCCAGCGGGTCGAGATCGCTGGTGATGAACGTCGCGCCGGTCGCGGCGACGTCGGAGTCCAGCCCGGGCGGCGGCGTCCCGAACGACCACACGAGGCGTCCCGGCTCGGCGATGGCGATCGGGCCGTGCCGGTAGTCCATCGCTGGATAGGCCTCGGTCCAGAACTGTGCTGCCTCGCGGAGTTTGAGGGCGGCCTCGTGCGCCAGCCCGATGGTCCAGCCGGTCCCGACGAAGGTGACCTGGCTGATCTGTGCCGCGTCGACAAGCGGCTGGGCCAGCGCCTGCTCCGCGCCGGCGGCGAGCGCCGCGACGTCGTGGCCCAGGTGGGCCCGGAGCAGGGCGAGCGCGGTGGTCGCGAAGCGGGTTTGGACGACCGACGTTTCGTCGGCGAAATCGAGCACCACGCTGCGCTGGGCTGCCTCGGTGACCGGTGATCCGGCCACGGCGGTCACCGCCACGGTCCGCGGGGCATCGACGCGACGCAGCGCCTGCATAACCTCGGTGGTGGTGCCGGACCGGGTGATCGCCACCACGGCGTCGTACGAGCGCCCGTCCGGCAGCTCCGAGGCCGTGAACGCGTCGGTCTCGCCCTGGCCGGCTTGCTCGCGTAGCGCGGCATAGGACATCGCCATGAACCACGAGGTGCCGCAGCCGACCACGGCCACGCGCTCACCAGCGACCGGCAGGGCGGCAGCTGCCGGTGGCAGCGCCTCGCTCACGCGCCGCCAGCAGGCGGGCTGACTCGCGATCTCGGCCTTCGTGCGTGTACTCAATCGATCGTCCTCTCGGCGTCCGCGCGACGAATTGTGCGCGGAACTATCCTAAAACGAGTACATACAATCACGGCGACGGATAGCGCCACGCGCCCGCGCAGGACGAAGGGACCGAGGTGAACGACCAACCAGACCGCTCCGACCGCTGGCGGCGCCTGCTCGATCTGCTCGCCGAGCACGGCCGGCTGACCGTCAGCCAGACCGCGACGGCTCTCGGCGTGTCCGAGGCGACCGTGCGCCGTGACTTCACCGACCTGGCTCGCCAGCAGCTGGTCACGCGCACGCACGGCGGCGTCGTCGCGACGTCGGTCGCCTACGACCTGCCGGCGCGGTATCGCGCGTCGGCCGAGCACGATGCGAAAGAGCGCATCGCGGCGGCCGCGGCCGAGTTGGTGAACGCAGGCACGGTGGTCGGGTTCAACGGTGGAACGACGACATCGGCCACCGCCCGCCGGCTGGCCGCAGCGATCGAGCCGACCCGCTCGGCTGCCGAGCCTGCCCTCACGGTCGTGACCAACGCGCTCAACATCGCCGCCGAAATGGTCTTGCGTCCGCACGTCCGGACCGTGTCGCTCGGCGGCGTGGCCCGCCCGCAGTCGTACGAGATGACCGGCCCGCTGGCGAGCATGGTGCTCGACGAGCTCTGGCTGGACCTGCTCGTGCTCGGTGTGGACGGCTTGTCCGCTGACGGCGGGGCCTCCTGCGAGCATGACGGTGAGGCCGGCATCAATGCGAAGATGGTTCAGCGAGCCGAGCGGGTCGTCATCGTCGCCGGTGCGGACAAGATCGGCCGGCGAGCCTTCGCCCGCATCTGTGCCGTCGACCAGGTCGACGTGCTGGTCACCGACGCCGACGCTCCGAGGGACGAGGTGGCGGCGCTGGAAGCGGCTGGTGTGGACGTCCGAATCGCGGGTCAGCAGACCTCGGAGATGGCCTGAGCGCCGCCGGACTCGTCGGGCGCCGTGTCGCCCGGGGTTTCCTCGCCCTCGGGCGTCTCCTCACCCTCAGGCGTCGCCTCGCCCTCGGGCGTCGCCTCACCCTCAGGTGTCGCCTCACCCTCAGGTGTCGCCTCACCGTCAGGTGTCGCCACACCCTCGGGCGTCCTCACACGCTCGTCGTCGTCCGGCGGATCCAGGGACTCCTCGACGAAGTCCCGGATGAGGTCGTAGTCAGGGTCGTGGTACTCGACGATCTCGTTGGTGAACGGCAGGCTCCGGATGCCGGCGTCCTGGACCTTCAGGGCGAGCTCGGCGAAGTCGTCCAGCCGGCCACGCCCGATGTCGGTGGACATGGTGTCCTCGGCCGCCGAAGCTAGCTGTTGGTAGCGGCGTAGGACGTTGAACGGGTTGAACTGCTGGGCGATCGCCCCGATGACGCAGCGCTGGCGGCGCATCCGTTCGTAGTCGTCGTCGACCGGCGGCGGCCCGCACCGCGCTCGGGCGAACCACAACGCGTGGTAGCCGTCGAGATGCTGATTCTCGCCCTTCTCGATCCAGTTGCTGGGCTCCGAACAACCGCCCCAGGCGAGCTTCTTCGTCCCGGTCGGAATGCGGTACGGCACGTCGATCTCGACGCCGCCGAGCGCATCGACCAGCGTCTGGAAACCTTGCAGGTTGACCATCACGTAGTAGGAGATGTCCAGGCCCAGCGCCTCGCCGACCACGAGCTTCATCGCTTCGGCGCCAGGGTCCTTGATGCCCTCGAAGTACTCCGGGAACTCGGCGGGGACGTTGCGGTACATCGACGACAGCCAGTACTCGGCCTCGGGTTCGCCGTGATAGCCGTCGGGGTAGGCCTCGCGCAACGGGCCCTCGGGCATGGGGGTGTACTGCAGGTTGCGCGGCAACGAGAACAACGCCGTGTCGCCGGTCTCGGTGTTGATGCTGGCCACCATGACGGTGTCGGTACGGGTGCCGTCGCGATTGTCGCCGCTGTCGGCCCCCAGGATCAGCACGTTGACCCGGGGCTGGCCGGCCCAGGGATCGTCCTCGGTGGCGTCTTTGGGGATGGTCAGGCTGTGCTGCTCCTCCTCGTCGGCGAAGACCGATTCGATGAAGTCGCGCTGGGTGAATGCGTACCGGCTGCCGAGGCTCAGCGGCGACACCACGACCGACATCACCACCAGGACCACGAAGGCCGCGGTCAGCCGCTGCATTGCGCGCAGCCCGGCCGGCTGCAACACGTACAGGCTGATGACCGCGAGCAGCAGCCACACCACAGCCAGCCCGAGCAGCCCGAAGGCGATGCGTTCGATGCGTTCGGGATCGGTGCCGAGGCGGATCAGGCCGACCCCGCCGGCGCGAGCGAAGTAGACGGCGGCACCGGCCACCACGAGCACGAACCCGGTGAGGACCAACCAGCCGGAGACGCGGCGGCCCGCGGCGATGAGCCCGGCGCCAGGAATCAGCGCGCCGAAGCCTACTCGCCGCAGGAACCGGCGGTACTCCTGCGGACGTAGGCGTGATGAGCCCAGCTGACCCGCTTCGGCGTGATGACGGGACTCGCCCCGCGCGTGGTCACGTCGGCCACTGGTGTCCTCGCCGCTCATGTGCGTTTGCCGCGCTCGTGCCGCTCCTGTGCGCGGGCGTTCCTCCCCTCGCCGGCCGGCGACGTCGCGTGCAGTCGGTCGCCGACATTCTGCCTCAACCGGTCCCGTACCCCGTCGACCCCCTGAACGATCACGTCTACGGGTAGGTTCCTCGATTCAGATCGCCGAGGTCGCCGGCTTTGGCCCACGGCGCCGCGGCGGGGACAATGGCTGACGTGACCGACGGACCGCTGATCGTCCAGAGCGACAAGACGCTGCTGCTCGAAGTCGAGCACGACGACGCGGCCGCCTGCCGCCGTGCCATCGCGCCGTTCGCCGAGCTCGAACGCGCCCCCGAACACGTCCACACCTACCGGCTGACTCCGCTGGGCCTGTGGAACGCTCGCGCCGCCGGGCACGACGCCGAGCAGGTCGTCGACGCGTTGCTGACCTATTCGCGGTACCCGGTCCCGCACGCCCTGCTCGTCGACCTCGCCGAGACGATGGATCGCTACGGGCGGCTGACGCTGGACAACCACCCCACCCACGGTCTGGTGCTGCGCACCAGCGACCGCCCGGTGCTCGAGGAGACGTTGCGGTCCAAGCGCGTCAAGCCCCTGGTCGGTGCCCGCATCGACGACGACACCGTGGTCGTCCACCCGTCCGAGCGCGGAAACCTCAAGCAGGCGCTGGTCAAGCTCGGCTGGCCGGCAGAAGACCGAGCCGGCTACGTCGACGGCGAAGCGCACCCGATGACGCTGGACGAGAACGGCTGGTCCCTGCGGCCGTACCAGACCGAAGCCGTGGACGGCTTCTGGCACGGCGGATCCGGTGTCGTCGTGCTGCCGTGCGGTGCGGGCAAGACGCTCGTGGGTGCCGCCGCCATGGCGAAGGCCCAGGCGACCACGCTCATCCTGGTGACCAGCACCGTCGCCGCTCGGCAGTGGCGTGACGAGCTGATCCGGCGTACATCGCTGACCGAGGACGAGATCGGCGAGTACTCCGGCGCCAAGAAAGAGGTCCGGCCGGTCACCATCGCGACCTACCAGGTCCTCACGTCGCGCCGGAAGGGCGCCTACACCCACCTCGACCTGCTCAATGCCCGCGACTGGGGGCTCATCGTCTACGACGAGGTCCACCTGCTTCCGGCACCGATCTTCCGGATGACCGCCGACCTGCAAGCCCGGCGGCGGCTGGGCTTGACGGCCACCCTGGTGCGCGAGGACGGCCGCGAAGACGACGTGTTCACCTTGATCGGCCCCAAGCGGTACGACGCGCCGTGGAAGGAGATCGAGAACCAGGGCTACATCGCCCCAGCCGACTGCGTCGAGGTCCGCGTCACCCTCACCGAGAGCGAACGGCTCGCCTACGCCACCGCCGAGGCCGACGAGCGCTACCGCCTGGCCTCGTGCACCAACAGCAAGAACCGGGTGGTCGAGAACCTGGTTCGCCGGCACGCCGGTGAACCGACGTTGATCATCGGCCAGTACATCGATCAGCTCGACGATCTCGGCGAACAGCTCGACGCCCCGGTCATCAAAGGCGAGACGACGGTGAAAGAGCGCCAACGGCTGTTCGACCAGTTCCGCTCCGGCGAGCTGACGACGCTCGTCGTGAGCAAGGTGGCGAACTTCTCCATCGACCTGCCCGAGGCCGCGGTCGCCATCCAGGTCTCCGGAACGTTCGGGTCGCGACAAGAAGAGGCGCAGCGCCTGGGCCGGATCCTGCGGCCGAAGGCCGACGGCCGGACCGCGCGGTTCTACTCGGTGATCGTCCGCGACACCGTCGACCAGGAGTACGCCCAGCATCGCCAGCGGTTCCTGGCCGAGCAGGGCTACGCCTACCACATCATCGACGACAACGACGTGTTGCGCAGCGACGATTCGTCCTGATCACTCAACGAGTGACCAGCGCCTGCACCTCGGCGACCGGCAGACCCGCCTGCTCCCAAGCGCTCTCGAGCGAGGTCGGCAGGCCGTCGAGTTCCAGCGGGGATCCGTTCTCCTCGAAGCGCACGTCGTAGACCAGGCGCATGCGCACCGGGAAACCATCGGGATGGCCGACCGACGCCTGTCGATACGTGTGGGTGCAGCGCTCGTTCTCAGCGGTCTCGAAGCCGCACGTGAGCATCTTGGCACCGTCACCCGGGTCGACCTGCAGGTGGCTCGGCTCGGCGATGGCCGTGACCCGCCCGCTCGAGCCGGTCAGCGCGTCGGAGCCGGGCCCATCAGCCCAGTACCAGGTGTCGAGGTTGACCACGGATCGCGTGGGCGGCGAGAACGCCGGCTCGAACGGCGGTGTCACCAGCGAGCCGAACGCCCGCCAGGCCAGGTCCCACGCACTCGGCCCGGTCTCCTCCGGCGGCAGGTACCATCCCCACTCGCCGCCGTCGGGGAAGTCCTCGCATTCCACGAACGTCATGATGTGGTCGGGGCTGGGTCGTGGCTCCCCGGTCTGGTCCTCCCACATCTCCTCCGGAAGCACGGAGGGGAAGTTCCCCCAGCAGGCGATGTCGCCCTTGCACCACTTCGTGGCGCCGTCGTGAACGTGGTCGTACACGCTGAGGTCGCATTGCGGCTCGCCGGAGCCGGAGTCGCCGTCGTCTTCGCCGCCGTCGTCACCGCCGGAGTCTTCGCACCGCTCCACCCATTCGATGCCGTCTTCGGTTTCGACCTTCTCGAGCCAGCATCGTTCGTCGGCGTGCGCGGCGGGTGAGAAAGCGGCGAACAGTGACGTCGCGAGCAGCGCGGCCGCCAGCAACATCCCGACGGTGCCGAACCGATGCCTCAACATTCGATGGTCGCCTCGTCCTTGTTCACTCGGTCCACCACGACCCAGTGGTCGTCGACTCGCTCGAAGTCGAACACGCGCGGCTGTGGATCACTTTCCTGCTCGGCCAGTTCTTCCTTGTAATAGACGTTCCAGCTGTGTTCGTCGACGCAGCTCTGCACGCGCGCGGTGTCGCCGTCGACGCTGACCTGCGGGGTACCGATGTCCGGCGCCCCGTCGCGAGTGATGTGGTCCTCGCGCATGCCGCGTATCTGGGCGACGTGCAACTGAGCGACCTCCTCGTTGGTCACGGTCTTGAGCTCGGCATAGGAGTCCTCGCCGGAGTTGTGCGCCGCCACGACGACGTCCCAGTACTCCTGGTAGGCGGCTTCGACCTCGGCGACCGCCGCGGCGGTCGAGTCTTCGGTGGGCGTGGGCTCGCTCGTGGGGTCCGTGGTCGGGGTCGAGTCCGCTACCGGCTCGTCGTCACCGCACGCCGTCAAGGACAACACCACCGCTGCAGCCAGCACGGCGGGAAGACAAGCTCGCGTGATCATCGGCGTCATTGTAGCGACCAGCACTGACGCCTACGCGCCAAGCTGGCGTTTGACCTGTTTGTCACATCCGGTTAGGCTTTTGCGCTCTTCACGACCGGACCGGGTGCCTCCGGGCCGTCGGAATGACCGTCTGTTCCGTCGAGCCCCAGGAGGCCTTGCATGTCCACCGGTGCGCCCTCGTCCGACGCCGTCCTCGGTGCTGAACGTGAACACCTGCGCCGTTCGCGCGCGGATTTGCGCGCCATGCGCGAGCACACGTTGGCGCTGCAGGCCCAGGGCGGCAACCAGGTGTCCACCGAGTACCTGAAGGCGGCGCTGTACCGGCGCGCGAAGGCGCTCGAGGACGACCCGTCGGTGCCACTGTTCTTCGGCCGGATCGACACCGTCGACGCCTCGACGGACGAACGCGCATCCGACACCTTCTACGTCGGCCGTCGCCACGTCATGGATTCCAACGGCGACCCGATGGTCATCGACTGGCGGGCCGACGTTGCCCGAGCCTTCTACCGGGCCACCCGGCGTGACCCGCTCGGTGTGGTGCTCCGGCGCCGGTACGGCTTCGCCGACGGAGAGCTCACCTCCTACGAGGATGAACACCTGCTCGACGTCGACGAGGCCGACGTCACCAGCCGCATCGTCACCGAAGAGATCGAGCGCCCGCGCGTCGGCCCGATGCGCGACATCGTCGCCACGATCCAGCCCGAACAGGACGAGGTCGTGCGGACGGAGCTCGACCGGACGGTGTGCGTGCAGGGTGCGCCCGGTACCGGTAAGACCGCAGTCGGCCTGCACCGTGCCGCCTACCTGCTGCACACCTACCGCGACCGCCTCTCGCGCACCGGTGTGCTGGTGATCGGCCCGAACCAGGCGTTCCTGCACTACATCGCGCAGGTGTTGCCCACCCTGGGCGAGGTCGACGTCCGGCAGGTCACCGTCGCCGAGCTGGTCGAGACCGTGCCCGTCCGTGCCGTCGACCCGCCCGAGGTGGCCGCGCTCAAGGGTGACGCCCGGATGGCCGAGGTCATCTCGAACGCGATCTGGGCCCACCTGCGTGAGCCGGACGAAACGCTCTACGTTCCGCGCGGTGCCCGCCGATGGCGCGTACCGGTCCACGAGGTCAACGAGGCCGTCGAGCTGTTGCGTGCGCGCGGCAACGCCTACGCGACGACCAGAGCTCTGCTGGCCCAACGGCTGGCCCACCGGGTCCTGCTGCGCATGGAGGCCGCCGGTGAGATCACCGACGACCGGGTCCAGAACGCCATCGCCCGATCCAAACCGGTCAAGGCATACGTCGATGCCATCTGGCCGGCCGTCGATCCGGTCCGCATCGTCATGCGCCTCCTCGGCGAGCCGGACGTGCTGGCCCGAGCCGCAGAGGGGGTCTTGACCCCGGATGAGCAGGAACTGTTGCGCTGGGCACGTCCGGCCCGGGGCCCGAAATCAGCACGGTGGTCGCATGCCGACGCCGTCCTGGTGGACGAGGCCCGCGCGGCGGTCGAACGCCGCCCCGGTGTCGGGCACGTGGTCCTGGACGAGGCGCAGGATTTGTCCCCCATGGAACTGCGGGCCGTCGGACGGCGTGCCGCCGGCGCGTCGTTGACGGTGCTGGGTGACATCGCCCAGGGCACCACCCCGTGGGCGACGCCGTCCTGGCCGGAGGCGCTGCGGCACCTGGGCCAGCAGGATGCGCACCTGGAAGTGCTGCGCAGGGGCTATCGGGTGCCGGCGGCGGTCGTCGAGTTCGCGTCGGCGTTGCTGCCGACGATCGCGCCCGGCATCGCACCGCCGGAGCCGGTGCGGTCCAATCGCGGGGAACTCGAGATCGTCGATGCCGGTGACGCGCTACCCAAGGCCGTGGTGGCCGGGGTCGCCGCCGCCACCGACCGGCTCGGCTCGGTGGGCGTCATCGCCGCCGACGATCATGTCGCTGACGTCGCCGCGTGGCTCACCGCCGCCGGAATCGACTTCGGTGATCTCGCCGACGACGCCAGGGTCACCGTGGTCCCGGCGACTCTGGCCAAAGGCCTGGAATACGACCACGTGGTCGTCGTCGAACCCGCGCGTATCGTCGCGGCTGAGTCCAGTGGCCTGCGCCGGCTCTACGTGGTGCTCACCCGCGCCGTGTCGTCGCTCACGATCGTCCATTCCGAGCCGTTGCCGTCGGAACTGGCCGCCGAGCGCTGAAGACGAGCCGCGCTGGCCCGTGACCGCGCCGAGGCCAGCCGCCGACGGAACGTCGCGGCCAGAATCACCGCGAGGACCGCCGCAGCCACGGTCACCGCGAACGCCGGGCGGTGCCCACCGGCGTCGGCGAGCCGTCCGGCCAGGCCCGACCCGACGGCGTAGCCGATGCCCGTCGACCCGGCCAGCACGGTCAACGCCGCGCCCACGCGCCGTAGCGGCACGATCTGCTCGGCCAGCACGAACACGCTGATCATGTACGGCGCGATGACGAACCCGAGCGCCAGCACGACCGGCACCAGCCCGCCCAGCGTGGTCACCGCGAGCAGTGGCGCGGACAAGAGGACGAGGCCGCCGGCAAAGACGAGGATTCGCTGCTCGTAGCGGAACCTCGCGGGCAGCCCGGCGACCGCGAGGCCGGCCAGCACGCTGCCGACGGCCAGCAAGGCATGCACCAGGCCCGCGAGACCAGGTCGGCCCTCGGCGGTGGCCAGCACCGTCGCGCCGGTCTGGGTCGCGCCGAACACCACACCGATCAACAGCTGCGCCACCCCGAGCACGACGAACGCCGGCGTCACGAACCGCACCCGGGCACCGGAGCCGGCGGGCTTGCGTGCGTGCGCCAGTTTCGCCGTGGGATGCAGCGCGAACCACGACCCGAACACGACCAGCAAGGCGCCGGCGACGAGCAACGCGGCGCCAGGATCGAGGACCACCGCGACCGCCCCGACCAGGGCCGGGCCGAGCATGAACGAGGCCTCGTCCGCAGCGCCCTCGTAGGAGAACGCAGCATCCACCAACCGTTCGCGGCCGGCACCGGCGTCGCTGGTGATCGGGCGCCACCGCGCTCGCGCGAGCGGACCGACTTGGGGGATCGACAGCCCCGCGATGACCGCCACACCGACCAGGACGGCCGTGGGTGCGCCGAGGCGCACCGCGGTGACCAGCCCGGCCAGGGCGAGCCCTGCGGCGATCGACTGGACCAGCACGACGATCCGTTGCCCCACCCGGTCGGCGATGCCGGCCGCGACCGGCGCCCCGACAGCGTTGGCGATGGCCAGGACTCCAGCGGCCAGGCCACCCAGGCTGTAGCGGCCGGTGGCCGTCGAGACGAGCAGCAGGGTGCCGAGTTGGCTCATGGCCAGCGGAAGCCGACCGAGAAAGGCGATGACGACGTAGGTGAGGCCGGCCAGCCGAAACAGGCGGCGGTACGACGAAACGGGCGACACGAGGTTCTCCGGGTAGCACGACGTGCGCGCCTCCCCACCTCTCAAGCGCGCACGGAACCCTGTGCTTGAGACCATTCTACCGCGAGGATGGGTGAATGGACGACCTCGAGCATCGCTGGCGCACCCTCGCCGGAACGTCACCGGCGGCCGGGCAGGCCGGTGCCGAGCTGCTCCGGCGCTGGCGGGAGCCGCACCGGCACTATCACGACACCACGCACCTGACGGCCGTGCTCCACGCCGTCGACGTGCTCGCCCCGGAGGCCCGCGACCTGACCGCCGTCCGGTTCGCCGCGTGGTTCCACGATGCCGTCTACGAAGGCCGACCCGGCGCGGACGAGGAGGCCAGCGCCGAGCTCGCCCGCGAGATGCTCGCCCGGCTCGAGCTGCCCGCCGACACCGTCGACGAGGTCGTCCGGCTGGTGCTGCTGACCCGCACGCACGACCCAGCGCCCGGCGACGCTGACGGCGCGGTCCTGTGCGACGCCGACCTGTCGGTGCTCGGCGGCTCGCCGGAGCAGTACGCGGCCTACACCGCGGCCGTCCGCCAGGACTACGCCCATGTCGGTGACGCGGACTTCGCCACCGGGCGGATCGCGGTGCTCGAGCGGCTGCTCACCGCCGATCCGCTGTTCCGGACCCGCACCGGGGGACGCGCCTGGGCGACCCGCGCCCGGCACAACATGCAGGCCGAACTCAGCGAGCTGCGAGCCCGGAGGATGGCCTGAGCCCACTGGCATGCGAGAGTAGCCACGAACGTCGAACGTACCGGTTGGCCCGTCACCGAGGAGGTGTGTGCGGTCGTGTCAGACGGTGACGAGGAAGGCAGTTTCCCGAACCCGTACCGCGCCACTATCGCAACCCGGCGGGGGCTCTCCCGCGACGACGCCGAGCAGATCGCCAGCGAGCTGGCTGACGCCGTGACCGCCATGGACAACAGCGCGTGGGTGAGTTCAACGGCCGACGACTTCTACGCCGAGCTGACCGGCCACGTGAGAACACTGAACGATGCGGGCGAGGCCGTGATGCAGGAGTTCAGCGACGCCATCGAGGGCCAGCCGAAAACGGTAGAGCCGAATGCCTGGCAGACGCGTTGGAGGAACCTGTAGATGGCCGTCGCGTCGATCGATCTGGGCCATATGGCCGACCTCGTGAAGGCCATGGAAAAGGCATCCGCCGAGCTGTCGGATCGAGCTGGGCGGCTGCGATACAACCTCGAAGACGTCTGGCTCTCGACCGACGCGCTGAAGAACGTCGACGGCGTCAATACGTGGATCGACGACGAGCTTCCCGGCCTCCGGCGTCGCCTCGCGCTGGCCCGGCACGTCGAAGCGCAGAAGCCGGGGCCGCAGACGTTCGCCGAGATCGACGAAAGCAAGATCTCCACCGCGACGCCGGCTGAGGCGCGTGAGCGCGCTGACCGTGCCGCCGAACTCATGGACGACATGGGCGGCACTCCCTCCGACGAACTCGTCGAACTGCTGGCCGACAACGCCACCGATCCGTACTTCGCCCAGCGCCTGGCGGAGAAAGTCAGCCCCGAGAAGGTCTCCGAGGTCGTCCTCGATCTCTCGTCCGAGCGCCGCCACCTGGCGCGGCATGCCTTGACCGAGCGGGACCGGCAGGACGTCGAGGAGTTCGACACCGCCTACGAGTCGCTCCTCGACGACATGGGCACCACCTTCGGCCTGGCTACCCAGAACACCGGTGATCTGGCGCTCGACGGCGACTACGCCCAGCAGTGGCTCGAGGCCATCACCGACGAGCAGGCGACGCCCGGCCAGGCCAGCGCGCTGGGCTTGGTGGTGTCCCGCGGCACCTGGTCGAAGGACTTCCTCACCACACTCGCGCAAGGCGTCTACGACTACGAGCGCGAGTACGACCGCGAGGGCATGTGGCGCGAACGCGTCTCCGGGGGGCTGTCGTCGGAGATGTACGGCGCGGTCGACCCGGTCCACGGCGACGACGACGGCGCCCCCACCGGCTACACCGAGTACTACGACCCGCTGGCCGGCATCCTGGAAGCTGTTGGACGCAATCCCGAGGCGGGCCACGAGCTCTTCGGCCACGGCGACACCGTCGAGATCGAGTCCGACGGCAAGAAGTCCGACGTCAACGCGTTCATGGAGTACCTGATCGCGCGCCGCAAGTGGCCGGTGGACGACGGCGCCGGCGCTCAATCGGCCATGGCCACGGCGATGACGCCGTTCGAGGGCGGTGACCTCGTCAGTGCGGACATCGCCTCCGACGCCCAGGACATCGTGACGATGAAGGGCGAGGAGATCGAGGACCGGCGGGACGACGGAAACTGGCTGTCCGACATCGGCCACCTGGTCCTCGACGGGCTCGGCCTGATTCCGATCATCGGCGAGCCCGCCGACGCCGTCAACGCCATCTGGTACGCCGCCGAAGGCAACGTCATCGACTCAGGGCTGTCCGCCGCGGGGATGGTTCCGTTCCTTGGTTGGACCGCCACCGGCGGGAAATGGACCCGCCGCGCGCTCACCGCCGACGAACTGAAGGCGTTGCGAGCTGCAGACGAGGCGGCGGACGTGCCCATCCTCAAGCCGAATGTCGGCGACTACTTCACCGGCGGTGCCACACCGAAAGCCAGCGAACTGGACATCTGGGCCCAAGCGCAGGGATGGACCCGCTCGCAGACCGAGAACGGTCCGCTGAAATTCACCGACGAGAATGGCATCGTGCGGTTGACGCTCAAGAAGGGCAGCCCCAGGGCACCCGGCAGCGGGCATCCCCACGTGGAGATCCGGGACCATACCGGTCAGCGCACCGACCCCTTCGGTAATCCGGTCACTCGGAAGAGCCCCAACAACCACACACCGATCGATTGGGACTGGTGACGATGCACTATTCGGAGGTCCCTGCCCTGGGGGACGTCTACCTGGAAGACAGCTTCGTCCTCGACATCACCGAGGACGCCGACGCACTCAGTTTCACCATCGAGGCGGTACTCACCGAGCAGCATCCCGATTACACCCCGCCGAAGCCGGGCGAACAATACTGCTACGCCGATGCCCAGTTGATTTTCCCGAACACGTCCGCGGTCCAGTGGATCAGCCGGGCGGCCACGCCGTACACCGACGCCTCGGGCGAGGTCGACCTCGGCAACATCGACCAGATGGACCGCGTCGACGACCACTGGCGGATCAGCGGCGACTGGGGTGAAGTGCTCGTCTACACGAACGACCTGCCGGAGTTGCGGCTCCGGTCAGGTTCACCGTCGTGACTCCATCACCGCCGGCTCTTTCGCGTGCGCAGCCCCGCTGCGTGCAGCCGGGTGACGATCTCGCGGGTGCTCACGTGCCGTGCGCCTGCTTCCAGCGCCGCGGCGTGCATCGATGCCGGCAGATCGTAGTGGTCGCCGTCGAAACTACGCCGCGGCAAGCCGATGCCGGCTGCGAAGGCGTGCAGCTCGTCCAGCGACTCGTCGGACACCAGGTGCGACCACAACCGGCCATGACCAGGCCAGGTCGGTGAATCGACGAGGATCACCGGGCGCACCTCACAGGGCTGCTGCCACGGCGTCGTCGACGAGTGTGCGCCACGACCGCACGAGATCCGCGTCGATGTAGGCCTTCCACGACCCACCCGGGCGGACCCGCCTGCCGACGTGGAACCGGCGCACCCCCGCCCGCGCCAGCCATGGCACATGGTCGGCCTCGAGCCCGCCGCCAGCCATGATCAGCTCGGCCGCCTGCGGCGACGTCGCGGCACGGCTGCACAACTCGTCCAGCCCCGATGCGGCGCCCCGGGCCGACCCCCCGGTCAGGATGGCGTCCAGGCCCGGCAGGCCTGGCACCACCTCCCAGGCGGCGTCATGGTCGAGCGCATGGTCGATCGCACGGTGAAACGTCCACGGCATTCCGTCGAGCTCGTCCACCAGAGCGAGCGTGGCCTCCACGTCGATTTCGGCGTTGAGGCCGAGGAACCCGAGGACGAAGCCGTCGGCGCCCGCCCGGGCCAGCTGGTAGGCGGCCATCTTGAGCCGTTCCAGCTCCGAGCCGCTGGTGGTGAACCCGTCGTTGGCTCGCAGCATCACGCGCAACGGCAGGTCGCAGGCGCGCTTGAGATCACGGACGGTGTCGACCGAGGGCGTCAGTCCGTCGGCGTCCATGTCGGCGACCACCTCGAGGCGGTCGGCGCCGCCGTCGACGGCGCCCGGCGCGTCGCCGGGGCCGAGGGCAATGACTTCCAGGAGCGGGCGCACATGCACAGTGTGCCAGTGACCTGGCACCATCGACATCGTGGTCGACGATGTCATGCTGGCGGCGCGGGCTCTGGTCCTGCGCGACCTCGGCGCGCGCCGACTCGACGTCCCCGCAGCGGTGGACGCCCTGGACGCGGCGGTGTCGCAGCGGCGCTGGTGGGTCGAGCAGTGGCCGGACGGCGCGGACTTCGTCGCGGGCCAACTGGCCCAGGACGTGCAGGACCGACTGCTCGACGCCGGCCTGGGGCGCTGGCCACGGTGCCGGTCGTGCGACGAGACGACCACACACGAGCTGCGCATCGAACCTGAGCTCGGCGCGGAACCGCAGTGGGTGTGCGAGAAGTCAGGCATCACCGTCGCCGCGCTGGGCGCACTGCCATGACGAGCACGAGGGCGGCCACCCGGATCGGGTGACCGCCCTCGTGGACGTACTCAGCAGCGAGTCGGACTCAGAAGTCCATCCCGCCCATGCCGCCGGTCGGGTCGCCAGCAGGTGCTGCGGCCTTCTCCGGCTTGTCGGCGACAACGGCCTCGGTGGTGAGGAACAGCCCGGCGATCGACGCAGCGTTCTGCAGCGCCGAGCGGGTCACCTTCACCGGGTCGTTGATGCCGGCTTCCAGCATGTCGACGTACTCGCCGGTCGCGGCGTTGAGGCCGTGGCCAGGAGTCAGGTTACGCACCTTCTCCGCCACGACGCCGCCCTCGAGGCCGGCGTTGATGGCGATCTGCTTGAGCGGAGCGTCAACTGCGACCTTCACGATGTTCGCGCCGGTCGCCTCGTCGCCCTCGAGCTCGAGCTTCTCGAACGCGGCCTGGCTGGCCTGGATGAGCGAGACGCCACCACCGGCGACGATGCCCTCCTCGACGGCTGCCTTGGCGTTGCGCACCGCGTCCTCGATGCGGTGCTTGCGCTCCTTGAGCTCGACCTCGGTGGCCGCGCCCGCCTTGATGACGGCGACGCCGCCGGCGAGCTTGGCCAGGCGCTCCTGGAGCTTCTCGCGGTCGTAGTCGCTGTCGGAGTTCTCGATCTCCGCACGGATCTGGCTGACCCGGCCGGCGATCTGGTCCGCGTCACCGGCGCCCTCGACGATGGTCGTCTCGTCCTTGGTGACGACCACCTTGCGGGCCTGCCCGAGCAGGTCGACCGTGGCGTTCTCGAGCTTGAGGCCGACGGTCTCGCTGATGACCTGGCCACCGGTGAGGATGGCGATGTCCTGCAGCATGGCCTTGCGGCGGTCGCCGAAGCCCGGAGCCTTGACGGCGACGGACTTGAACGTGCCCTTGATCTTGTTGACCACGAGGGTGGCCAGGGCCTCGCCCTCGACGTCTTCGGCGATGATCAGCAGCGGCTTGTTCGCCTGCATGATCTTCTCCAGCAGCGGCACCAGGTCCTTGACGCTGGAGATCTTCGACTCGACCAGCAGGATGTAGGCGTCCTCGAGCACGGCCTCCTGACGCTCGGCGTCGGTGACGAAGTAGCCCGAGATGTAGCCCTTGTCGAAGCGCATACCCTCGGTGAGCTCCAGTTCGAGCCCGAAGGTGTTGCTCTCCTCGACGGTGATGACGCCTTCCTTGCCGACCTTGTCCATGGCCTCGGCGATCAGCTCGCCGATCTGCGGGTCACCAGCCGAGATCGACGCGGTGGCGGCGATCTGCTCCTTGGTCTCGACCTCACGGGCACCGGTGAGCAACTGCTCGGAGATGGCCTCGACGGCCTTCTCGATGCCGGCCTTCAGAGCGATCGGGTTGGCACCGGCAGCGACGTTGCGCAGGCCCTCACGGACAAGAGCCTGAGCGAGCACGGTCGCCGTCGTGGTGCCGTCACCGGCAACGTCATCGGTCTTCTTGGCGACCTCTTTGACGAGCTCGGCGCCGATCTTCTCCCACGCGTCCTCGAGCTCGATCTCCTTGGCGATGGACACACCATCGTTGGTGATCGTGGGGGCGCCCCACTTCTTCTCGAGAACGACGTTGCGGCCCCGGGGGCCGAGGGTGACCTTGACGGCGTCGGCGAGAGTGTTCATGCCGCGCTCGAGGCCACGCCGTGCCTCTTCGTCAAAGGTGATCATCTTTGGCATGGGTTCCTGGTCCTCCCATAGCGGGTGGATGGTCCGGTCGACGCCCGCGACGGACGACCGTGGCGACACCCGGCTCCTGTCACCGGGGTTCCACGGTCTCGTCGATCCGAAGTTCCTGTCACTCTCACCTCGAGAGTGCTAATACCGTGTTTAGCACTCTCCAAGGTCGAGTGCAAGCGCTGGTGAGGTGCATACTCGGTATGGCGCGCGTGCGTATACTCCTGCACTGTGACTTCCGAACCAACCGTCCGGCGAATCTCGCGGGTGGGGGTTTCGTGGCGACTCGGCGTGACGCTCGTCGCCCTGGCCATTCTGACCCTGGGCCAAATACACGACACCAACGACTACTTTCCGCTCGGGTCGCTCTCGCAATACGCCACGCCACGAGACATGGACGGAGCTGTCCGGTCGACCTACATCATGGCCGACACCGTCAGCGGCGACCACGTCCGGGTGCCGCTGCACAAGGACGGCGTCGGCGTCGGCCGCGCCGACATCGAGTCCCAGCTCGACCGGATCATCGACGACCCGTCCCTACTGCAGGGGTTGGCTGACGCCTGGGCCGAGTTGCACCCGGACGCTGACCAGTACACCGCGTTCTACGTCCTGCGTGAGACCACGCAGCTGAAAGACGGCCTCAAGATAGGCGAACCGACCGTCGAGGAGCTCACGACATGGGAGGTACGCCGATGAGCTCGCTCACGCGGGCCGGCGGAGCGGTCGTGAACTGGTGGTGCTCGCCGGTGCCGCTGGCGCGAGTCGCGGTGCTGCGGGTGGCCATCTACCTGTTCGTGCTCTACGACATCTTCTTCCTCACCGATGACGTCATCCCGATGGCGTACGCGCCGCAGTTCTACCAGCCGACACTCATCGGGCGGGTACTGCCGTTGCCCGAGCCGACCGTGGCATTGGCACAGACGCTGCAGATCGTCATCATCGTGGCCGCGCTGGTGGCCGCGACGGGATACCTACCCCGTGTCGCCGGCTGGACCGTCGCCGTCGCGTACTTCGAGTGGATGATCATCAGTCAGGGCTACGGCTACGTCTCCCACGACCACCTGGCCTTGATGGTCGCCGTCGCCGTACTGCCGACCATCGGGCGCGCCCGATTCGGTGAACGCGACTCCAGCGAAGCTGCCGGATGGGCGTTCCGGTGCATCCAGGTGGCCACCATCGCGACCTACTTCTACTCCGCCGTCGTGAAGTGGGTGCGCAGCGGATCCCCAGCCACCTGGGCCAACGGCGCGGTGTTCATCTGGGCCTTGATGCGTCGCGGCTCGGACATGTTCCGCTGGCTGACCGACTACCCGTGGGTATTGATCATCGCCCAGTGGGGACTGCTCATCATCGAGTTCCTGTCCCCGGTCGTCCTCTTCCTCCGCCGCCGCGCGCTGTACGCGGCCGTGGCGATGTTCCTCGGCTTCCATCTGATGACGTACCTGGCGCTGGGCATCCACTTCCTGCCGACCGTGGTGTGTTGGCTGGCGTTCCTGCCGCTGGAGCGGGTCGTGCCGGTGGCCAAGCGCTGGTACGGCAGCATCAGGCCGGGCAGCCCGGCGCGGGCCTAGCCTTCGTCGGGACCTTCGGCCAGGTTGGCTTCCAGAGCATGCAGCGCGTCGAGGACGTCTTGCCGGCGGCGCTCGTCCCACGTGCCCACGGTGCGGGCTTCCAGCATCGCCCAGGCCTGCTCGACGCGCTCACGCAGCGCCAGGCTCGCCTCGGTGGCCGTGACGACGACCGACCGTCGGTCGGTGGGACTCCGTGTCGTGAAGACCAGGCCGGCCTTCTCGAGACGTCCGATCGTGCGGGTGACCGTTGGAGCTTCGGACTCCAGCATCCGTACCAGGTCGACCTGCCGCTGCGGGCCTTCGGTCCACAGCCGCATCATCACCAGTTCTTGACCCGGGTACAGCCCGAGTTCGCGCAGGAGCCGGCCGGCCAGCGTCTTGTGCAGCCGCGCAACCCGGAAGATGGCGTGACCGACAGGGGCCAACTCGGCGAGCGCGAAGTCGCCGCGGGAGGCTTCGTCACGGTGGTCGGTCACGGGACTCCTGTCTCCGAAGTGGCAACGGTCTGCGAGTAGGTCGGGTAGTCGGTGTAACCGCGGTGGTCGCCACCGTAGGCCTTGGTCATGTCCGGAGTGGCCAGCGGCGCCCCCGCCTGCATCCTCGTGGGCAGGTCGGGGTTGGCGATGAACAGCTTGCCGAACGAGATGAGGTCCGCGGCTCCGTTGTCGAGGAGCCGGAGGTGCTCCGGTCCGGTGTGCCCGCCAGGCGTAGCGGGGTTGAGCATGAACGGGCCACTCCACGCCTGTCGCAACAGCGGCGTGAACTCCGGGTCTTGTGTCTCCAGCACGTGCAGATAGGCGAGCCCGAGTGCGTCCAGAGCATTCAGGACCAGCGGATAGGTGTCGCGATGGTCGTCCTCGACGATGTCGTTGAGCGGGTTGGCCGGAGACAGGCGCAGACCCGTGCGATCCGGTCCGATCGCCGCTGCAATCGCCTGCGTCGTTTCGATGACCAGCCGGGCCCGCCGGGCCGGGGACCCGCCCCATTCGTCGCTGCGCTGATTGGCGTTGGTGGACAGGAACTGGTGCAGCAGGTAGCCGTTGGCGCCGTGGACCTCCACGCCGTCGAAGCCGGCCGCGACCGCGTTTCTGGCGGCGTCGACGAAGTCCGAAATGGTCTGTTCGACCTCGGCCGAAGTGAGTTCGCGCGGGACGACGAAATCCTGTCTGCCCTGGACGGTGAAGATCTGTCCGGCCGCGCGGACCGGTGAGGGCCCGACCGGCGTCTGCGGGCTGGGGTACGAGTCCGGGTGGCCGATCCGGCCGGTGTGCATCAGTTGCGCGAAGATCACTCCACCCTCGGCGTGGACGGCGTCGGTGACCCGCCGCCACGCCTCCACCTGTACGGCAGAGTGCAGGCCGGGTGTATGGGGATAGCCCTGTCCGACGACACTCGGCTGAATGCCTTCAGTCACGATCAGGCCCGCCTCGGCCCGCTGGCGGTAGTACGTGGCCGTGTCGTCCGTGACGCTGTTCTCCGGACCGTAGGCCCGACTACGCGTCATCGGTGACATGACGATGCGGTTGGTCAACTTCTGGTTGCCGACCTCGATGGGATCGAAGGCGGTGCTCATGGAGGGTCTCCTCTGGGTGGTCCGGAAATTACTTATCCGAACAACTTCATGGAGCCGAGACGCATTCCTTAGCCGAGCAACTTTTTTGGTTGGCCCAGGAATGCTGGGAACCTCATGCAGCCGAGGCGGCGGGGGCGAGGGACGGCGGGGTGCGCACGCCGAAGCGGGTGCGCAACGCCCTCCGAGCGGCATAGAAGCCGCTCATGCCATGCACGGCCGGACCCGGCGGGGTCGACGCGGAACACAGGTACACCCCGGGCACCGGCGTCGCATAGGGGTCCCACCGCAGCGTCGGGCGGGCCAGGATCTGCCACAGGTTCATCGCGCCGGCAGCGATGTCACCGTTGATGTAGTTCGCGTTGTGTTCGGCCATCTCGACAGCCGGGATGGTCCGGCGCGCGACGACGAGGTCGCCGAAGCCCGGGGCGAACCGCTCGATCTGCGCTTGAACGACGTCACCCACGTCGACGCTGGAGCCCGCGGGGACATGTGTGTACGTCCAGAACGGGCGCAGCCCGCCGACCTCACGGCCCGGATCGAACACCGCCGGGTCGGAAGCGAGGATCATCGGCCGCTCGGCATGCCGCCCAGCAGCCACCTCGGCCTCGGCATGCGCCATCTCCGCCAGTGTGCCGCCCACATGAATGGTGCCCGCGTGGGCGACCTCCGGGTGCGCCCACGGAACCGGGCCGGACAGGACGAAATCGACCTTGGCCGCGGCGTTGCCGTACCGGAACCGCTCGAGCGAGCGCTGGTAGCGCCGCGGCAGCCGATCGCCCATGATGTGCAGCAGCCCCCGTGGTGTGGTGTCGAACAGATACGCGTGCGCCGGCGGCAGCTGGGCGAACGACGTGATCTCGACCCCGGTCTCGATCACGCCACCGTGCGCACGAAGATCGTCCACCAAAGCGTCGACGATGGCTTGGCTACCGCCGACCGGCAGCGGCCAGCCCGGAGAGTGCGCCAACGCGCCGAGCGACAGCGCCGTTCCCGCAGCCGTCAGCGTCGGCAGCCGGCAGATCGCATGGGCAGCCACACCCATCAACAGCGCCGGAGCCACCTCGCCGCGCCAGCGCCGGCGGCCCAGCGGCGTTCCCTGCTCGGCCACGTGCAGGCCGAACTGGGCGGCCGTCAGGAGGTCGGCCGGCAGACTACGGCGATCGCCCAACGCGGTGTCGACCACCGCCGGCGCGTGGCGGGCCAGCGGGCCCAGGAGTCGGCGCCATGCCGGGCCGTCGGGCCCGAGCTCGTCCACCGTCCGGTCCAGGTCGCGGTAGGCGATGCCCGCGCGTCCGCCGTCGAGCGGCTGGGCGTACGAGACCTCGGGGTAGTTCAACCGGACTCCGCGGGCACGTAAGTCGAATGCGCGGAAGAACGGCGATGCCGCCGCCATCGGATGCACCGCGGAACAGACGTCGTGGACGATGCCTGGTGCCAGCCCGAGGTCCATGGTGCGGGCCCCGCCGCCGATGGTCGGCTGCGCTTCGACGACGCGAACGTCGAGTCCCGCCCGAGCCAGGACCACCGCGGCGGCCAGGCCGTTGGGGCCAGAACCCACCACTACCGCGTCGCACTGCTCAGTGGCCTGCACTCATCCTCCCGGAAGATCCGCCCCTCGAGCGCATCATCCTACGGATGCGGCCGCCTCACTCCGACGGCGGCGGGGTCATCGTGTCGACGTAGAGCAAGCTCCCGGCCGGGGTGACGTGCAAGGTGGAGTCGGTCAGCAACAGCTTGCGCAACTTCTCGGCCGTCATGTTGTTGCGTTCGGCCACCACCGCCAGCTTGTCACCCAGCGCGTCGATGGCTTGTTGCCCGCTCATCGCCTCGGGCAGCATCGTGACGCCCTCACCGGTAGCGAGCTGCTGGTCGTCGGGGGTCGTGCTGCCCCCGTCACCGTCGGTCTGTGTCTCCGCCGGCCCGACGGCCACGGTGCCGTCGTCGTCGGAGCTGCCCGACAACCCCACCGCCGCAGCGACCGCGGCGACGATGACAACTGCTGCCGTGGTCACGGCGATCATGATGTTCCGACCACGAACTTCGCTGCTCTCCGACACTGCCACGACCTCCTACTGTGGTGTTCGTCCATCTCTTCGACGGATGGAACCCCAGGGCGGTTTCGTCCCGGATCGAATCCGTCTCGGGGCACGAAAAAGAGCCAGGGGCGGGGACGGTGTTGGCGTCCCCGCCCCTGGCGGCGGTGTTCAGCTCAGCTGTTCAGCTGATCGATCAGCTCTCCATCGCGTTGCGACGAGTACGTGCGTACAGCGCCGCACCAAGGCCGAGCAGCACCAGGCCGCCGGCGAGAGCGATCAGGTTGGACGAGCTGGCACCGGTGTCAGGCAGGTCGTCGTCACCGTCTTCGGTGCCTTCCTCGCTGCCGTTGTCGTCACCGTTGTCGTCGTCATCGGAGTCGACGTCGACGGTGAACCCGACCGGGCCGGCCTCACTCGAGGTGACGTCGTTGATCGTCTGCGTGGCGACGACGGAGCACTCACCCGTCGGAAGGTTCTCCTCGGCCTTGTACTCCCAGTTGCCCTCGTCGTCGACCGTGGCCTCACCCTCGAGGGTGAAGTCGTCACCGCAGGTGACCGTCAGGTTGACCGTGGCACCGGCGATACCCGTACCGCTGAAGACCGGAGTGGCCGTCGTGGCGGTGTCGCCGTCCTCAGGCTTGCTGATGGCCGGAGCGTCGACCGGGACGACGACGCTGACCTCAGCGGTCTGCGGCACGACGATGTCGCCGACCGTCTGCTGAGCGGTGATCGTCGAGTTGCCGTAGGCCAGCTCGGCGACCGTGGCGGTCCAGTTGCCCTCGTCGTCGGCGGTGGCGTCGGCCACGGTGTCGTCGCCGATGGTCAGCGAGACGGCCGCACCGGGCTCGGCGGTACCGGTGACCTCGAGGTCGCTCGGCTCCACCTCAGCACCGTCCTCGGGGGCGGTGATGGTGATCGGCGCAGCGTCGAACGGCTCGGCCGTCCCGGACAGCTCGTAGTTGCCGAGGCTGCCGTAGGAGGTGTAGCCGGAACCGTTGGACGCGGTGTTGTCAGCCGGGTCGCCCTTGCCGGTGCCCGAGACGGCCACGTAGTACACGCCGCCGTCGAGCTCCTGCTCGATGCTGGCATCGAGGCCGCTGGCGGTGCGGCCGGTCGGCGGGCTGGCGAGGTCGGTAGCCGCCTCCGGGTTGTCCTCGGCAACGAGGTTGCCCTCGGAGTCGTAGACCTCGAGCAGGATGTCGAGGTTCGGCTCCGTCGTGGCCGGCGTCGCGTTCACACTGACCGGGCCACCGCTGGTCACCAGCTCGAACATGTCGCGGTCGTCGCTGGTCTCGACGATGCCGGTCGCGGTGAACTCGCCGGAAGCGTTGTCCAGCGCGCTGGCGCCGTCCATGCCGTTGCTGTGGTCGTCGTCGGCGTAAGCCGCGCGGCCACCGTAGTTGAACTCAGCGGTCAACTCTTCACCAGGCGGGTCGCAGTCACCGTTCGGACCGATCGCCCAGAAGTTCGACCCCGGGGCGGGGTTGTTCGGGTCATCGGCGTCGGTGCAGTACATGCCCTCGAGGTAGAACGAACCATCGCTGTTGTACAGCACGAACTGGCGGTAGGTCGCGTCGGTGTTGGCGATCTCGGCGACGTCGTCCTGGTCGGGTTGCGACGCACCGGGGTAGTCACCGTTGGACCACTGCGACAGCGGGGTGAACCACGGCGCACCCATGATCGGGCCCCACAGGCTGTCCGGCTCGGCCGGCGTGTCGCCGTAGTACTCGTCGTCGTCGATACCGTGGTGGGCCAGACCGAACGTGTGGCCGGCCTCGTGCGAAGCGGTGTTGCCCACGTCGCGCGCGTTGCCCTGGCGAGCGTTGGGCGCGAAGACCAGAGCCGGAGAGTAGAAGGCGTTACCGAAGCCGTTCAGCCAGGCCCGGCCGCTCGCTCCTTCGGCCGGAGCGATGTCGACGGTGTCGGTGATGACGACCGTCATGCCGAACTCACCGTCGTCCTCCGAGGTGCGCAACAGCGCATCCTCACCGGGGTCGGTGGTCGTCACGTTGATGTTGAACGGAGCGAAGTCCTCCGCCACCGTGGCCCAGACTTCGTATTCGTAGTCGTCGTCGCCCGCTCCGGCGGCGGGGGCGAGCTCGTAGACGTCTTCCTCGTAGTAGCGGTTCCACTCGGTGTTCTCGACGGTGGCGCCGTCGAAGTCGAGGTAGATCGTGTACGGCGCACCGGGCTTGGAGCCACCCGCGGGGTCGCCGGGAACGTCACCGGCCGGCGGGGCGTCGGACTCGCCGTGCTCGTCGGCCCCGTCGAACACGTCGGTGTAGGACAGGACACCGTTCTGGCTGACGATGGCCTTCTCGGCCTCGATGAGCTCGGTGACCTTGCTGACCGACAGTCCTGCGTGGTCGGCTGCGGCCGAAAGGGTGGACTCGGCGTACTGCGCGAGCCGCTCAGCGCCGCTGGCAGACGGGTCGACCGGAGATGCTTCGCCGGACTGCAGGCCGCCGCCCACCTCGGCTTGATCGGGTTTGGTTTCGTTTGCTGAGGCAGGTGCAGCGGCCCCCGCGACAACGAGGGCGCCGGCTCCCACCGACGCCATCGCGGCCACAAGCCGCCGAGGAGTTGTCGAACTCAATGTCTCTATCTCCCGGGTGTCATCAAACTAGGGGGATGTGGATCGTGCCGAAGGCACGGTAGCAGACGGCACGTAGAGATCCACCCCTCTTGTAGTGATGGCATGTCCGATCCAGCACGATCGGTCCAGGTTCACCCGCGTAGCCACCACACTCGCCCGAGTTCGACCGCATCCCCCAGATGCGGCGACTGTCCGCCGAAGGGCTGACACGGGCGGCTACCGGTCTCGGACACGTGGTCGCGCCCGTTAGGCTTTCTCCCATGCATCGCAAGGCCGGCCGGGGCCGTCGCAGAGCCCCGAAGCGTAGGAGCGCGCCCAAGAGCAGCCCATTGGCCATGATCGCCGGCGGTTTCGGAGAACTCCTCCTGACCGCCGGCGCACTGGTGCTGCTCTTCGTCGTCTACACCCTGTGGGGCACCGGCATCCAAACCGCATCAGCGCAGGACGACCTACGCCAGCAACTCGACTTCAGCGGCGGCCAGATCGAGAAGCAGGACCCGGGCGCGCTCGACGAGCTCGAGCTCGGTGACGCCTACGGCATCATGCGCATCCCCCGCTTCGGCGAAGACTGGGAGTGGATCATCGTCCAGGGCACCGAAGACGCGGACCTGAAGTCCGGTCCGGGACACTACCTCGACAGTGCCGACCCCGGTGAGGTCGGCAACTTCGCCATCGCCGGACACCGCTCCGGCCACGGTGAGCCGTTCGCCGCCTTCCCCGAACTCCGCGTCGGCGACACCGTCGAGATCGAGACCGCCACCGGCATCTTCACCTACCAGCTCGACGACGCCCCCGACGGCGACTCGAACGGCAACAAGATCAACATCAACGACGCCTGGGTCGTGGACCCGGTTCCCGGCGAGCCCAAGGACACCGAACCCACCGAACGCCGCATAACCCTCACGACATGCTGGCCACGGTTCGGCTCGACACACCGGATGTATGCCACGGGCACGCTCGTCGGCGGGGAGGCACTCTAGATGTACGCGTGGCTGTGGCGGCGGCTGCCAGGCCCGTGGCCGGTACGACTGCTGATCTACCTCGTGCTGCTCGCTGCCGTCGTCTATGCGCTGTTCATCTGGGTCTTTCCGTGGGTGGAAGAGACCTTCGACATCAACAACGTGACGGTCGGCTGACCGCGCCGCAGCGGGCGCGGCCAGCCCCGGGGGGTACGTGATCAGCCGCCCGCGACGGCGGGGATGATCGAGACCTTGGTTCCGTCCGGCGTGGGCGTCGACAAGCCCTCGGCGAAACGCACGTCGTCGTCGTTGACGTAGACGTTGACGAAGCGGCGGATCTGGCCGGTGTCGTCGAGCACGCGGGCACCGATGCCGGGGTATGCCGCGTCGAGGGCCGCGATGACGTCGCCGAGCGTGGCGTCCGCGTTCACGTCCACCGTGACGTCGGTCTCGCCGTTGGTGTACGTGCGCAGAATCGTCGGTACTCGGATGGCAACGGTCATGAGTGCCTGTCCTCCATGTGTGTTCGTCAGGGGTGCCCGATGCGGCGAGGATACGTTCGGACCGACGATCAGTCGGCCGAAACGAGTTGGTGAAAGGCGTCGGTGGTCGGCGCGATGGTTCCGGCCGGTCCGACGACCGGGGCGACCGCGTCGAGGGTCTTCAGACCCATACCGGTGTTGAAGATGACCGTCTCGGCGCCGGGATCAAGCTTCCCCTCGCGCAACAACTTGGCGAGCACGGCGACGGTCACACCCCCGGCCGTCTCGGCGAAGATGCCTTCGGTCCGGGCCAGCAGCCGGATCCCCTCGACGACCTCGTCGTCGGTGACGTCGTCGACCGCTCCACCCGTGCGGCGGGTGACGTCGAGCACGTACGGCCCGTCGGCCGGGTTACCGATGGCCAGCGACTTCGCGATGGTGTCCGGTCGCACCGGCCGCACGACGTCGTGGCCGGACTTGAACGCCTCGGCCACCGGCGCACAACCGGTCGCCTGGGCCCCGAAGATCGCCGGTTGCTCACCCTCGACGACGCCGAGATCGACCAGTTCGCGAAACGCCTTGTCGACCTTGACCAGCTGCGCACCACTGGCCACCGGGATGACCACTTGCTGCGGCAGGCGCCAGCCGAGCTGCTCGACCGTCTCGTACCCGAGCGTCTTCGAGCCTTCGGCGTAATACGGGCGGACGTTGACGTTGACGAACGCCCAGTCCTCGTGCTCGCCGGCGAGCTCAGAAGCCAGCCGGTTCACGTCGTCGTAGTTTCCGTCGACGGCGACCAGGGTGGTTCCGTACACCGCGCTGGTCGTGATCTTCTGCTGTTCGAGGTTGCTGGGGATGAACACATAGCTGCGGATCCCCGCGCGGGCGGCCGCGGCGGCGACGGCGTTGGCGAGGTTGCCGGTGGACGGGCAGGCCAGCACCGTGAAGCCCAGCTCTCGCGCCGCGGCCAGCGCCACGGCCACCACCCGGTCCTTGAACGAATGCGTCGGGTTGGCGGCGTCGTTCTTGATCCAGAGGGCTTTCAGGCCGAGCTCTCGGGCGAGGTTGTCCGCGCGGACCAGCGGCGTGAAGCCCGGGTCGGTGTTCGGGATGTCAGCGACGTGAGCCGGCACCGGCAGCAGGTCGCGGTAGCGCCAGATGGAGCGAGGCCCACTCTCGATCCGCTCGCGGGTCACAGCGCCGAAGTCGTAGGCCACCTCGAGGGGGCCGAAACACTCCAGACAGGCATAGTGCGGGCCGAGCGGCACGTCGGCGCCGCACTCGCGACATGAAAGATGTGTGGCCCGCCCCAGATCCGGTCCCCCAGAACGGGTGACGCCGCTGGCGGATGGGTGCGTGATGGTCATGACAGAGGTCCCTCCTCATCTCTCCCGCGGGTCGCGGGCCGGAATTGGCACCGCCGTCGCGTCGAGATGAGGTCGCCGGCGGACGGTTGCCGGGGCTTCGTCGGGCCGGTCCCTCTGCCCCTCTGGATGAGTACACGTACGGGACGAACCTTACGGCGTCTGCCCAGATAGTTCAGGAAACGTCCATGATGCGAGACAAAAGTGTCTCACATCACAGACGTGAGTGGTCAGCCTCGTCACTCCAGGGCGGCGACATTGGCGGCCAACCAGGCCGCCATGTCCGCCAGTTCGAGTTCACCCGAGGCGACTGAAATGACGAAGTCATACGCCTCGTCCTGATCGACATCGAGGATGCTCCGACCGTTGTCGAGAAGGAACACCGCCACGGCCGCCCAGGCGAGGCGCTTGTTGCCGTCGACCAGTCCATGATTGCGCCCCAGGGATTCAAGCAGCGCAGCAGCTTTGGACAGGAGATCGGGGTACGCCTCGGTGCCGAACATCGACGACCGGGGCCGGTGAACGGCCGAATCGAGAAGTCCGAGATCGCGCACTTCGGGTTCGCGACCGAGAACGATCATGGCGACGTCGAACAGATCCTCGAGGTCGAGGAAGACCGTCACTGGGCAAGCCGGTCCAACAGGCCAGCATGCCGCTCCTTGACCTGTGCGGCCAACTCACGGACGTGGTCGCGGCGCGCATCCCGCTCGATGTACACCTGGATCGCCATGCGCGCGACCTCGTGCATGGAACGGTGCTCACGCTCGGCCTGACGCCGTAGTGCCTCGGTCTCCTCGTCAGTGAGCCGCAACGTCATCGCCATGACCGTCATGATACCACTTCGATACCACCGCAGCCGGTGCGTGCTGTCGCGGCGTTCGGCTAGGCGGGCAGGTCCGCCAGCTCTCGCAGCACGGCCTGCACGCCGGGAGGCCCGGGCACGACGAGGTCGGCAGCAGCCCGCAGTTCCGCAGCAGCCTCCTCGGCGTCGCTACAGATGACGATGCCGGTCAGGCCCGCGGCGGCCAAGTCGCGGACCGCGGCTACGGCCGGCAGATCACCGAGGTCGTCACCGGCGTACACGACCGCCCGCGCGTCGGTCTCGTCGACCAGCGCTCGGATCGCCGCCCCCTTGTCGACACCGGCCGGGCGTAGTTCCAGCACGAATCGTCCGGGCGTGACCTGAAGCCCCGTGTCCGCGGCGACGCCGTCGGCCAGCGGGCGCAGCTCGGCCAGCGCGCCGGCCGGGTCGGCGGCGTTGCGGGTGTGCAGCGCCACCGAATGGCCCTTGTCCTCGACCTCGACGCCGGGACGCGTGGCGGCCAGCTCGAACACGCGCTCACGCGCCTCGAGCACGCCGCTGTCGGTTCGCGGGCTGTCCAGCCGGCCACCGGACCACCGCTGCAGGCCGTAGTGCCCCCAGATCTCCAAGCCCGGCACAGCCTCCAGCCCGCCGAGCCGCACGGCTTCGAGACACGGCCGGCCGGTGACGATCGCGACCCGCGCCACCCGCTCGGAGACAGCGGTGAGCACGTCGGCCGTCCCTGGCAGCGCGACCGCCTCGGCGGGTCGATCAACGATCGGCGCCAGCACGCCGTCGAAGTCCAACGCCACCAGCGTGCGCGGCAACAGTCCCGTCAGCGACCGCAGAACCGCGGCTGAATCGGCGGTCATTCCGGCTCCCCCACCTCGTCCACATAGTCCTCGACCAAGACGACGACCAGCCGGGTGTTGTTGATCCCCTCGAAGGTCGGCATCACCCGGCCGATCTCGGGGAACTGCGCCGCCAACGCCTCGGCGGCCTCTTCCTGGCCCTCTGGGTAGTAGACCGTGGTCTCGGGGACGTTTCCGGTGAAGCCGCTGACGGCGGCCACCTCCCAGCCACCTTCCTCGAGCCGATCGCGGGCCAGGTCCTCGAGGCCTTCGACGTCGGTCTGATTGGCGATGCCGACCGGCTCGCGCAATTCCGGAGGCGCCGTCGACGCTTCGGTGTCGTCCGAGTCGCTGTCGTCCGGGTCGGTGTCGTCGGTTTCGCCGTCCGTGGGCTCGTCGGTCGGTTCGTCCGTGGGATGTGACGTCGCGGCGTCGTCATTCGTCGTGCCCGAATCGCCGCCGTCGGCGCCGCCTTCACCGTCGGGCCCGGCGGCATCGGCCGAGATGTCCTCGGGGGTGCTGTCGTCCACGTCGCCGCCGAACATCCACAGCAGCGCCGCCACGACGGCAACAGTGCCGACCAGCGCGACAAGGGAGGGCCACAACCGCTCCATCCGCTCACGCATCGTCACAGGACCAGCAGGTTACGCGACAAGGTCCACCACACGCGAGCGGCTGCGCCTGCCACCTCTGCCGGCGGCCTCAGCTGTCGCCGTCCGAACGGCGCGCCGACCGCGCCCGCTGCCGACTGGATCGCAACCGCCGTAACCGCTTGACCAGCATCGGGTCGTGGACCAGAGCCTCAGGCCGGTCGATGAGGGCGTTGAGGACCTGGTAGTAGCGCGTCGGCGTCATGTCGAACAGCTCGCGGACCGCCTGCTCCTTGGCGCCGGCGTACTTCCACCACTGCCGTTCGAAGTCGAGGATGGCGCGTTCGTGGTCGTCGAGCTCGCCGGCCGGCGCCTCGGCACCGTACCCGGCGGACATCGGCACAGCCGGAACGTTCATGCGATTCATCGTACGCATGACAAAACTCGACCCTGAGCATCGACAGGCCAGTAACCGGGCAGGGAGACTACTTCGATAGCGTTGGCAGTACGAGGAGGCCTTTTTGTCCGAGATTGGAACGAGCAGCTTCGTCGTCGTCGCCAACCGGCTACCAGTCGACCGGGTGATCTCGCCCGACGGCTCCGCACACTGGAGACGCAGCCCCGGCGGCCTGGTCACCGCGCTTGCGCCGGTGATGCGTGCCTATGACGGTGCGTGGGTCGGTTGGACCGGTTCTCCGGATGACGCGCCTGAACCGTTCTCCACATCCGACATGGATCTCATCGCCGTGCCCCTCTCGGCCGAAGAGATCGCGCTCTACTACGAGGGGTTCTCCAACGCGACTCTGTGGCCGCTGTACCACGACGTCATCGTCCCGCCGGAGTACCACCGCGAATGGTGGGACGCCTACCGCCAGGTCAACGAACGTTTCGCCGCCGCTGCCGCCGAGGTCGCCGACCAGAACGCCGTGGTGTTCGTGCAGGACTATCAGCTCCAGCTGGTGCCGCAGATCCTGCGCTCCATGCGCCCCGACCTCAAGATCGGCTTCTTCCTGCACATCCCGTTCCCGCCGTCGGAGCTGTTCGCCCAGGTGCCCTGGCGCCGCCAGATCCTGGAGGGGCTGCTCGGCGCCGACCTGGTCGGCTTCCAGCGCGACGGCGCGGCGGCCAACTTCGAGGCGCTGGCCGAGCAGTTCACCGGGGCGACCCTGGTCGACGACCATCTGGTCCTCGATGACGGGCGCAAGGTGCTCGCCCGCGCCTTCCCGATCTCCATCGAGGTCGACGAAGTCACGCGGCTGGCCGAAGACCCCGAGGTACAGGCCCGCGCCGCCACGATCCGCGAAGAGGTCGGTTCACCGAAGCACATCCTGCTCGGGGTCGACCGGCTCGACTACACGAAGGGCATCAGCCACCGCCTCAAGGCGTTCGGCGAACTGCTCGGCGACGGTACGGTCACGCCTGAGGACGCGGTGCTCCTGCAGGTCGCCACGCCGAGCCGGGAACGCGTCGAGGCCTACCAGACGCTGCGTGACGAGGTCGAGCTCCAGGTCGGGCGCATCAACGGCGACTACGGCCGCATCGGCAAGCCGGCCGTGCACTACCTCTATTCGTCGTACGAACGAGCCGAGCTGGTCGCCTTGTTACGCGCCGCCGACGTCATGGTCGTGACACCGCTGCGCGACGGCATGAACCTCGTGGCTAAGGAGTACGTCACCGCCCGTACCGACCTGCGCGGAACACTCGTGCTCTCCGAGTTCGCCGGCGCGGCCGACGAACTCGGCGACGGCGCCATGCTGGTCAATCCGCACGACATCGACGGGTTGAAGCGCACGTTGATCAAGGCCATGCGGGTCGACGACGCCGAAGCCGCTCATCGCATGAAGCTGCTGCGCGAGCACGTCATCAGCCACGACATCGACCGCTGGGCTCAGGACTTCCTCACCGTTCTGCGCGCGGCCTGATCCCGGCACCGGGGGCGGGCCGGACGGGTCAGCGGTCCGGCTCGGCCTCGGTGAAGGCCAGCCACGCCTGCGTGTCGGCCGCATCGAGCGACCCGCTCGACGTGTTCGCCGATTCGTCATACGCCAAGCGGCGTTCGGCTTGTTCGGCGTTGCGCAACTCCATCTGCGCCAGGGCCATCAGGTCCCGCAGACCTTCGGAACCGAAGCGGTCACGAACGTTTTTCACCGCGGCGGTCACCATCGGATCGACGTCCGGCGTCGCGGGCCGCATCTGTGGATCCATCGAGTCACTCCTCGTCGTCAACGCGCCGTCGTACCGTAGCGCGCAGCTGACACGACGTTGTCGCCTCCCCCGGGACACGACACCTTACGCCATCGCATCCCCCGGTGGGCCGCCGTGACAGGCACGTGGAACATCGACGATGATGTGGCTGCACACGGCCGGACGGGACGGGGTCCGTCCAGCTTGGTACCCACGACTCTCTAGCCATGGTGGTCGATTGCTTCCTCGTCGCTTCGCCCTCGTCCGCCATGTCGACTACACCGGGATCTCCGGGCTCGGCGTGGTGGCCTACGGCGTGGTCTTCACCGACGGGCACGTCGCGCTTCGCTGGACCTCCGACTTCCCAGCCACCAGCCTCTGGAATTCGATCGACGATCTGCTCGCCGTGCACGGCCACGGCGACGCCACGAGCATCGAGTGGTTGGATCCGGCTACCGACGTGCTGGATCAACCGCCGGCGCGGGGCCGGCGCGCTCGCCGCTCCGGTCCGATCGGCGACGGCGTCGGGCCTCCGCCGGCACCGCCGCCGGACCGGCACGCCTCGCAGACCTCCCTGCGCGTACCGTCCCAACGCCGGGCCGGGCGACACCGCCGAACGAGCACTGAGCAAGAATCGAGGCCGACGGCACCGATCGAGAGCGACTGGACATGACGCAGAACCCGCAGCCACCCGGTGATGCTCCCCGGCGTTGGCCACGGCGTGTCTACGGCGTGGGGGAAGAGCCTGACCCTCGGTTCACCTTCGCCAACGAACGGACGTTCCTGGCCTGGATCCGCACCGCGCTGGCGCTCCTGGCCGCCGGGATCGCGCTCGAGGCGCTGGAGATCCCCGAGCAGGCGACCCTGCGCTTGCTCGTGGTTATCGCGCTCGCGCTGCTCGGCGGCATCAGCAGTGTGCTGGCGTTCCTGCGCTGGGCGCGCGCCGAACGCGCGCTGCGCGAGGCCAAGCCGCTGCCGTCCCCCGGGCTCGCCCCGGTGCTGTCCTTCGGACTGGCCGTGGCCGCGCTCGTCATCGTCGTCGTGCTCGTGTCGTCGTGATCCGATGATCACCCGCACGTACGATCCCGGCGCCCAGAACGAGCGCACGGCGTTGGCCTGGACCCGCACCGCGCTCGCGCTCCTGGTGGGCGTCGTGCTCGCCGCCCGGCTCGCCGCCGACCCGCTCGGTGTCGTCGCCCTCGCCTTCGCGATCGTGGTGGCGCCGCTGGCGCTGGTGATCCTGCTGATGGCCCGGCGCAGGTACCTGCGCGCGCACGTCGCCCTGCATCAAGAGCGCGATCTGCCCGACGGGCGGCTGCCCGCGATGGTCGCGCTGGTGACCTGCTTGCTGGCGGTGCTGGAGCTGGCCTACGCGATCAACGGCTCGTGATCGACGTCTCGTCGCCGGTGAACGGAGAGACGTCCCCGGCGACCGCGGCGCGAACCCGGCCGTCGGCCCGGTTCAACCGGTCTCGGGCCTCGTCCGGGCCGATCCCGGCCAGCAGCATCACGGTGGCGACCTTCGACTGGTCGCCGCTGTCGCGCAGCGCTCGGTCGACTTCGGCCTCCGTGGCTCCGGTCGCGGCCTGAACGATGCGCTGAGCGCGTCTGCGCAGCTTCTGGTTACTGGCGCGCACGTCGACCATCAGGTCGCCGTAGGTCCGGCCCAGCCCGACCATGACGAGCGTCGAGATGGTGTTGAGGATGAGTTTCTCCGCGGTTCCGGCCTTGAGCCGAGTGGAGCCGGAGACGACCTCAGGCCCGGTCGATGCTTCGATGGCGACGTCACTGGCCGCAGCGATGGCCGAGCCCGGGTTGTTCACCACCGCGACGCGTAACGCGCCTGCTTCGCGCGCCGCGTCGAGAGCGCCCAGCACGTACGGGGTGCGCCCGGACGCGCTGACGGCGATCACGACGTCGTCGGCCACTGGCGAGAGCTCGAGCAGGTCGGAGCGTCCGCCGTCGCGGTCGTCCTCGTCGTGCTCGGCCGCCGATCGCACGGCGCCGGGCCCTCCGGCCATGACCGCGACGACGTGACGTTCGTCCACACCGAAGGTGGGCCCGCATTCGGCGACGTCGAGTACCGCGAGCCGGCCCGGCGTACCGGCGCCCACTTCGATGAGCCGGCCACCGCGGCGCATCCTGGCGACCGCTGCGTCGACAGCGGCAGCGATCTGCTCACCGGCAGCGGCCACCGCCTCGACGGCCACCCGGTCTTGAGCGGCCATGAGGGCCACTTGAGCGTGCGTGGGCATCAGGTCGAGGTCGGCCGCTTCGGGCAGTCGGCCCTCCGTGGCCAGGCCGTCGAGTTCAGCGTTCACTCTGCGGCCCTCCTAGGCCCGACTGGTTGCAGATCGACTCGGAACTGATATCGGTCACCTCGGTATACCGAGCGGACGAACTCGACGACGCGGTTTTCCGCGTCGCGCGAGACACGTTCGAAGAGAAAGGCCGGCGAGTGCAGGGGAACCTCCAGCGCTTCGGATTCAGCTTCGTCGGTCACGGTTGCCTCGATGGTTTGCTGGCCGCCGGCGAGAACGATGCCATACACGTCGTGGAGCAGTTCGTAGAAGGACCCGTCGGTCAGCATCTCGCCGTCGAGTCCCGGCGCGATACTGCGGGGTACGTGCAGTGTCTCGAGTGCCATCGGGGCGTCGTCAGCCAGGCGTAACCGTATGACACGCAGGACCCGCTCGCCCGGGGAGATCTCCAGTCGCCGGCCGAGCTGCGCCCCGGCGGGCACGTCGTCGATGGCGAGCGTACGGCTGGACGGGACGGAGCCACGCTGGCGCATGTCCTCGGAGAACGAGGTGGCGGCGAGACCTTGGGCGATCTTGGGTCCGGCGACGAATGTGCCCGCTCCCTGCCGGCGGACCAGACGGCCTTCGCGGACCAGCTCCTCGACGGCACGACGCAACGTCATCCGCGACACGCCGAAGCGGGGAGCCAACGTGCGCTCGGGCGGCAACGCGTCGCCCACGCTCAACTCGGCCACGAGGTCGAGGATCTCGTCACGGATCGAGTGGTACTTCGCCACGCTCGGACCCCTTCGTCTCGACGAGTCAGTGGTCTAGGCCACAATCGCCCTTCACGACAGTAAGCGCGGCGGCCACCAAATGAAAAGCGCGATGGTCTAGACGTTTCGGCCGAACTTCTCCACACTGGCCAGGCACATTGGTCTAGCCCAGCGAGGAGGATCTCACGTGACACGATCACGTCGTACATCCGTCGTGCTCGGCGCAGCGCTGTCCGGGCTGGTAGCGGCTACCGTCGCTGCCGCACCGGCCACCGCCGAGCCCGCCGACGCCGCCGACCTTCCCGAACAATGGCGCAGCTACTGGGTGGACGCTTTCAACGACGGCATCTACACACCCGAGCAGGTGGACGAGCTCGTCGATGACGCACTGGCGATCAACGCCAACGCACTGATCGTCCAAGTCGGACGCCGTTACGACTGCTTCTGCAATCGCGCGCTGTACCCGCGCACCGACGCGGGCATCGACCCCGCGCCCTACGACCCGCTCGATGAAGTGATCGAAGCGGCCCACGCCGCGGGGCTCGAGGTACATGCCTGGGTCAACGTGGGGACCATGTGGAACTCCGCCACCCCGCCGACCTCGCCCGACCACGTCTTCAACGCCCATGGCCCGTCGGCCACCGGAGCCGATCGGTGGCTGAACAAGCGCGCCGACGGTACCGAGCTGATCGGCGCCAACGCCTACATCGACCCCGCCAACCCCGCGGCGGTGGACTACATCGTCGAGGGCATCCAGAGCATCGTCGACGAGTACGACGTCGACGGCATCAACCTCGACTACATCCGTTATCCCGACCACAACTCGTCACTTTCGCACAGCGACTGGGGCTACAGCGAGACGTCGATCGCCCGATTCCAGGCCGCTACCGGACGCACCGACGTGCCGGAACCCTCGGACGAGCAGTTCTCCGCTTGGCGCCGCGACCAGATCACCAACCTGGTGCGCAAGATCTACCTCGGCATCTTCGAGGTGGACTCCACGGTGCGGCTGTCCAACGACGCCATCACCTACGGCTTCGGCCCACAGAGCGTGGGCAGCTGGGAACAGACCCGCACCTACGCCGAGGTGCTGCAGGACTGGAAGGGCTGGCTCGAGGAGGGCATCCTCGACACCGCGGTCGCGATGAACTACAAGCGCGAGTGGATGCCCGACCAGGCGCAGATGTTCGACGAGTGGAACGAGGTCCTCGCGGACTGGCAGGGCGACCGGCAGGCGGTCTCCGGCCCGGCGCTGTACCTCAACGAGATCGACGACAGCGTGCAGCAGGTCCGCGACCTGCTCGTGCCGACCGATGCTGGCAACACCGTCGCCGGCTGGAGCGGGTACGCCTACGCCAACCCGAGCTTGACGGCGGCCGCCGGCGACGCCGCGGTGAAGGACGCCGAACGCGATGCACTCGCAGCGGCCTTGACCGAAGGCGACGACGCGCCGTTCGCCGAGCCGGCCGCGGTGCCGTCCATGCCGTGGAAGGAGAACCCCACCACCGGCAACGTGGCGGGCACACTCGCCCTGCGCGACGGGGCTGCACTCACCGATGTCGACGTGACGCTGCGCCCGGTCGGGCATCGCGGTGAGCAGCAGACCATGACCACGGACGGCTCGGGCTGGTTCGGCTTCGTGGACGCCGCGCCCGGCACGTACCTCGTACAGGTCGACCTACCCGACGGCGTGGTCGGGCAGCCGGTCGGCGCCGTGCGCGTGCGGGCCGGCGGGCTGGCCGACGCGTCGATGACGCGGTACGTGGCCGTGCCCGGACGCTGACGCCTCGGTGATCGTTGGCGCGTTCTGGCGGCCCTGGCAACCCGAACGCGCCAACGATCACGCGTAACCTGGCCACCATGCGTTTCGGAGCGGTGAGCGCGCGGATCTACGGCCTGTTGCACCGGCGATCCCCCGGCAACCGCATCGTCGTCGACCTGGCCGAGCTGAAATCCGACGACTACGCGCTCGAGGTGGGTTGCGGGCCGGGTACGGCACTGGCCCTGGCTGCCGAACGCATCGGCGCTGACCGGGTCGCCGCGGTGGACCCGTCACCGACGTTCGTCAGCATGGTTCGCAACCGGATCCCCGGCGCCGACGTCCGCGTCGCGGGCGCCGAAGATCTCCCGTTCGACGACGACTCGTTCACCGTCATCTGGGCGATCGCGTCGATGCACCACTGGACCGACCGCGACGCCGGGCTGGCCACGCTCACCGCCAAGCTCGCGCCCGGCGGGCGGTTGCTGCTGGCCGAACGCCTGCTCGACGTGCCGGGCCACGGCATCACCACCGAACAGCTCGGCGAGGTCACCGCGAAGCTGGCCGACCTCGGCCATACCGACATCCGCACCGTCGAACGCCGTAGCAAGCGACGCACGATCATGATCATTCGGAGTCACCGACCATGATGCACGGGCAGCGAATCCACGACCACGCCGCGACCCCGGTCGCCGTCCTCGACGACGCCGCGGTGCGCCACAACGTCCAGGTGATGGCCGAGTGGTGTGCACGGCACGGCGTGGAGCTGGCCCCACACGGCAAGACCACCATGGCGCCGGAGCTGTTCCGGCGCCAGCTCGCGGCCGGGGCCACCGCCATCACCGCCGCGACGCCCACGCAAGTTCGCGTCATGCGCGCACACGGGGTCGGCTCGATCCAGATGGCCGCCCAGTTGGTTCAACCGCGGGAGGCCCGCTGGGTCGCCGAGCAACTCGCCTCGGCCTCTGACTTCACGTTCGTCAGCTGGGTCGACTCGGTGGCCGGCGTCGACGTGCTGGCCCAGGCTGCCGCCGGCACCGGCGCGGTCTTCGACGTCCTGCTCGAACTCGGGATTCCGGGCGGGCGTACCGGCTGCCGCACCGACGAGCAGTGCGCGGAGGTCCTGGCCGCGGCGCGCAGCGCATCGAACGTGCGGGTGGTGGGGGTGGCCGGGTACGAGGGCACCGTCGCCGGCGACCGTAGTGCCGCGTCCCTGGATGCGGTGCGCGCTTACCTGCGCCGGCTGCGGTCGCTGGGTGAGCGCGTCGGCGCCGACGTCGACGGGCCGGTCGTGCTGTCCGCGGGCGGCAGCATGTTCTTCGACCTCGTCGTCGACGAGCTGGCCACGGGGTGGCCGCCGGGCGCGGCCCGGGTCGTGCTGCGCAGCGGCTGCTACATCACGCACGACCACGGGCTGTACCACGGCAACTCTCCGCTGGACGACCCGGCGGTGGCGCCGAGGCTGCGCCCCGCCCTGACGGTGTGGGGCACCGTGTTGTCCAGGCCCGAGCCCGATCGCGCCTACCTCGACGTCGGGCGACGCGACGTGTCGTTCGACCAGGGCCTGCCGGTACCCCTGCGTCGCCTGCCCGCGAGCGACCCGCACGCCCGCGCGCACGAGCTGGACGGTGCCACGGTGACCGCGCTGAACGACCAGCACGCCTACCTGTCACTTCCGCCCGGAACAGCGCTGGACGTCGGAGACCGCGTCGAGGTCGGCATCTCACATCCCTGCACGACCTTCGACAAGTGGCGTCAGCTCCCACTGCTCGATGACGCCGGGATCGTCCTCGACGTCATCGACACGCACTTCGGCTGAACACCGACGGCAGGGCGCTGGCGCACGTCAGCGAACCCGGAACCGCAGATGGGTGACACCGTCCTCGCCGTGCAGAACCCGGATTCGCTCCAGTTGGCGCTGCCCGATGCCGAGGTTCTCGAACAACCGCCGTCCCGAACCGAGCAGGACCGGGATCAGGTGGATCTCGAGCTCGTCGAGCAAACCCGCCGCGAGCGCACGCTGGGCCGTCGCGGCTCCGTGGACGAGGACGTTCGCGTCGCCGGCGGCCTTCTTGGCCTCGGCGAAGGCGGCGTCCGGGTCGTTGCCGTAGTGCACCAACGGCCAGTCAGCGGTCCAGTCCGGCGCCGGGTGCCGGCTGAGGACGTAGATAGGGACCCCGCCATGGTGGTCACCGCCCCAGCCGCCTGCGGGTTCGAAGGTCCCGCGGCCGGCGATGACAGCCCCGGTGGCCATGAACTCGTCATGGACCTGGCGGTTCACGCCCTCCCCGGGATCGGGCAGCACCCACGTGTGCAGCCGGTATCCGCCGTCGCCCAGGCCGTTGTCCGGGCTTTCGTTGGGTCCGGCGATGAATCCGTCGAGTGACATCGACATGTACAACACCGTCGAAGACATCAGTCCACCTCCTTGTCCGTGATCCGGTACCGCAGGTGCGTCGCCGAGTCCGTCTCGACGACGCTCGGGCGCTCCAGCACGACGTGCTGGTCGCCGAGGTGCTCGAACAACCGCTTACCCCCGCCGAACAACACTGGCACGACGTGGATCGAGATCTCGTCCACCAAGCCGGCACGGATGAACTGCTGAGCAATCTGCGCTCCGCCCATCACGGCGACGTCCGCGGTGCCCGCGAGGCGCCTGGCCTCGACGAGCGCAGCCTCGACACCCCCGGTCACGAACGTGTACACGCTGTCGGCCGGCACGTCGGTCGGCACCTCGTGCGTCACCACCACCAGCGGCCTGCGGGCCGGTCCCGTCGGCCCGTCCGCACCCCACCAGAGCACCGACTGGTCGTACGTCGTACGCCCGGCGATGAGCGCACCCAGAGCTCCGGCGTTCGCCATGAGCTCCCGGTTCCGATCTTCTTCGCCGAAAGCCCACGTGTGCAGGCGCTCACCGCCGTCGCCCATGGGCACGTCCGGGCGGGATCCGGACGCGGTCACGTAGCCGTCCAGCGACATGCTGATGTCGATCAACACCGTACTCATCGATCGCTCCTCCTCGATCACGGTTCGCGGCGAGCGTTCTGCAGCCCGCCTCGCTGACGCGTCGAGCGAGTGGTACTCATTTCGACATCAGGGGTCAGGGCGATCTGGGACCGGTTTCGCGGAGGCAGCCGCGCGCCGCCTCCGCGTCGTGAAGATCGTCGTGCCGACAACTGCGGCCTATACCGGCTGTCATGTCTCGGGAGTTCGGTGACGGTTTTGTCTCAGGACTTCGGTGACAGGTTGGTCGAGTGGTTGGTAGCGGCGGGTGGGGTCGAGTGTATGGGTGCCGGCGAGGCGGTGGCCGATGAAGATGGCTGTGTGGTCGCCGGTTCTGAAGATGGTGGTGGGTGTGCCGGCGTGGGTGCGGCCGAGGCCGATGTAGGCGTTGCCGACGGCGATGGTGCCGTTGGGGGCGACGGTGGGGTGGGTGATGTTGAGGGGTAGGGGTAGGGGGTGGCTGGCGGGGCCGGTGTGTTCGGTGATGTCCCATCGTTGTTGGGGGGTTAGGCCTTGGTGGGCTTGGTGGGGTCGGTCGTTGTTGTAGCTGTGGCGGTAGGTCTCTAGGAGGTGTTGGAGGTCGTCGAGGGTGGCTGGGGTGGGGCGGCGGGCCAGCCATTGTTCTGTGGTGCGGTGGGCTCGTTCGTTTTTGCCGCAGGTTTGTGGGTGGCCGGGTCGGCTGGTGATGGGTTCGACGCCGAGTTCGCGGAGGTTGACGGCCAGGTCTGATTCCCATCCGTAGCGGTGTCCGGAGAAGGCTCGGCTGTTGTCGGTGAGGAATTGGCGGGGCAGGCCGTAGCGGGCTGCGGCGGTGCTGAACGCGTCCCAGGCGGCCTGGCTGGTTTCGCCGGTGGCGGCGTGGCAGGCCAGGTCCAAGCGGCTGCAGTCGTCGATGATCTGGAGCACGGTGGCCGGCGTGCCGTCGGCGAGGGCGACTTCGAAGCCGTCCATCTGCCACAGGTCGTTGCAGCATGGCCGGGCGAACCGGCGTACGCGTCGGCGGGGTCGTTTCGCTGGTGCCGGGGTGATCATGCCCCGGCGGGCCAGCACGCGATGGATCGTGGCCCGAGACGGGACCTGGTCGAGCTGGCCTTGCCCGCTCAGGCGGTACCAGATCGAGATCGCGCCGCAGTCCCAACCCTGATCATCAAGGGTTTTGCGGGCAGCGATGATCGCGTCTTCGACTTCGGCGCTGACCCCGGGAGGGCGAGGTCCGCGGGCGCCGCGAGCGTGGGAAGAAGCCCTCGACTCCCTCGGCCCGATACCGAGCCAGGTACTTGTAGAACGTCTTACGCGAAATCCCCAGGCTCCGGCACAACTCAGTCACGTTGACCGGATCGCCATAGGCCACCCGGGCCACAGCGCTGGCGATGTCTGGATCCACGGCAACTCCGTCTCTGGGCATGGATCATGATCTGATCCAACCCGGCACAGGTGTTACCGATGTCCTGAGACCCAAAGTGTCACCGAACTAACGAGACTGCACAGCGGCCTATACCGGCTGTTTCAACCATGACGATCTTCACGATTAAGGAAATCGGTCGCACGGCACACAACGATCTTCACGACCGGCCGCGCTCAACGGTCCTCGTTCTGACGTTGGGCATTGACATGGAATGACGCTCAGCACTCGTCATCTGAACCACGGCCACAGATGGGAGCATTATGGCCCCGGGAATCGGCACGGCAGCGCCCGACTCCCACGATGTGCCGCGCAGCACTATGCGCGGCCACGAGCTCCATGAGGCGGCCTGTACGGTTCTCCCCGGCGGGGTCAATTCCGCCACCCGCTACATCGGGCCGCCGTACGCCTTCGCCTCAGGGAACGGCGCCTACGTCGTGGATGTCGACGGCAACCGATACGTCGACTTCCACGCCGCGTTCGGCGCCGTGCTCCTCGGGCACAAGTCCTGCGTGCGATGCTCGCCGCAGGGGAACTGCCTACCTGACCATTACCTGACCAGGTGCGTCATGCGCTGGCTGCAGGCTTGTCGCGAACCTGATCGTCGGCGACGGCGGTTGGCTCGGGCTCGTCCCGAGGCGCCGGAGCCTGCATCTCCGTCTTGAAGATCTTCAACGACTGCCCGAGGCCACGCGCGGCGTCCGGAAGCCGCTTGGCACCGAAGAGCACCATGATGACGAGCAGGCCGATGATCAGTTCAGCGGTGCCGATGTTGCCCATGATTGCCCACTTCCTGGCTGTTTCGAGCCTCCGCCGATACTACGCCCGGCACCGCGATGGCGGGCGGTGGACCGGCGCACGTAAGGTAGGTGCGCCATTGGAGGAGATGCGGAGGTCAGCTCGTGCCCGGTCGCGGTGCTCAGCGTCGGCTTCCCCAGCCGCTGCGGAGGCTTCCGGCTCTCCTGCTCGCCGGCGTGTTCCTCCTGGTCACCGCTGGTCTTCCGGCTGTCGCCGCGCCGCACGTCCACGACAGTGCCGCTGATTCGCGCGCCGACACGGCCGGTACGCCCACCCTGGCCGCGGTCCACGACCTACCCGGCGCCATCGTCAAGGTCGGCTCGGTGCACGACGACCCCGATCTGGCTGCGCCGCCGTCTTGCGTCGGTGTCGACGACGTCGACCTCCACTTGCTGGCCCACGAACGACCCACCACGGGTACCGGGTTCTGCGACCATGACCGGGCCGCCGCCGACCCTGTCCGTGGCCCGCCGGCTACGCAGCGGCTCTAGACGCACCGTCAGCACCAGCCCGCAGCACCAGCGCGCTCGTCTGGGCACCTGCCACATCTGTGCGCAGCACGCGCCTTCCGGAGGATCATTGTGGACAGCACCACTGCGCTCTACCTCGTCGGCGGCATCGTCGCCGTCTGTCTCGCGACGTTGGGTCTGCTGCGCTATCGCGCCCGGAAGAAGGGGCGCGATTCCGGTTCTGACACCCCACGAGCGGTCCGGGCCGTCGTCGCGCTGCTGGTCCTCGGTGCGTCGACCTATGTGACGTTAACCGCCCAGCCCAACCTGGGCCTCGACCTGCGCGGCGGCGCCCAGATCGTGCTCGAAACCCAGAGCACCGACAACGTCGAGGCGAACACGGAGTCCACCGACCGTGCCCTCGGTGTGCTGCGTCGACGGGTCGACGCCCTCGGGGTCGCCGAGCCGTCGTTGACCCGTTCCGGTGACCGACGCATCATCGTCGAACTGCCGGGCGTCGACGATCCCCGCGAAGCCTCCGACGCGCTGGGACAGACCGCTCAGCTGACCGTTCACCCGGTCCTGGGCTATGCCGCGCCGGAGGACTTGCCCACCCCCAATGGTGAGGACGGCGGCGAGGCGACGCCGCAAGAGACGCCGACGCCCGACGACACGTCGACTCCGAACACCGACGCCACCGAGGGCGCGGCCGGCGGCGACACCGAGCCATCGCCGCCCAGTGACGACACCGGAACCGATGCTCCGCAGAACGAGGCGCCGGCCGAGGGCGAAGGCCAGGTGATCGCGGACGAGTCCGGGCAGCCGATCCAGATCGGTCCGGCGGCGATGACCGGTGAGGAGATCGACGGGGCCGACGGCCTGTTCGACCCGCAGCGCGGCTGGTTCGTCACCATCGACTTCACCGGCGACGGCGGAAACACCTGGGCGAACCTGACCAGCGAGGCAGCCTGTCAGCCGGCCAACGATCCCCGGCGCCGCATCGCCATCGTTCTCGACGGTGAGGTCATCTCCTCACCGAACGTCACCCAGTCTGTCCAGTGCGGCGTGGGCATCCGCGGCGGGCAGACCGAGATCACCGGCAACTTCGACCAGGCCGAGGCGAAGGACCTGGCCGCGCTGATCAAGGGTGGTGCACTACCAGTCCCGGTCGAGATCATCTCGCAGCGCGTCGTCGGCCCCACCCTGGGCGACGAGGCCATTGAGGCCAGCGCTTGGGCCGCCATCATCGGCATGGCACTGACGACGATCTTCATCGCCGTGGTCTACCGCTTGGTCGGTGTCATGGCGATTCTGGCCTTGCTCGGCTACGGCCTGATGTCCTTCGCCGCGCTCACCGCGCTGGGCGCCACGCTGACGCTGCCTGGTCTCGCCGGTTTCGTGCTCGCCATCGGTATGGCCGTCGACGCGAACGTGCTGATCTTCGAGCGAGCCCGTGAGGACTACGTCGACGGCAAGACGAAGAGCCTGCGCGGGGCGGTCCAGAGCGGATTCAAGAACGCGCTGTCGGCCATCGCGGACTCCAACATCACCACGCTGCTCGCTGCCGGCCTGCTGTTCTTCCTGGCGGCCGGTCCGGTGCGTGGATTCGGTGTCACGCTGACCATCGGTGTGCTGGCCTCGCTGATGTCCGCCCTGGTGCTCAGCCGGGTCTTCTGCGAGTGGCTCGCCGACCGGCGTTGGGTCCGCAACCACCCCGCCGCCAGCGGGCTGGCCCGCCACGGCCGGGTCCGGATCTGGCTGCGGAGCACCAACACCAACTTGATGCGTTTCCCGCTGCGCTGGCTTGCCATCTCGGCCGTCGCTGTTGTCATCGGACTCGGCGGTATCTTCATCCGCGGGCTGGACTTCGGTATCGACTTCACCGGTGGCCGGATGGTCGAAGTGGCCACCAACGAACCGGTCGACATCGATGACGCCCGGGCCGCCGTCGCCGATGCCGGGTTCCCGACGGCGATCGTGCAGGAGTCCGGCGACGGCGACATCGCCGTGCGCGCCTCTGACATGAGTGACGACCAGTCCATCGAGGTCCAGGAGGCTCTCGGTGAGCTCGGCGGGGGCGCGGAGGTCGTGCGTGACGAGCTGATCGGCCCCAGCCTCGGTGAAGAGCTGCAACGCAACGCGTTCATCGCGCTCGGGGTGGCGCTCGCCGCGCAGCTGGCCTACCTGGCGATCCGGTTCCGATGGACGTTCGGCACCGGGGCCGTCGTGGCGTTGTTCCAGAACGTCATCGTGACCATCGGCATCTTCGCCTGGTTGGGCAAGCCCATCGACAGCATCTTCCTCGCGGCGATCTTGACGATCATCGGTTACACGGTGAACGACTCCGTCGTGGTCTTCGACCGGATCCGCGAGTCGTGGACCCGCAAGAGAGACGAGGACTTCTCGCAGGTGGCCAACACCGCGGTCCTCAACACCTTGCCGCGTTCGGTCAACACCGGCGCCAGCACCTTGTTCGTTCTGCTCGCGCTGCTGTTCCTGGGCGGTGATTCGCTGTCGAACTTCGCGTTGGCTCTGGTGCTGGGCATCATCATCGGCACCTACTCGTCGAACTTCACCGCAACGCCGCTGGCCGTGGAACTGGAACGGCGCAAGCCTGCGCCCGAGCCCGAGCGTCCGAAGAAGTCCGACCGGCGCGACCGCGAGGACCCCAACTACGGGGCCGTCGTCTAGCTCACCGCGCACTTGTCGGAGACTTGTCCACCCTCCGGGGCATCTCGTAGCGTGGACGGGTCTCCGACAAGTCGCCTGATCGGTGCCCGCTCGGGTACCGTTCACTCGCTCGCCCGAATAGCTCAGCTGGTCAGAGCAACCGCCTTGTAAGCGGTAGGTCGTCGGTTCGAATCCGACTTCGGGCTCCCCTCAGAACCGTTCGAGACTGCACTGACGCCAGATCAGACCGGTTCTCACTCTCACCCACCCGCGGCCCGTACCCACACAAGCTCGTCG
>JAJYTA010000313.1 GCA_021793295.1 Actinomycetes bacterium
GCGCCGGCGTCACCGAGGTCGTCGAGGAAACCGATACCCGTTCGGCCAGGAAGTCCGCCCAGGCCCGCGTGCCGACGTCCGCGCTGTCGAGGGCGAGGTTCTCGCCGGCGCGGTACGCACGACCGGCTCGGCCCGGCAGCCGTACCGGCATGATCGACCGCCGCTTCCCGGTGGCGTGCAAGTACCCGCGGACCAGCTCGTTCAGGCTGTGCACCGTCGGTCCGGCGAAGTCGGGCACCCGGCCGGCCGGCTCGGCCAGGGCGAGCTCGGCCAGCCGCTCCGCCACCTCGGCGGCGTCGACCGGCTGGAACCGCAAGCCGTTCGGCACTGGGATCACCGGCAGCTTCGCCATGCCCTGCACCATCTTCAGGACCAGCTCGTCGACCTGCGCGACGCGCAGCGTGGTGAACGCGAGGCCGGAGTCGGCCACGGTCTGTTCCACGGCCAGCTTGTTCCGCAGGTAGGCCAAGGGGACCCGGTCGGCGCCGATGACCGAGATGCACACCAGGTGCTTGGTACCGGCGGCGGTCGCGGCGGCCACCAGGTTCCTGGTCGCCTCCACGTCGCCTCGGGCATTGGGTGCGCCCGCGAGATGCACGATGGTTTCCGCGCCGTCGACCGCGGCGTCGATGCCGGTGTTCCGGAGCAGGTCGCCGGTCACGTACTCGACGCCGTCGCCGGGCTCGTGGACGGTGCGGCTGAGTACCCTGACGGGGCTGCCGGTGTCGCGCAGGAGCGGTGTGACCAGGCTGCCGAGCAGGCCCGTCCCGCCGGTGACCAAAATCGGAGCCGGCCGGAGCTCCCGGGAATGGCTCGTCGGTGACTGCATGGTGGTTCTCCTTCGTGTCCGTTCGTGAACGTCGCTACAGCGATGAACCGTCGCGGCGGGAGAATGTGACTGATGACCGAAAACGATCACCTCGTCGAGCAGTTCGAAGCGCACCGCTCGCATCTGCGGGCGGTGGGGTACCGGATGCTCGGCTCGCTCGGCGAGGCCGACGATGCGGTCCAGGAAGCGTGGCTGCGGTTGAGCCGCGCGGACGTGAGCGACGTGGAGAACCTGGGTGGATGGTTGACGACGGTGACCTCCAGGGTGTGCCTGAACATGTTGCGTACCCGCAGGTCACGCCACGAGGAGTCGCTGGACGTTCACCTGCCCGACCCCGTCGTGGACCCCGCAGACGGGGTCGATCCGGAACACGAGGCGCTGGTGGCGGACTCGGTCGGGCTCGCCTTGCTCGTCGTGCTCGACACGCTGGAACCGGCCGAGCGCCTCGCGTTCGTCTTGCACGACATGTTCGCCGTGCCCTTCGACCAGATCGCCACGATCGTGGAGCGCTCGCCGGCCGCGACACGCCAACTGGCCAGCCGAGCTCGGCGCCGGGTGCGGCAATCGGCGCCGGCACCCGACGCCGATCTGGCCCGGCAGCGCGAAGTGGTGGACGCCTTCTTCGCCGCGTCCGGCAGCGGTGACTTCGATGCGCTGGTGGCGGTGCTCGACCCGGATGTGGTGCTGCGTTCGGACGGCGGGCTCGCGCGCGTGAGCGCCACGACGGTCATCCGGGGCGGGACGACGGTGGCCGAGAACGCGCTCACCTTCGGACAGCTGGCGCCGTTCGTCCGCCCGGCGCTGATCAACGCAGCCGCAGGGGTGGTCGTGGCCCCGCGCGGCCGGCCGGTCTCGGTCATGGCGTTCACGGTGCGCCACGGGCAGATCGTCGCGATCGACGTGCTCGCCGACCCGGATCGTCTTCAGCAGTTGGGCCTCACCAGCTGGACATGACGGGGGCGCGACGGACTTGACTGACTCGAACAGGCGTTCGATCATAGAGCGATGGGACGTCCTTCGCGAGAACAGGCCGAGGCGGCCCTGGCGGAGGTCTCCGGGCGGGTGGACGTCCGCCGGGTCGAAGCCGCCCACCTTCCGGTGCTGTCGCCGCTGCGCCCGGTGCTGCCCGGGTTGCGGCGTGGTCAGGTCGTGCAGGTCGACGGCGTCGGTGCCCTGGCATATGCGTTGATGGCCGGGGCCTCCGCGGCGGGGTCGTGGTGTGCCGTGGTGGGTGTTCCCGAGTTCGGAGTGCCGTCCGCGGCGGCGATGGGATGCGAGCCGGAACGGCTGCTGCTGGTCGATGAGCCGGGGGAGCGCTGGGTCGATGCGGTGGCTGTGCTCCTGGAGGCGGTGGACGTGGTGCTCGTTCGGCCGCCGGCACGTCCGCCGTCGCCGGTGGTGCGCCGGCTGGCGGCGGTGGCCCGCACGTCCGGGTCCTGTCTGCTGGTGGCCGGCGAGTGGGAGGGCGCGATGACCCGGGTGCGGGTGGCTTCGTCGTTGTGGACCGGGCTCGGGGCCGGGCATGGGCACCTGCGTGGTCGCCGGGTGAACGTCGTGGCGCAGGGGCGGGGAGCGGCCGGAGGCCGGCCTCGCTCGGTGTGGGTGTGGCTGCCGGGGCCGGACGGTTCGGTGTCCCCGGCCGATCTCGTCTCTGTGGGCGATGTCGACTCCGGAGTTGCCTGATGGGCACGCCACGAGCGTTGGTCGTGTGGTGCCCGGACTGGCCACTGATCGCCATCGGCGTCGACCCGGCGCAACCGGCGGTCGTGGTGGCTTCGGGGCGGGTCA
>JAJYTA010000314.1 GCA_021793295.1 Actinomycetes bacterium
GGGCGCACGGTGCCACTGGACGGCGCACCGGTCACCTTCGGTCGCGGCAATGACTGCACGGTGCCGTTGTCCGACGAGTACGTGTCGACACAGCACGCCCGGCTGCGGTTTCATGAGAACCAGTGGTACGTCGAGGATCTCGGGTCCACGAACGGCACCTATGTCGGCAACCAGCGGCTCACCCGCAGTACGCCGGTCAACGCCAAGAGCAGGTTCCGGCTCGGTAAGACCGTCGTCGAGCTGCGGAAGTAGGACCGATGCCCCTGATGCTGCGCTACGTCGCGCGCTCTGACGTCGGACTCGTTCGCGAAGGCAACGAGGACTCCGGCTACGCGGGCCCCTACCTCCTCGCCGTCGCTGATGGGATGGGCGGGCACGCCGCGGGCGAGGTAGCCAGTCAGGCCGCCATCGACGAGCTCGTCCTGGCCGAGCGCGACCCCAGTGGCTCGGACCCACTCGAGGCGCTGACCGGCGCCATCCAAGCCGCCAACGCGCGGATCCGCCAGCTCATCGTCGACGACGCCAGCCGCGAAGGCATGGGCACGACGGTGACCGCCCTGTTGTGGACCGGCGACGCGCTCGGCCTGGTCCACATCGGTGACTCCCGTGCCTATCTGCTTCGGGACGGCCAGCTTCGGCAGCTCACGCACGACCACACCTTCGTGCAGTCGCTCGTCGACGAGGGCCGCATCACGCTCGAAGAAGCCGGGGTACACCCGGCGCGATCGCTGATCCTCAAGGCGCTGCAAGGCCAGGCCGAGGTCGATCCCGACTTGATCCTGCTCGAGGTGGAACCCGGCGACCGGCTTCTGGTCTGCAGTGACGGGCTCACCGGCGTGGTCTCTGACGAGACCCTGCAGAAGACTCTGGTGGAAGCCGGCCAGCTCGACGACGCCGCCGACGAACTGGTCCGGCTCGCGTTGGCCGGCGGAGCTCCCGACAACGTCACCCTGGTGCTGGCCGACATCATCGAGACCGACACGCCGCGCCACCCGGACGACACCGCCGAGGCCTACCTCGTCGGCGCGGCCGCCAGCAACGAGCCGGGCGCGCCCGAACGGCACCACCGGCGCGGGCCCGGGGCGGCTCTACGCGGCCTGCTCGGCGCTGACGAGAAACCGATCGACCCCGACGACATCGAGGCCATGCGCTATGCGCCACAGCCTCCGCGCCGGTTCCCCTGGCTGCGCGCTCTGGTGATCGTCGCCGCGGTCGCCCTCATCGGCTGGGCCGCGCTAAATCTCGCCAACAACTGGGTCCGCAGCCAGTACTACGTCGCCGCCAGCTCCGGCCAAGTGGCCATCTATCAGGGTGTCAGCCAGGAGATCGGCCCGATCCGGCTGTCCGAGCTGTACGAGATCCCCGAAGGACTCCCGGTCGACGCGTTGCCTGGCATCTACCGCGATCAGGTGAACGAAACCATCACGGCGGACAATCTCGAAGACGCCCGCTCCAAGGTGGACTCGCTGCGCCTGCAAGCTTGCCGTGAACACGAGCGTCTGTCTCCCGATCAGACGCCGACCCCGACTCCGACGCCGACCCCGACTCCGACACCGTCGCCGTCGCGGTCACCGCGGACCTCTCCGCCGGCCGACAGCTCGACCACGCCCCGAACCGCCGAGGGGTCCGACGACACGCCGGACGACAACTCGAGCCGGACCGGCGGCTGGCTCGGCGACGACGTCGGCTTCCCAGGTCTGCTCTGTGCGGGTGCGCCATGAGTCTGGACCGTGCCCGGGCGCGTTCGCGCGTCGATCCTCCGGCCGACGAGGCCCTGGTGCCCCGCCGCGGTCGGGGCACCGAACTCGTCCTGTTGATCTTCGCCATCACCATCGCGACGTTCGCCTACGTCAACGTCGACCTCGGTGCGCTCGGCCGGGTGCCGCCGGATGCGCTGGCCTATCTGGGCGGTCTGGCGGTGGCCACCGGAATCGCGCACATCATCATCCGGATCCGGGCGCCGTACGCCGATCCGGTGATCCTGCCGATCGTGGTCACGTTGTGCGGGCTCGGGCTGGCGATGATCCACCGGCTGGACCTCGCGAACGAAACCTCGCATGCCACCATCCAGCTGACCTGGATGGCTGTCGGTGTTGCCCTGTTCGTCGCCGTGCTCATCTTCGTGCCGGACCATCGCGTGCTGTCGCGGTTGCCCTATCTCGCGGGCTTGACCGGACTGATCCTGCTCATCCTCCCGCTGCTCCCGTTGATCGGCCACTCGGTCCGGGGCGCGCGCATCTGGATCAACATCGGCGGCATGACCTTCCAGCCGGGTGAGGCCGCGAAGATCATCCTGATCATCGCGTTCGCCGCATATCTGGTGCAGAAGCGCGATGCGCTCGCGCTGGCCGGGCGGCGATTCCTGGGAATCGACCTGCCCCGGGCCCGCGATCTCGGGCCCATCGTGTTGGTGTGGCTGGCCGGACTGGGCATCCTGGTCGTGCAGAACGACCTCGGCCCGTCGGTGCTGCTGTTCGGCATCTTCGTGCTGATGATCTACGTGGCGACCGAGCGGATCTCGTGGATCATCCTCGGCCTGCTGCTCATCGGTGCCGGTGGCCTCGCCGCCAACGCGGTGGTCAGTCACGTCTCCCAGCGCGTCGACACCTGG
>JAJYTA010000315.1 GCA_021793295.1 Actinomycetes bacterium
GAAGATCCCCCCGTCGGAGGCCACCTCCCAGTACCCGCCGCCGTTGGGCGTGGCCGCCATGCCGACGATGGGCTGGTTCAGCGGGTGCCCCCCCATCGAACCGTAGAACTGGGCGTCGCCGAAGGAGAAGATCCCCCCGTCGGAGGCCACCTCCCAGTACCCGCCGCCGTTGGGTGTGGCCGCCATGCCGACGATCGGCTGGTTCAGCGGGTGCCCGCCCATCGAGCCGTAGAAGCTGGCATCGCCGAAGGCGAAGATCCCGCCGTCGCTGGCCACCTCCCAGTACCCGCCGCCGGAGCGCGTCGGAGCGACGCCGAGCACGGGAGCCGAAGACGTCCCGCCGGCGACGATGGAGCTCACCGTGGCCATGTGCAGTTCGCGAGCACCGTTGCAAGGGGCGGCGTACGAGGTGCAGCCCACGTTCCAGGCGGCGAACGCCATCCACAGCGCCCCGGACGCGTCGGTGAACGTCGAGCCACCGCCCGGCCCGAAGTAGGTCGCGGTGCTGGAGAGGAGGGGACCTTCGGTCGGCTGCGAGCATGGGCCGGCGACGCCGGCGCAGATTGCGTACGACTCGGCATAGCCGGGGGAGTCCCACTGCCCCCCCGAGAAGAAGAGGACGTAGGTGCCGTTGATGACCGCCATATCGGGGTTCTCGACCGTTGTCTCCCAGGGGTGGGCTACGTCGTTCTGCGTGAGCAGCAAGGTCGGTGCTGCAGCGAGGCCGAGACCGTCTGCGGCGAGCGGTGCTGCCCACAGTTGGGCGCTGGTGGCTACGGTGCCGTTGTCCGACTTCCACAGCAGCCACGTCGAGCCGGTGGCCGGGTCGACGAACGGACTGGGGTCGACCGACCCGCCGAGCTGGGATTGGCACTCGAAGGGCCCGGACGAGGTGTCGGTGAAGGGCCCGGTCGGGGTCGCCGCCGTGGCCACCGACAGGCAGGTCTGTCCGAGCGCAGGGTCGTAGGCGTCGTAGTAGAGGAACCACGTGGCTCCCATCTCGATGACACCGGGCGATGTCTGAGTGTTGACCTCCTCCCAGGTCGGCACGGTGGGCAGCGCCGTCGACCCGTACGGCGTCCCGGTCAGTGTCTGCCAGCCGGACGCCGGTGAGCCCGACGTGTCGACGAGCACGCCGATGTGGTTCCCCCAAGTGGTGCCCGTCGTGTAGGCGTAGTACGTCGACCCCACGCGGACGACGTCGGGATCGGGCGCGTCGGCGGGGAACGCCGTGCCTGCGAGCGGATGGATGACGGGTTCGAGCGAGGCCGACACCGCCGGGTGCGGGGCACCGGCGGGTGCAGCTCCCGCCGGCTGGGCTGCCATCGCGACGGAGAGCAGGGTGAGCGCGGACCCGATGCACGTGACCACCAGCCGGTGGTGCACGGTCCAGTTCCGCCGTGGACGTGGGAGCGCAAGCATGGCGCGAGACCATAGCGTCGCACTGCCGTGGGGACGGGAACCTGCCGGGGAGCCGGGCAATGCCCGCCTCCCACACGATCTCTCCGTCAGGTGCGGGTGGCAGACCGTCGGCGGCTAGCATGACGGCCGCCGAGGCTGGCCACGTGGGCGTCGCCCGCGCCGGTCGGCGCTCGGGCGCTTAGCTCAGTTGGTTAGAGCGCAGCCTTCACACGGCTGAGGTCGTGGGTTCGAGTCCCGCAGCGCCCACCGATGAGGTCTTCACGTTTCAGTGGGGACCCAGTTCACGTTTGGGCCGACGTCATCGTGCCACGGCCGTGTGACACCGCCTCTTGGTGTCTGCTGAGCGCATCGACGCTCGAAGAACCTGATGCGCCGATTCTCGGACGCGCCGTATCGAGTGCTGGTCCGTTTCCGCGGAGACGTGGCCGTTCACGGCGGTGCGTTGGCCGACGCGCCGACGAGGTCGGCCAGGGTCCGGCGCCTGTGCCGGCGGTCCGTGGGGAGAGGCCGGCTGCCGCCCGGCATTGGGCGTCGCGCTGGCGCTCACCGAATGCGTCGGCGGCCGCCAGGTTGCGCACGACGAGCGCGCAGGCCAAGAACAGGCTCATCGGCGTGAGACCCATCACCCGGCACCACCCCCGGGCGACGTCGATCGTGGCGGGGTCCTTGATCCGGGCGTTCGAGCGCTCGGCAGCAGATCGCCTCGCATAGGAGCGGCGCCAGGCCTTCCCGGGGTAGTCGTGGCGCTGGACGGTCTTGGCGTTCACCTGTGGCGGCACGGTGATGGTGACCTGGGTGCAGCAGGTGGGCGGGTGTTCGGGTGGGGCGAGCACTTCGGGGTGATCGAGGGTGAGCGCGATCGAGTCGGCTCGCAGCGGACAGCGGACCTTTCCGAGCACTGCCGGGCACGCGACGCGGTGGTAGCCGTCGGGGTCGGTGGCGGTGACAGCCCCGAGCTTGTAGCGGGCGAGCTCGCCCGAGCGCCGGTCGTGGGCGGCCACCTCGTCTTGGCCTGCGCCCCGGGCTCGCCTGCGGCCTCGACCAGATCCCCCCGCACCTGCTGCCCGGACTTCCGCAGATGATGGGCACACGACACCCCGGAAAGTAGGGGTTGACCAGGAAGAACGGCCGCGACTGCCCGAACGAGGCGTGTTACTACGCGA
>JAJYTA010000316.1 GCA_021793295.1 Actinomycetes bacterium
CCGGTGAGACCTACCGTTACGAGGGCTCGCTGTACCGGGCCAACCAGGACCATGAGGCGATCGCAGGCTGGGAGCCGAGCATCGAGGGCTACCTCTGGTCGAGGCTGACATGAGCGGCGTCTCTCGCGCTTTCAGGCAGGTCTGGGACGCTCTGGCGGCTCTTAGAGCGCGCGTCGACGCCAAGCCTACCCAGACGCAGGGCCGGGTGACCTCGGTCAACCCTGTGCGCGTCCAGTTGGACTCCGACAGCTCTCCGAGCCCGCTCACCCCGCGGGTGCTCAACGGAGATGTCCAGGTCGGCGACCGCGTCACGGTCCTGCACACCAAGCACGACCTGACCGTCATCGGCGTCGTGGGCAAGACCGTCGACCTGGCTCCGGCTGGGCGTCGCGTCGCGGTGCGGAGCCAGACCATCCCGCAGGACACCGTCACGCGGCTCGAGATCTTCGGCTCGTCCGGTGACGACATTACGGGTGACATATCAACCGTCGGCACCTACGGCCTGCAGGTCAACGTCCCAGGCTGGTACTCGGTCAGCGCTGGGCTGCGCTGGCAGGACTCCAGCACCGCTACCCAGCTGCGGATCGTGGCTGGCGGGTCGACGGTCGCCTTCGACATGACGCGCCCGGCGGACAGCGGCGGCACGACGAACATGGCGACGACGCATGTCCGGCTCAATGCCGGGACGGTGATCTTCTGCAACGTCTACACGACGACTGCACGGAGTACGAACACGACGTCCTCGTTCATGGATTCATGCTTCCTGTCTGCCGTCCTGATCGCGAGAGGCTGATAGATGGCTGAGGTAATGGATGCGCTGCGCCGGCTTTGGCTGCGGGTGAACGAGCCACGCGTCGTCAGCGTGCTCAGGTTCCTGATGTACGTCGTCCTGTTCGTCGGCGGCGTGTCTGCGGTGACCAACCCACCGACGACGATGGAGAGCGCGTTGGGCCAGGGAGCGGTCGTGGGGCTCGGCATGCTGCTGAGCTTCGGCTGCCTGCTCGGAGCCGTCTCAGCGCTTCCAGGCATGTGGTTCATCGAACGCCTGGGACTCGTCGCGATCTCGTCTGCGCTGACCATCTACGGCGGCGTGGTGTTCCAGCTGCACCTGTTCTCGCCGGGCAACCGCATGCTCCACCTGACGATCATTATCGCGCTGATTCTGTCCCAGGCCATCCGCTGGGTGAGGATCAAGGACAGGCCGTATGACTCCGCGCTGCGGACGATCCCCGACAACGACTAGGAGGCCACTGGCCGATGGAGACGGGCGCCATGGTCGGTATCCTCACTGCATTCATCTCGGGCGGTTTGGCGTCCGAGCTTGCCAAGGCCCTTATCGGGTGGATCAAGGGTAGACAGGCCCGAGAGCAGACCGTGTGGCAGAAGTACGATGCGGAGGTCCGCTACCGCAGACGAGTTGAGGAGTCACTAGCTGACCACCGCCACCGCCTTCGCGACCTCGGTGTCCCGTACTCCGAGATGCCCGCGGTTCCAACCCCACCCAAGAGAGGACACAATGACTGAGCTACTGCCACGGTCCACGTGGACCGACGAGGACTTCGGCTTCCCGGAGTGGCCTGACCGGAAGATCACGCCGAGCGAGGTGATCGGCGTCGTCGGCCACTACCCGGCGGCCGGCAACATCACCTTCGGGCCTGACGTCTCCCTCGAGGAGTCTATCGAGCGCATCCGGTCTTACTGGCGCTACCACACCCAGACGCGTGGCTGGGCCGACATCGGCTACCCGGTCCTGATCGACCAGGCCGGCCGGCGCTTCATGGGCGCGGGCTTCTCGCACGGCGCGGCTCACAGTGCGACCGACCTGGTGCCGGACGCGAACCAGAAGCTCATGGCCATCTGCTTCATCGTCGGCAACGGCGAGAAGCCGAGCCCGGCTGCGATCAAGGCGGCCAACGACCAGATCGACGAGTGGCGCACGATGTTCCCCAACCTGCGCTACTTCATCGGCCACAAGGAGGTCCCCGGCGCCTCGACCGCGTGCCCCGGACGCGTGATGGACGTCATCGGCCAGTTCGACCTGGAGCGCCCAGGTCCCTACGCCGTCTCGCCCGTCGTCGGTCGCGTCACGAGCAACTGGGGCTGGCGTGTCCACCCCAAGACCGGCACGCGGAACTTCCATCGCGGCATCGACCTCGCGCCGCCCAAGCCGGGCCAGAAGGGCGTGGAGTTCTGCGCGATGTTCGGCGGCACCGTCCGCGCCGTTGGCAACGGCTACCGCAAGCGCAACCCGATCACGGGCAGCAACAACACCGGCAGCTACATCCTCATCGACGGCCCTGGCGGTGGCAGCGAGTGGTACGGCCACCACGCCGGTAAGGCCTTCGTCAAGGAGGGCGACGTCGTCGAGGCCGGCCAGCCGCTCGGCATCATCGGCGCGGTCGGCGACGTCACCGGCGAGCACGTCCACCTGGAGACCTGGGGCGGGCGCGACCAGTCGACGGCGTACGACCCGCGCATCGCGTTCAAGCAGTACGGGCTCACGCCGGGCAAGGCCGGTGAGTCGGCGCGGCGCGTCCTGTTCGGGCTCGCGACCAACACCGCGACCGGGGCTAAGACCGCCCGC
>JAJYTA010000108.1 GCA_021793295.1 Actinomycetes bacterium
CACCGCGTGGCACGGTGAAAGTGACCAATCACGCCCGAATTGTCCGACTTGTGGAGCATTTCAGCGTGCCACGTCATTCAGCGCCGGGAGCCGACCGTCCCACGCGTCAGCGCAAGCAACGCACTTCATGAAGATCTGTGGAGGTGCGGCTATTCACTGCATCGCGAAGAACGCCGTCGACTGGTCGAGCGTCAGCGACTCGGTGACGCGCCAGACCCCGCCGTCGACCTGATCAGCCGGCACCTCGGCACAGACGTTGGCGTCGACCGTCGCGCCGGGAAACTGCTCACCTTGCTCCATGAGGCCGTCGGTCAGGAGCCCGCAGAACCCGTCGTAGGTGTTGCCGCCAGCGCTGACGAACTCGACGCTCAAGTCCAGCCAGGCGGTGCCGGTGTCGTCACCGCTGAAGGTCGCCGACACCGGAGCGACGACGTACTCGTTGCCGTCCTGCGGCGCCGGGTTGAACTCGCTGGCCTCGGCGATGACAGCTGTGCCGTCCGGAGCCGTGGTGTCGATACTGACCTGCCAGTCGCCGAGATCGGCGGTCGTCCCGGCGGGATGCGGATTCTCGCGCGATCCGGCGGCTGCCGCTGCGTCGTCGCCGGACTCGGCGGCGGCTTCGGTCACTTCGTCATCGTTCTGGACCACCGGAGCCGGGTCGTCGGCGGAGTCCAGCTCCTCACCCAGGTCGCTGAACGCGTCGAAGGTGACGGCCGCCCCGTACACGCTCAACGCCAGGGCAGCGAGACTGACGACGACGCCCGCCCACGCCGTCTTGATGTTGGTGGCCTCGCGGCGCTTGACCCGGCCCCGGCCGGCCAAGCCGAGGATCAGCCCGGTCACGCCAAGCGGACCGGCCACCCAGAACATCAACGGGACCAGTCCGAACAGGCAGCCGATGATGCCGACGATGAGCGCGGCGATGCCGAGCCCGTTGCGTGCTTGGCGGTTCCTGGTGTCGGTCGCGGTTGCCTGCGGGACCCCTTGCGGAGCCGTGTGCTGCGTCCACTGCGTACCGTCCCACCAGCGTACGATGCCGTGCTGGTCGGGATACCAACCCGCTGGCTGCTGGTGCTCGTTCATCACATGTCCTCCCACCCTCACGGGCTCGAGTCGAGCCCACTGAGGTGATGGAAGCGCGCGGGCGCCCGCGGCCGCGTCGTCCGATCCGCCACGACCGGGTACGACGAAAGTCGTCACCTCCGCGCCGGCGCCGAACCACCGCGAACCGGCTGTTGTGTCCGGCCCTGGTCGTAGCTTGCTCGGGTGCTCACTCATGACCGCGGCTCCGCGGCTACCGTTGCTTCCAGGCTGTTGCTGTTCGCGCCACGCCTGGCGGCAACGGTCGTGGCGATCTGCGCGGGTGTGTTCAGCAGCCTGATGGTCTTCGTGGCCGCGGGCTACGTGCCGGCCACCCAGTCCGTCGAACCGAGTGCTCGTGAGGTCCTGGGGCTGCTCGCGGCGCTGGCGGCGGCCGGGGCGCTGGTCTGGCGGCACCGCCACCCCGAGATCGTCGCGTTGGCGGCGGTTGCCCCGCCGTTGGTGTTCGTCACCGACAGTCTCGCGGCCCTGGTCGCTCTGGCCGCGGTGGCCGCGCGTCGACGCGACCACGTGCTGTGGGCCATCGCCGCCGTCGTGTTCCTGGCCACGCTCATCGCGGTGGAGCGCGACGCACGCCGCGATCCCGAGTACTCACCGATGCAGTGGGTGTTCGGCGGCGGTATGGCCGATTCGGCCACCACCGTGCGGGTCCCGTTCGTCGCCGTCCTCGTCGTGGCGGCGACCATGACCGCGATCCCGGTGGTCGTCGGGTTGTATCGGCAAGCCCGCGCCGAGATCGCCGCCCGCGACGGTGAACAGCGCGCGCTGCTCGCCGACAAGACTCGCCACGAGGAGCGAGCGCGGATCGCCCGAGAGATGCACGACGTGCTCGGCCACCGACTGTCGCTGCTGTCGTTGCAGGCCGGCGCCCTGGAGGCGGAGAATCATGGCCGGCGCGACGCCGCCCAAGCCATTCGCCAGACGGCTCGCCAGTCGCTCGACGACCTGCGCCAAGTGGTCGGCGTGCTACGGGACGGCCGGGCGCTCGGCGAGGGCCCGACGGACGCGCCGCCGGCACCGTACGCATCGCCGTCGCTCGCGGACCTCCCTGAATTGGTCGACGCGTCCCGGCGCTCCGGCATCCCCGTCAACGCGACGATCTTCGTCGACGACGCCGCCTCTGCGCCCAAGGTCGTCGCCACCGCGACGTACCGCATCGTGCAGGAGTCGCTCACCAACGTGGCCCGGCATGCGCCCGGCGTGACGGCCCAGGTCGTCGTCCGCGGCCATCGCGACGCCGGGGTGAGCATCGACGTCACCAACCCACTGCCGACACACCTCCCGGAAGAGTCCGTCGCCCGCACCGGAAGCGGCCTCATCGGCATGGCCGAACGGGCGAACGCCCTGGGTGGGACGGTCACCACCGGGCCGGACGGCGACAGCTTCACCGTCACCGCCTGGCTGCCGTGGACCCCGGACACCGACGACGGAGCGGAATGACCATCACCGACACATCTCAACGTCAGCTGCGGGTCGTGCTCGTCGATGACGACCCGCTGGTGCGGACCGGGCTGGAGGGCATCCTGAGCACCGCGGGCGACATCACCGTGGCCGGTCAGGCCGGTGACGGGCATGCCGCCGTCGACGCGGTCCTGCGGCACGCGCCCGATGTCGTGCTGATGGACATCCGGATGCCGCGCATGGACGGCCTCGCTGCCACAGCGGCACTCACCCGGCTGCCTCGCGCCCCCAAGGTCGTCGTGCTCACCACCTTCGACCTCGACGAATACGTGTTCCGGGCGCTGGAAGCAGGCGCCGGCGGATTCCTGCTCAAAGACGCGTCGCCGCAGGAGATCATCGCCGCGGTTCGTGCTGTCGCCGCGGGCGACGCGATGCTGGCCCCACGGGTGACCACACGGCTGATCGCGCACTTCGTCGGCCTGCACACCGACCCGCGCCGAGCCGACGCTCAGGCCAGACTGGCGCTGCTCACGCCTCGTGAGCGCGAGATCGTCAGCGCCGTCGCCGCGGGCCGGTCCAACAGCGACATCGCCGGCGACATGTACCTCAGCGAGGCGACCGTCAAGACACACCTGACCCGGATCTTCGCCAAACTCGACGCCAGCAACCGGGTTCAGGTGGCGATGCTGGCCTACGACGCAGGTCTCACGATGTCCTGACGATCGTGATCGGCGCCGATACTTCCCGCAGCAACGGGCGGTGCCATATCGTGATCATGGACGATCAGCGCTGGGGGGTGCTGGAGGGCGCATGCCGGGTGGACGCGACCAGCTCGGGCCGCTGGAGCGGCTGACGCGGCTCCTGCTGGCCCTCGAGGCGGGCGAGCCGACCGGACGCAGCGCTGAGCAGCTCATCGCCGTCGGCGACTACGGCGCCGCCAGCGAGATCGACGCCGCTCGGCAACTGCACCGCGACCTGACGGCACTGCAGAAGATCGGCTGGGACATCCGCAACACTGCAGGCTCTGGCGAACTCGGCGTCTATCGCTTGCATTCGCGTGACACCCGGCTGCGCGTCTCGCTGTCGCCCGAGCATCAGGTGCAGCTGGTGCGAGCGGCTCTCGTGGCCGGCGACACGGCGTTTCGCGACCGGCTCGGCGATCCGCCGATGGAACCGGACGACCCCGGCCCGGTCCGGTCTCGCGACCCGCATCGGCCCGGGCACGACGCCCTCGACAAGGCCGCCTACGCCGTCGAGCACCGGTGCCTGCTGCGGTTCACGTACAAGCAGAAGCCGCGGGTCGTCCATCCGCACCTGGTGCATCCCGGCGCGTCCGGCTGGTATCTCGTCGGCCGTGAAGAGGCGTCGGCCGACGATGCAGCCATCACCAAACGGTTCGTGACCGACCGGATGTCCGACGTCACCGTCGACCCACCCGGCACCGCCACCGTCGCGGCGGACGAGCCCGACGACGAGTTGAACCCGCTCACGTGGCATCCGGACCCGGCCGTGGAGGTCGTGGTCGAGACCGAGGTCCAGCACGAGCCGCAGGTCACGATGATGCTGGGCGAGCCCGTGCAGCGGGAGGTGACCGACGCCGCGGTGCGCCTGACGGTCCCGGTGACGCACCGGGCCGCCTTCCGGGCGCGGGTGTACGAGCTGGGCCGACGAGTGCGCGTGGTCGCACCGGACGAGGTGCGCGACGAGATCGTCGCCGAGCTGCGCCGGATCGTGAGGCAGCGCTGATGGCCGGCACACCACGCTATGTCCAGCGCTTCGACCGCGTCACCCGGGCGCTGAATCAACTGGCGGTCCACGCCGGCGGGTTGCCGATAGCCCAACTGGCCGAGCACGTCGGGGTCGACACCGAGACCCTGCGCAGCGAGCTGCGCGCGTACTACGGGGCCGAGGTCGACCCGGCGTTCGCGCCGAACGTGTTGAACCAGAGCAGTCCGCTCCGGTTTCACGACGCGGACGGCGAGGACGCCGATCCCGCGGAGGCCGAGTTCGTCTCCGCCCCGCCGAGGCCGACCAGAGACGTCGGGTCCGACTACGTCACCGTCGGCGAACTGGCGAACATCTACCGTGCCGGGCAGAACCTGCTGACGATCGAACCGGACAACGACGCCTTGGACGGCGCGCTCAAGGCCCTGACGGCGACCGTGCTCTCCGGTATCGGCACCGGCCGCAGTACCTGGCTGGCCGAGCTGGCCCAGACCGTCGGCGACGCGCTACGGCGGCGGCGGCGCATCCGGGTGACCTACGCTCGCGCGTGGCGGCCCGGGCTGCGCGAGCACGTGCTCGAGCCGTACCGACTGATCAAGACCCGGCGCGGTTGGGAGGTGGACGCCGGGATCGCCGGTACCGATCACGTCGGGACGTTCCTGCTGTCCGGCGTGCGCGAGGCGCAGGTGCTCGACGAGTCCTTCGAGCGCCCGGCCGACTACGAGCTGCGCATCGCGGCGAACCGCCGCGAGCACCTGGTCGACCTGGTCGTGCCGCAAGACGTGCGCTGGGCGGTCGAGCGGTTCGCCGAATCGGTGGAAGTCGTCCACGAGGACACCGAGACCATCCGGATGCGGGCATACCTGCTCGAGCCGGTGGACGAGCGGTTGGGGCTGCTGCTGGTGGTCGCTGGGCCCGAAGCTTTCGTGTTCTCACCACCCCGATTGCGCGACGTCGGCATCGACCTGGCCCGCGACCTGCTCGCGCATCACACGTCATGACGCGGGGCTTGGTTGCCTCGCGCTGGCGCGTGGCACGCTGAACGGTCGCTTTCGCGCCCGTTATGCCCGATTTGTGGAACCGTTCAGTGTGCCAGGCGATGCGAGAGCGCTGGCGTGGCGGGCGCTCACGGTTCGATCAGGCCGGCCCGGCCGTGCGCGCCGGATGCCACTCGGGCAGAACGTCCGGGTCGCGGGGAAACATCCGGTGGTCTTCCAGCAACAACTCCGGGTCGGCGTCACCCTCGCTGTCCGGGTCGTCATCATCGGCCACGCCACCGAACGGCGGGTTCTCGTAGTCGAAATCGGCGCTGATCCGACGTTCCTCATCGACCACGAACGTCGCGTTGTACCAGGTCCCCTTGCCTTCCTGATACATCGCCTCACGGAGTTCGTCACAGGCGATCGCACCGTCCGTGGAGATGTTGGTCGTGTGGTCGTACGTCCCGTCGGCCTTTTCGATAGTCAGGCTCGTTTTCGTCATGGCCGCCGCGGCAGTGACATCGAGTGTGATCGTCTTCCACTCGGATCCGGCCGCTTCCAGCATGGCTTGGCCGATCTGGGTGAGACGGTGTTGGTCAGGCATGCCGGTCATTTGCTGCTCCGCTGTGGTGTGTTCCTGATGACGAGCCGGTTGTTTCGTTGCGGTGTCGAGTAGGCGACGTCCAGGTACGCGGGCCGCGCGCTGTCGTCCCGGTACACGAGTTGCACGTCGACGTCCACCCGCCCTCCTGCGTCGATGGCCCGTTGCCACTCGCGTTCGAGGGTTCGGTATTGACCGAGGTTGACTCGGCGGGCCTCCATCGGGACCAAGTTGATGGAGTCGCCGACCCCACCCAGGATGCGAGCGATGATGTGCCCGGCATGATCGCCGGGAAGGCGCCCCTTCACCGTGCGCTCGGCCCGCCGGTTCCGTGGTTGCTCCGGCTGGATTGCCGTCAACTCCGCTTGAGCACGAACCACGCGCCCGAGTTCATCGGTGGTGTAAACGACAGACTCATCGACGACGATCACGCTGTTCGGCGGCGGATGAGCCAGCACATCGTGGTGATCTGGCGACGAACTCGACACATGAAGCTCCGCCTCGTCCAGTGATCGGGCCGGCGTCGACGGCGCCTGACCTTCGGCCGTCGGCCGACGCAACTCGTCGAGCTCGTCGACCACGGTCGTGAAAGCGTGCTGGACCTCTGACCCGAGCTGGCGCAGCTCGCGTTGCATCACCGCGGCGACCGCGCCGAGCTCTGCGTCCAGATCGTGGCCATGACCGGCGCGAGCCTTGTTCACCAGCCGCCGCACGGCGTCGAGATCGCCGCGCACAAGGTCGACGACCTCGTCCATCGCGCGCGGGACGTCGTCGTCGCGTACCCCGGCCAGGTCATCGGCGCTCTCACCGATCGGACGTTCACTCATGCCTGTCCCTGGTCGCCCTGCCGCACTTCGTCGTCAGACTGTCATGATCACGTCGCGTTTCGCAGCCCGGTCGCGACAGCACGTGCCGACGATCCTGGCCGCTGGACTCACGGCCGGATATCGTGGCTTGCGGACGTCATGGCCGGTCGGTCCAGGCTCGCGATCAGCTCGCGCAACTCGGACCGGGTGACGCGGTGACTGTCCGCCCAGCCGTGGTCGTCGAGCAGCCGAAGCGCGTGTTCCCAGCTGGTGCGCGCCGCCGAGGTGTCGCCGAGGGCGAGTTGCGCCTCGCCGAGACTCTTCCACGTGTCGGGCGTCTCGGCGGTGACCCCCGAGTGCTGGTAGCGGGCGAGTGCGTCGAGATAGAGGTCGCGGGCCCGGCCCGGCTCCCCCATGGCCAGGTACACCTCGGCCAGCGAGTCGGTGCACACGGCTACGAGGCGCGCGCTGCGCTCGTCCAGGGCCGAGCGCACGGCTTCTTGCGCCATCGCGCAGGCCTGCTGGCGCCGGCCGGCGGCGAGGTAGGTCATCGCCAGATTGTTCTGGATCATCGCGCGCGGGGCGGCGAGTTCGACCGCCAGGGCGACCGCTTCCTCCAGGCTCTCGATCGCCGAGTCGAACTGCCCCAGGTGGCCCTGGCCGAGCCCCCGGGACATCAGCGCGGCAAGCTGGCCCCGCTCGTTGCCGACGGCCCGGAACTGCTGCTCAGCGCGCCCGGCGCACTCGAGGGCTTCTCGGGGCCGTCCGCACGACCAGTGCACCACCCCGCGCTGCCACGTGCAGATGGCCTCAGCAGCGTGATCGTGGACGGCTTCGGCACTGCTGGTGGCGAGGTCACACAGCTGCATCGCCTCCAGCGGATGAACGGCGGGGTCCAGCAGCATCCCCATCAGCGACGCGAGCTGGTAACTCGTGACGTGGTCGCCGCTGCGGGCGGTGTCGGTGACGATGGCGGTGAGGCGGGCTCGGTTGTCGTTGAACCAGCGCGCCGCCGCGTCCGATCCGCTGAACTTCTCGGGTTCCACGCCAGGCAACACGTCCGGCAGCGGGACCGTCACCAGGGACGTTCCGAGCACCGCTGTCCTGGCGTTGTCGACACTGTGCACGTAGGCCGACCGCATCCGGTCGACCGCGGCCGTCCGCTCCGCATCGGCGATGGTGGCGTGGACGAGCTCAGCCGCGTGGGCGCGGACGAGGTCGTGCATCTCGTACTCACCCGGCCGGGGTTCACTGACCAGATGCGTGTCGACCAGCCGGCCGAGTAGCCGGCCCGCTGCCGCGACACCGACACCACACAGTGCCGCTGCCGCCACAGTCGAGTACGTGGGGTGCGGATGCAGCCCGAGCAGCCGGTACAGGCGGGCCGCGTCGTCAGCCAGCGCCTCGTACGACCACGACAACACGGCCCGGACACTTGTCGTGGGGTCGTCTTCCCACGCCGTGAGGGTGTTCAGGACGTTGTGTTCTCGCCGCAGGTCGGCGACCACGTCGCGGAGCGCGAGACGGTGATAGCGCCCGGCTCGTTCGGCGGCCACGGCCAGGGCCACCGGTAGATTCCCGCAGAGCTCGGCCAGCTCCCGGATCGCGACCAGGCCGTCCGCGGTCTGGACGTCCGGGTGAGCCTGTAGCCGCGCGTGCAGGAGTTCGACGGCGTCTTCTGCCGTCATGTGCTCGACCGGCACCCGGTCCGCGCCGTCGCGTGCGGCCAAACCACGTAACTGGCTGCGTGACGTCACCACGACGACGTTGCGCCCACCGGGCAGCAGCGGCCGGACGTGGTCGGTGTCGCGCGCGTTGTCGAGCACGACGAGCATCCGTCGATCGGCCATCTGATCGCGGAAGAGCTCGCTGCGCTGGTGTTGGTGCTCAGGCAGCGCGCCGGTCCAGCCCAGGCCCCGAAGGAGGGCGTCCAGCGCGGTGGCGGTGTCGAGCGGCTCGCTGGGGCCGTGCCCACGCAGGTTGAGGAAGAGCTGGCCGTCGGGGAACCGGTCGACATGGCGATGGGCACAGTGCACCGCGACCGTCGTCTTGCCGGCACCGGCCGGCCCGTGCACGGCGATGATGGTCCCGCCGTTGTCGATGCCGGCTTCGACAAGCCGGTCCAGTTGCTCGACGTCGCCTGCACGGCCGATGAATCCGGCGATGTCAACAGGCAGTTGCCGGGGAACGTGTGGACGGTCCGCAGGCGCTGGCGTCTGCTGGTGCTCTGGTCGTACGTCCGCGTCGCCGGACGGTACGTCGTCCGCCAGCACCCGGCGTTCGAGTTCTCGCAGCTCAGGCCCCGGCTCGATGCCGAGCTCGTCGACCAGCGTGTCTCGTGCGTTCCGATACACCTCGAGCGCTTCGGCCTGGCGTCCGGAGCGGTACAGCGCTGTCATCAACAGCGCAATCAGCCGTTCGCGCAGCGGGTGTCGTCGAGCCAGGTCAGCGAGCTCGCTGACGACGGCGCCGGCGCGACCGCGCGCTACTTCGGACTCGTAGAGAAGTTCCAGCACGGCCAGCCGGCGTTCGGACAGCCGGCGTTCCTCGGCCACCAGCTCAGGTACGTCCAAGCCGCCGTACGGCGTTCCCCGCCACAACTCGAGGGCGCGGCGAGCCAACTCGGCACAGCGGGTCCGGTCCACACCGGCCGATTCCACGGCCTGATCAGCCAACGACTCGAACACCTGGACGTCCACGTCACCCGGATCCACCCGCAGCCGATAACCACCGTGTTCGAAAGCCAGCCGATCCGGCTCGTCCAGCAGCCGGCGAAGCTTGTGCGCGTGTAGTTGCAGCTTGCGCTGCGCGCCGTCGTCAGGTTCGCCGGGCCACAGCGCCTCAGCCAGCACGTGCACCGGAACCGGCTCGTTCGGGCGAGACAGCAGCATGGCGAGGAACGTGCGGGCCAGTTTCCCCGAGATCGCGGCTTCCGCTCCGTCGCGCAGCAACCGGATCCGGCCCAGCGCCTGAAACTGCGTCCCCATCCCGCCTCCGACGATCGACGATCACGATATCCAACGCCGTCGGCAAGAAAGCGTCAGGCAAGCCGGAGGAATGCGGCCGCCGTCACCATCGCCGTGGGCCGATCGGGTCCGCGGAAACGCATGGAGGATGCACATTGCGGAACACACACATGGGCACACTGACCGTGTGCGCGGCCATTGCGCTCAGCGCCGTAGCGACCAGCACCGTGGCTGCCCAGCCGACGACGGACGCCGATGCCATGACCACTCCGCTGCCGCCGGAACGTCAGGTCGAGCTGCTCGCCCAGCAGTACTTGGCCGACCGCGACCAGGGATGGTTGGGACCCGGTGAGCAGGGAGCTGCACGGCTGCCCGCCCATCGAGTCGCCGCCCAACCGGCCAACGTCAGCAGCAGCATCGCGCAGATCGCCACCGAACTCGCCGACGAGCGGGGCTTGCGGGCCAGCGACGTCAAGACCGATTTCGTTCCCGGCGCCGAGGTCGAGATCCACCCCGACAGAGCCTCGGTGACCACCACCTCGGTGACCAATCTGACCTGGAACGACGATGAGCTCGGATCGTCGATGCTCAGCGATCGCTACCGCATCGACTTCAGCCGTTCACGCGGCCAGTGGCACGTCGAGAAGGTCTCCTACGTCGATCCACCCAGTACGGAGGAGTCGGCGCAGCAATCACGACCCGCCGAGAACTCCGAGCCAGCCGAGTCTCCGGCGGACGCGGGCGGTCCGCCCCACCAACTCCGCACGGTCTCCTATGACCGCGACGCCGCAGCCGCCTACGCGCAGACGTGGTCGATCATCGACTACTCACCCGGGCCGACTCCGCGCTACAACCACGACTACCACCACGTGTGGTTCGACGAGGACGAGTATCCGGCCTACGACAACGTGAACGACTGCACGAACTTCGCCTCCCAGATGCTGGTCGCCGGTGGTTGGCCCAAGGTCGACGGCTACTGGCCGGGCAACGTCGAGAACTGGACCGACGCGCTGTCGTGGCCGAGCCCGTACCGCGCGTCCGAGACCTGGACGATCGCGTACATGCTGTGGCGCTTCATGACCGAATCCGGGCGCGCCGAGGCGTGGAAGTCCGGCAGCCCGGCCGAGACGGACGCCATCTGGGATCTTCAGCCGGGCGATGTGCTGTTCGCCGACTGGGACCCGGACAAGAAGCCGGACGGCAAGATCGACCACGCCATGCTGATCTCGGGAACGTTCACCGAGATGGGCTTCACCGAACCGGTGTACTCACAGCACACGCCGCACCGGCACAACATTCCGCTGAGCCTCGGCATCAAGATGGCCACAGCCGAGCCGCCGCCGGTCGACCCGGGCACCGGCATGGGCGGGCAGGGCCGCGAGGTTCACTTCTACCCGGTGCACGTCAAGGACTCCTTCGAGGAGTGACGTGCCGCGTCCACCCGTCGACACTGGCCGTCCCACCCCGTCATGAGGGGTGGGACGGCCGGTGTCGCGGCACCCACCGCGCCATCAGGCCCGCGGCGAGGAAGGCGATGCCCCCGGCTGCGGCAACCGCGACACCCAGCGTCGCCACCGCCGTGACGGCGCTGACCGACAGCGGCCCCAAACCGTTCCCGACATCGGAGAGTAGGCGCCACGCCCCCAGGAACGCCGCGCGGCCGCCGTCCGGGGACACGTCCGCGCCGATCGTCATGATGATGCCGCTGCCCAGGCCGTTACCGAGCCCCATCAACGCTGCGACCGCGGTGTATGTCCCGAGTGCCGCGGTGAGTGGCAGCAGCACCAGGGACATGCCCAGGATCAGCATCGACGGCACCACGACCCACCGCCGTCCCATCCGGTCCATGACCATGCCGGCGGGATAGAACAGCAGCATCTCGACCGCTCCGGAGATGCCGAAGATCAGGCTCGTCGTCGCGGGGCTCAGCCCGATCTCCTCGCCCCACAGCGGCAGCGCGACCTCCCGCGACGCACGCGCGGCCCCAACCAGCAACGCCGCCGCCCCGAGCGTCCGGAGTACCGGCGCTTGCTGCCGTATGACCCGCCGCATACTGATCGGGGACGGCGACCGATGCGCCTCGACGACGTGCCGCGCCGTCGGTGGGTCCGGGACGACGATCAAGACGACGGCCGCGGCGACGGAAGCCACCACGTGCAGCCAGTATCCGCCGTCGGTGCCCAGGCCTTTCATCATGGCGGCGCCGAGGAACGGCCCCACGAACATGCCGACGCGATGGGTCCCGCCCAGCGTCGACAGGGCCCTCCCGCGCTGCTCGTACGGCATCACGTCAGCGAGATACGCATGCCGCGCCAACCCGAACACCGCCGTCGCGAATCCGATGAACACGACGGCGACGATCAGGACGGCGACGCTGGTTGCCGTGATGCAGGCACCGAGCGCGGCGACGGTGACGACGAGCGCGACGAGCATCGCCCGGCGCTCGCCCATCCGGATGGCCAGCAGACCCGCCGGCAGGTCACCGATGACGCGCCCGACACCGAGGAATGCGACGACCAGCCCGGCCGTCGCGACGGATGCCCCGAGGTGCCGCGCGCTGAGGGGAATGACCGGAGCGATGGCTCCCTGTCCGATACCGAAGAGCAATGACGGGAGATAGACCGACGGTCCGATGGACCAGAGGTCGATCTTCGTCGATGACATCAACGCCTGCCTTGCTGCGCGGTCGGCTCGCAGCGCCTGCCTGCGGGGCCCGCACTCGTTCGATACCGCCGACGCGGCGATGAGCCGGCGAAGAACTCCTGCGCCACTCTAGTCGGCGAGGCGACGCGGAATACGATGCCCGCCATTCATACGTCTCACCGAGCCGCATGCGGACTTGTCAAGGGGTAGTCATGTCCCTCTTGAACCGTTATCGTCGATTTTCGTTCAGCCTCACTCCATCCAGATGACCAGCGGTATCACCCAGGCAGTGCCCCCCCGGAAGCACTAGTCACATGTGTCAGGAGGCTTCGACATGCAGTTCCCCCAGCGCAGCGGCCGATCATGGTTCGGCTCGAAGGTGACCGCGCTGACCGGCGCCTTGGTCGTCGCAGCGGTCGGCCTGGCCGGTCCGTCCGCCGCGCAGTACGACGAACTCGAACCCGACGAGATCGCGCACAGCGACAACATCTCGCACGTCGCGAACATCCCACAGCAGGGAGTCAACGAAGGCTTCACCCACAGTGACCTGGCGTTCTGGGGTGATTACGCTATCCAAGGCAGCTACGGCGGCATCAACATCTACGACATCAAGAACCCGCGAAAGACCGAACTCGTCAGCCAGTTCTCGTGTCCCGGCGGGCAGGGCGACCCCACCGTCAGCCCCGACGGGTCGCTGGTGTTCATGTCGGTCGACTCCGCGCGCACGGACGACTCGTGCCAGAGCGAGGGCTCGTCGCCGGCCGACCCGGACGCCTGGGAAGGCATGCGCATCATCGACATCACCGACATCGAGAACCCCGAGTACGTCGGGTCCGTGCAGACCGATTGCGGGTCGCACACGCACACACTGGTCCCGGACGACAGTGGCGAGGTCGTCTACCTCTACGTCTCGTCGTACGGCCCAGCTGACGCCTTCCCGAACTGCCAGCCGCCGCACGATTCGATCTCGATCGTGGAAGTGCCGCTGGACAACCCGTCCGAGGCCGCGGTGATCGCCAAGCCGAACCTGTTCCCCGACGGTGGCGCTCCCGGCACCGCCGGCTGCCACGACATCACCGTGTTCCCCGAGGAGGACCTCGCTGCGGGCGCCTGCATGGGTGAGGGAATCCTGATGGACGTCTCCGATCCCGCCGACCCGTACGTGATCACCACGGTCAGGGACGCCAACTTCGCCTTCTGGCACTCGGCGACCTTCACCAACGACGCCAAGCGCGTGGTGTTCACCGACGAGCTCGGCGGTGGTGGCGCAGCCACCTGCAACGAGGAGATCGGGCCCGAGCGGGGCGCGAACGCCATCTTCGACATCGTCGGCGAGGGCGACGACCGCACCCTGGAGTTCCGTAGCTACTTCAAGATCCCGCGCCACCAACAGGACACCGAGAACTGCGTCGCGCACAACGGCTCGCTGATCCCCGTCAAGCACGGCGACATCATGGTGCAGGCGTGGTACCAGGGCGGCGTCTCGGTGTACGACTTCACCGACCCGGACAACCCGGTCGAGATCGCCTACTTCGAGCGCGGTCCGCTGGACCCGCCCGGACTCGGTGGTTCCTGGTCGGCGTACTGGTACAACGGCTACATCTACTCCAGCGACATCGCCAAAGGCCTGGATGTCCTGAAGGTCAGGGGCCGAGAGTTCGCCGGAGCCAACCGCATCAGGATGGATCACTTCAACGCGCAGACTCAACCCCGCTATCGGGACTGACCTTCGCGTGAGCTCGGTGATCGACAGGGATCCGCTACTGCCCCGGCGCTAAGGGATCCCTGTCGATCACCGAGCACAGCAGAAAGGACGGGCGCACGATGAATCACCGACGAGTCGCCAGTGCGCTGTTGACGACCGCCCTCGCGATCGGCGCGGCGG
>JAJYTA010000317.1 GCA_021793295.1 Actinomycetes bacterium
TCCGAGCGACCGACGCGCCAATGACCTTCGCACGCTCGCCGCCAAGGGCGTGACCCCAGGGGTTGACCTGTTCCTGGCCGCCAGCCAAGAGGACGGCACCTCGGCTGCCGATGCCTGGGCGTTGCGGCACGCGGCCGGCCGCGGCGTCGGTGTGGATCTGCATCTGGTGCCACACGGGGGGCACAACTGGCAGGTGTGGAATCAGATGGTCGCCGCGGCAGTGGACTGGCTCAGCCGCAAGTGGCCCGCGCAGGCCGGCAGCTGACCGACCGTCAGCCCCGCCGGCGGCCCCGATGATGAAGCCCATCGACGGCGCCAGCACCCGCGTCCGGCCGCTCCGCACGACGGTGCCGCGACCGCGACCTCACAGGTCGCGGCACGCTCGGGTGGAGCCGTCCGCCGCCTGGTTCACAGGGTCCGGTCAGGAACTGCATAGACGATGGGCCGGTGCCCCCGCTGACGCGCCCACGCCGCTCGAGGCGCCCGATGCCCTTCAGCTCCGCGCCGCTGCGCGTGGCCGAGGTCTCTGCGGCCTTCTGGGTGATCAAGGGCCTGTCCACCGCGCTCGGGGAGTCCACCTCGGACTTCCTGGTCTTCGCGGTCAACCCCGTGCTCGCCGTGCTGGGCACCTTCGTCGTGTTCGTGGTGGCACTGGCGGTCCAGGTGTCCCGCGGCCGGTACACGCCGTGGGCGTACTGGACCGCCGTCGTCATGGTGGGCGTCTTCGGCACCATGGCCGCCGACGTGGTGCACGTGGTGCTGCACGTGCCCTACCTGCTCAGCAGCCTGGGATACGGACTGGGGCTGGCGGTCGTGTTCGTGACCTGGCGCCGGGTCGAGGGCACGCTCGCGGTGCACCAGGTCACCACGCTGCGCCGCGAGCTGTTCTACTGGGCGGCCGTCGCGGCCACCTTCGCGACGGGAACCGCGGTCGGCGACCTGTCCGCGATCACGTGGCACCTGGGCTACGGCGGATCCATCGTGGCCTTCGCGGCGGCCATCGCCGTGCCCGCCGTCGGCTACCGGTGGTGGTGCTGGGACGCGACGCTCAGCTTCTGGATCGCCTACGTGCTCACCCGCCCTCTCGGCGCCTCGGTGGCCGACTGGACCGGCAAGCCGACCTCCGTCGGGGGCCTGGGATTCGGTGACGCAGCGATGAGCCTGCTGTTCGCCGTCGCCATCGTCGTGCTCGTCGTGCGCCTGTCACGCGCGCGAAGCCGGCAGGCGCGCCGCGGCGGCGCCGGTGCCCGCGGCGCCCACGCCACGCCCCGGTCCGGCAGCCCTCGAGACCAGAGCGTCGAGCGGCAGCTCACGTCGAGCGTCGAAGGCGACGCCTGACGACCACGACAGGTTCCGACAGGTTCCGTTCAGGGCCCGCCGCGCACAGTGGGGACGTCAGCACGACCCCACGGAAAGGAACCTGACATGCGCATCAAGACCATGGCCCTCGGCGGCGTCGCCGCGACCGCGATGGGGCTGGCCGCCCTGGCCGGGACCGGGACGGCCTTCGCCGCCTCGGCGCCGCCGACCACTCCGGCCTCGTCCGCCACGACGGTGCAGGTCGCTGGGACCACCCCGGCCGGCCAGAGCGCGGACACCGAGGCGCCGAGCACCGAGACCAACGGCACCGAGACCCCGGGCGTCGCGGACGGTCCCGGCGGCCACCAGGACCCGGCCGGCACGGTGGACCACCAGTTCAACGGGCAGGAGTGAGCCGACGGGTGGGGCGGCCCAGTGCGGGCCGTCCCACCCGGGAGGGTGGCACGCGCACCGATAGGCTCGACGATGTCGCACGACGGGTGTGCTGAGGAGGCGCAGGTGCGCGTTCTGCTCGTCGAGGACGAGCGCCCCCTGGCCGAGGCCGTCCGCGCCGGCCTCGAGGCCGATGGGTTCTCCGTCGTCGTGGCCGGCGACGGCGTGGACGGCGACTGGCTGGCGCAGGAGGAGCACTTCGACGTCATCGTGCTCGACGTGATGCTGCCCCACCTGTCCGGCTACGAGATCTGCCGCAGGCTGCGGGCCCGGGGAAGCACCATCCCGGTCCTGTTCCTGACCGCCAAGGACGGCGAGTACGACGAGGCCGACGCGCTGGACATCGGCGGCGACGACTTCATGTCCAAGCCCTTCTCCCCCGTCGTGCTGGCCGCGCGGCTGCGGGCCCTGCTGCGCCGCGCTGCCCGCAGCGCCGAGCCCGACCCACGGCTGGGCCCCCTGCGCCTGGAGCTGGCACGACGCCGCGCCTGGTTGGGGACGGACGAGCTGCGACTCACCGCACGCGAGATGGCGCTGCTGCACTACCTGGTCCACCGCGCCGAGCACGTGGTCAGCAAGTCCGAGATCCTGGACCACGTGTGGGACGAGGCGTTCGAGGGCGACGCCAACGTCGTGGAGGTGTACGTCGGGCGGCTGCGGCGCAAGCTCGCCGCGAACCCGGACGTGACGATCGAGACGATCCGCGGGCTGGGTTACCGCATCAGCGGTCGCACACCGTGAATCGCCTCCGCCCCGGCGTGCGCACGTCGGCCACGCTGGCCGCCACCGCCGCGGTGGCGGCCGTCCTCGCCCTGAC
>JAJYTA010000109.1 GCA_021793295.1 Actinomycetes bacterium
GGTGCCGATCCTCATGCTCTCGGCCAAGGACGGTGAGTACGACCAGGCCGACGGGCTGGACATCGGTGCGGACGACTACCTCACCAAGCCGTTCTCCTATGTCGTGCTCGTCGCCCGGATCAGGGCGCTGCTGCGCCGCGGCGCACCGGCCCGGCCCTCGGTGCTGACCGCCGGCGATCTCGAGCTCGATCCGAGCGCACGCACGGTACGCCGGGGTGCGGTCGACGTCGCCCTGACCGCCCGGGAGTTCAGCCTGCTCGAGTTCCTCATGCGCCGCCGCGACGAAGTGGTGTCCAAGCTCGACATCCTCCAGCACGTGTGGGATGCGCACTACGATGGCGACCCCAACGTCGTCGAGGTCTATGTGGGCTACCTGCGTCGCAAGATCGACACGCCGTTCGGTCGGCGTGCGCTGCAGACCGTTCGAGGGGCCGGCTACCGGCTTGCCGGCGACGGCGGATGAGCCTGCTGGCAGGCCTCGGCCTACGCGCCCGCCTCACCCTCGCCGCCACGCTGGTCGCCGCCGCGGGGCTGGCCGTCATGGGTGTCCTCATGGTGGTTGCCCTCGATCGCGCCCTGCTCGGCGCGCTCGACGACTCCGCACACGGCTATGCCCGCGACGTCGCCGCGCTCGTGAACTCCGATCAGCTCGCCAATCCCCTCCCGGGCTCTGGCGCCGAGGCGGCCCAGGTCGTCGACGCACAGGGCCGAGTTCGCGCCTCCACCCCCGGTGGTGACCGTCTGGTGCCGATCGTGCGGCCCGACGACGTCGAGGCGATTCGGTCCGGGGACGCGGTCGAACTGGACGGTAGCCGGCTCGGTATGCCTGAGCGGCTGCGCGTCGTTGGTGAGCCGGCCGGGTCCGCCGACGATCCGCAGACTGTCGTCGTGGCGGTCTCGCTGGAAGAGCACGACCGAAGCGTGCGGTTCGCCGTTGTCGGCGTCGGGCTCGGCAGCATCGTGCTGACCGGCGCGCTGGGGCTGTTGAGCTGGATGATCACCACGCGTGCGTTGCGCCCGGTCGAGGAGCTTCGCGCCGGCGCCGAGGTCATCACCGGCACCGGTGGGGAGCGTCGGCGATTGCCGGTACCGGCCGCTGACGACGAGCTCCGGCGGCTGGCGGTGACGTTGAACGACATGCTCGCCCGGCTCGACGCTGCCTCCGAACGGCAGCGGGCGTTCGTCGCCGATGCGGCTCACGAGTTGCGCAGCCCCATCGCGTCGCTGCGGACGACCCTCGAGGTGGCCCTCATCCACCCCGACGCCGCCGACCCGGCCGAGACCGCGAACGACGCCCTGGCCGAAGTCACCCGGATGTCCCGCTTGGTTGACGACCTGCTCGTGTTGGCACACCTCGACGATCCCCGGCCGGCGGGCGACACCGAGGATGTCGATCTGCGGGTGATCGCCACCGAGGCGGCCGATGCGGCCCGGACGGCCGACGCGAGCGCGGTGCGTGTCGTCGTCGACGCGCCTGCGCAACCGGTCGGCACCACCGCGCACCGCGACAGTCTCATCAGGGCGGTGCGCAACCTCGTCGACAACGCCGTGCGGCATGCCGCCACCACGGTCACCATCACGGTGCGGCCGGGTTCACCGACGGTGACCCTGATGGTCACCGATGACGGCCCGGGTGTCCCCCAAGCCGACCGGGAGCGCATCTTCGAGCGGTTCACCCGACTCGACGACGCGCGCGACCGGGACGCCGGCGGTGCCGGACTGGGCCTGGCCATCGCGGGCGAGATCGTCAGCGCCCACGGCGGCACGTTGACCGTCGAGGACGCCGAGCCCGGCGCCCGGTTCGTCATCGCGCTGCCGTCCGTATGATCATGTCTCGATGACCATCGACTCCGCCGAGCTCGTCGTGCGCCCGAGCCGGCGCTCACAGCGTGTCGCCCTGGCCGGGACAGCCGCGATCATGCTGCTGATCGTCGCCGGCGGAGTGATGCAGGGGCCGGACGCGGTCGTGTGGGCCGCACTGCTGGCCGCTGCGATCGGCCTTCCGGTGGTGGCAGCCGTGCTGGTGCATCACCGCCGGGCCGAGGTGGTCGTCACCTCGGCCGAGATCGTCGTCTCCGGCATGGTCAAGCGGCAGCGCTTCCTGCGCTCCGACGCGGCCCGGATCGTTCACGCCATGATCATCGCGCCGCGAACACCGGTGTACGGCAACCTGTTCGTTCTCGACCACCACGGGAACCGGCTCGCGCGGATCTACACGCGGTATTACCGCGACGACGACCTCAGGCGCCTCGTCGCCCACCTCGGTCTGCCGCTCGCCGGCCCGGATCGGCCCGTGACGGCGAAGCAGCTCGCGACGTGGTACCCGGGGATCATGTGGTTCGGCGAACGACGCCCGTACAGCTTCGCCCTGCTCTCCGCCGTCGCCGTCATGGCTGTGCTGTTCATCATCCTGGCGATCGTCGTGTGACGACGATCTCTGGCCGAGGGCCTATGATCGGGCCCGTGCCCGGACCGCCCACGCAAGGTGCCCAGCTGGAGCTGAGGCCGTCGTTGTGGCGTTATCTGCAGACGCATCGCGCCCCCGCGTTCATGCTGGCCCTGGTCGCGGTCGTGCTGTTCCTGCGCGGCGGCGGTCTCGGCGTGCTGTTGGCGGTGCTGATCGCCGCCGGCGGGTCGAGCCTGGTCTCGCTGTACTTCCGACGGGCCAGAGTCGTCGTCACCCCGACCGAGCTGATCAGTACCGGGCTGGTGCGCACCCGCAAGGCGCCACGCGACGACATCGCTGAAGTCGTCGCGGTGGCGATGCCCCGCTCGCACCGCGCGAGCCGGACGTTCCCCCATGTGTTCGTGCTCGATCACGCCGGACGGCGCCTCGCCCGGCTGCGCGGCACCCATTGGCTCGTGGACGACATGCGCCGCGTCATCAAGCAGGTAGGCATCGCACCGCGCAAGATCAGCGGCACCACCACGGCGAAGGACCTCGCCGCCAGCCACCCCGCCGCGGTGCCGTTGCTCGAGCGTCGCCCGATCCTGCGCAACCTGCTGGTCATCGTGCCCGGACTCGCTCTGGTCGCCGTGGTGCTCACCGCCACGGACTGACGACCGCGGGTCGCTGCGACCGATCGCTTCGCCGAGGCGCAAGAATGTTCCCATGGCACGCCGGACCACGACACCACCACCCGAAGACTTCGAGGAGACCATCCTCGACGTCGACGTCTCCGAGGAGATGCGTGGCAGCTTCCTCGAATACGCCTACTCCGTCATCTACTCCCGGGCGATTCCCGATGCCCGCGACGGGTTGAAGCCCGTACAGCGCCGGATCCTGTTCCAGATGAACGAGATGGGCCTGCGTCCCGACCGCCCGCACGTCAAGTGCGGCCGTGTGGTCGGCGACGTCATGGGCAAGCTGCATCCGCACGGCGATGGCGCCATCTACGACACCATGGTGCGGATGGCGCAGCCGTGGGCGATGCGGGTGCCGTTGATCGACGGCCACGGCAACTTCGGCTCGCTGGACGCCGGCCCGGCGGCCTACCGGTACACCGAGTGCCGGATGGCCGAACCGGCGATGCTGCTCACGCAGTCTCTCGACGAGAACGTCGTCGACATGGTGCCCAACTACGACGGCCAGTTCGAGCAGCCCGAGGTACTGCCCGCTGCGTTCCCCAACCTGCTGGTCAACGGCGCGAGCGGGATCGCCGTCGGCATGGCCACCAACATGGCGCCGCACAATCTCGGCGAGGTCATCGAGGCCACCCGGCATCTGCTGGCCCATCCCGAGGCCGAACTCGACGACCTCATGCGGTTCATCCCCGGCCCCGACCTGCCCAGCGGCGGACGCATCGTCGGCCTCGACGGTGTCCGTGAGGCCTACGAGACCGGGCGCGGAGCGTTCAAGACCCGCGCCACGGCCCGCATCGAGAACATCACCGCGCGCCGCAAGGGCATCGTCATCACCGAACTGCCCTACATGGTGGGCCCGGAGCGCATCCGCGAGCGCATCGTCGAGCTGGTCAAGAACAAGAAGCTCGCCGGTGTCGCCGACGTCGTCGACTACACCGACCGCAACACCGCCTTGCGTCTGGTCATCGAGCTCAAGAGCGGTTTCGTCCCCGAGGCCGTCCTCGAACAGCTGTACCGCCTCACCCCGCTCGAGGACTCGTTCAACATCAACAACGTGGCTCTCGTCGACGGCCAGCCGCGCACCCTCGGGCTGAAGGAACTGCTCGAGGTCTTCATCGCTCACCGCCTCGACGTCGTCCGGCGTCGCAGCGAGTTCCGCCGCACCAAGGCGGCCGACCGGTTGCACCTGGTCGACGGCCTGCTGATCGCGCTGCTCGACATCGACGAGGTCATCGCCGTCATCAGGTCCTCCGACGACGCCCAGGCGGCGCGGGAACGGCTGATGGCGGTCTTCGATCTCAGCGACGTCCAGGCCCGCTACATCCTCGACACCCCGCTGCGCCGGCTCACCCGCTACGACCGGCTGGAGCTGGAGAAGGAAGGCGAGGAACTGCGCCGTACCATCGCCGAGTTGACGGCGCTGCTCGAGGACGAGGCGCTTCTGCGCGAAGCCGTGTCGGCCGAGCTCGCCGAGGTGTCGGCCAAGCACGCCACCCCGCGGCGCACCGTCTTGCTCGAGGACGCGGGCCAGGCCACGCCTCGTCAGGCGGCCACGGCTCTGGAAGTCGCCGACGACCCGTGCCGGGTCCTGCTCTCGTCGTCGGGCCTGTTGGCTCGGACCTCAGACGACACCGCACCGGCGACGACCAGTTCCCGGGCCAAGCACGACGTCATCGTCTCGGTCGCGGCCACGACGGCTCGGGGCCACGTGGGTCTGGTCACCAGCGCCGGGCGGATGATCCGCCTGCCGGTTCTCGACCTGCCGTCGCTGCCGCCCACGGCGTCGCTGACCCTGGCCGGTGGCGCGCCGCTGAAGGAGTTCGTGGAGCTCGAACGCGACGAGCGAGTGTTGTGCCTGGCCACGTTCGATCCTGATTCCGCCGGGCTTGCGCTGGGCACCGCCAAGGGTGTCGTCAAACGCGTGACCACCGATCATCCGGCCAACAAGGACGCCTGGGAGATCATCCGCCTGGACGAAGGCGATCAGGTCGTCGGCGCCACCGAACTGCGAAGCGGCGAGGAAGACCTGGTGTTCATCAGCTCCGATGCGCAATTGCTGCGCTTCTCCGCCTCGCTCGTCCGCCCGCAAGGACGCTCCGGAGGCGGCGTGGCCGGCATCAAGTTGAGCGCCGGAGCGCGAGTCACGTTCTTCGGCGCCACCGATCCTGGCTCATCCAGCAGCGTGGTCACGATCGCCGGTTCGTCGGACGCCTTGCCGGGCACGCAGAACGGATCGGTCAAGGTCACCCCGTACGACGAGTACCCCGCCAAGGGACGAGCCACCGGCGGCGTGCGGTGCCACCGGTTCCTCAAGGGTGAAGACACCCTCATCTTGGCGTGGGCCGGTCCCGCTCCTGCTCGAGCCGCTGCCGCCAGTGGCGTGCCCGTCGAGTTGCCCGACGCCACCGGCCGCCGCGACGGCTCCGGCGAGGCCGCAGGCCAACGGATCGCCTCGGTCGGCCCGAACCTGGGAACACCCTGAGAGGCGTTGGCCGGCCACCGGGGCCGTCCTGGCAGACTTCCCTCATGCGTCCCGTTGCCCTAGGGTTCATCGCCGTCGTGACTGCACTCGCCCTGACCGGCTGCAGTGGCGACGACGGCGGCGGTGCGGTCGAGCAGGATCCGCAAGCCGCGCTCGAAGCCGCGGGAGAACATCTCGACGATGTCGAAGGCATCCGGTTCACGGTCGAGGGTGACGATCTGCCCGACTCCGGAAGCGTCGTCATCAGCGCAGAAGGGGTGGCCGCGCCGCCCGCGTCGTTCTCCGGTGAGCTGCGGATCCGGGCCGGTGCCGTGCCCGCCACCATCGGCGTCGTCTCGATCGACGAGCGGCTGTGGGCGCAGTTGCCGTTCAGCGGCGGTTTCGAAGAGATCCACGCCGACGATCTCGAGGGGTTCGGCGATCCCGGCAAGCTGCTCGATCCCGACCACGGCGTGAGCAAGCTGCTGACGGCCGGGACGAACGTCGAGGCCGGCGAGCAGGTCCGCCTCGACGGCGAGGTGTACGACCAGGTCGAGTCGGTCCTGCCGGGCGAGCTGGTCGGTACCATCCTGGCCATCGCCGACCCGGATGCCGAGGTCCACGCCCGCTGGGCGCTGGAGCCTGACTCCGGGCGATTGCGCCAGGCCACGCTGACCGGACCGTTCTACGCAGGCGGCGAGCAGAGCTATACCGTGCGCCTCGACGATTACGACGAACCGGTCGAGATCCGTGCACCCACCGACTGACCGGCCTCGAGTGGCCGGGCCGGAGCGGGCCGCCGGGGGTTCGGGGCGCCGGGTTCCGGCGTTGGGCGGCGTCGGTGTTCTCGTCCTGTGCGGCATCGGCGTGCTCCTGGCCGCGGCCGACACCTACGTCATCGTGCTGGCGCTGCCGGAGATGATGGTCGGTGTCGGCCTGGACGGCGACGAGCTGCAGCGGGCGGCGCCACTGGTGTCGATGTTCCTGCTCGGCTACGTCGTCGTGCTTCCGCTGGTCGGCCGCATATCCGACGTGGTCGGCCGGATCTCGGTCCTGGTCGGGGCGTTGGTGGTGTTCACTGCCGGCTCGGTCGTCACAGCCTCCGCACCGGCGCTGGCAGAAGCGGTCACGGGCCGGTTCCTGCAGGGAGCCGGCGGAGGCGCACTGGTGCCGGTGACGCTGGCCCTGGTCGCCGACCTGTGGCCGCCGCAGCAGCGCGGTGTCCCGCTCGGGCTGGTGGGTGCGGTCCAGGAGGCCGGGGCGGTGCTGGGACCGCTGTTCGGCGCGGGCATTCTGGCCTTCGCCGACTGGCGGGCGATCTTCTGGGTCAACGGCATCGCCGGTGCGGTCTTGTCGGTGGGGTTGCTCGGCGGCCGCCGCGGCGTCAGCGGCGCTGCGCCGAGGGGCCGCCCGGACTACCTGGGGGCGATGCTGGCCACGCTGGCGCTCGCCGCCGGTGGGGTCGCCCTCGTCCGGCCGGTCGCCCTCGAGCGCAGTGTCGCCTGGGGCGAGGTGCTGGTCCCGATGGTCGCAGCATCGTCATGGACCACTCCGCTGGCGGTCACGGCCATCGTCGCCACCGTGGCCTTCGTGGCGCGCGAACTCACCGCGGCCCGGCCGTTGATCGACCTGCGGCGCGCCCCAGCGGTGTTGCGGGCCGCGGACTTGCCCGGCGCGATCCTGCTCGGCGCGGCGCTCGGCGGAATCGTGCTCAGCTTCGCCGCCGCCGACACCGCCGAGCGGGTGATCGCGCCGAGCGGGCCGTGGCTGTTGCTGGGTTCCGCCGTGGCCTTCGCCGCCTTCGGCTGGCGGCAGCGCCGGGCCAGTTCTCCCCTGGTACCCGCAGTCGCCGTGCGTGCCCGGCCGGCCTGGGGTGCGCTCGTGGTCAGCGTGTTCGTCGGTGCCGCCTTGGTCGCGGTGGTCGTCGACGTTCCCGTGCTGGCGCGCACCGTGCTGCCCGGCGCCGACCAGTTCGACGCGGCGGTGGTGTTGCTGCGTTTCCTGGTGGCCTTGCCGGTGGGCGCCCTGCTCGGCGGATGGCTGGTGCGCCGGCTGTCACCGGCACTGCTGACGTGCGTGGGCATGGCGCTGGCCACAACCGGGCTCGTGGCCATGTCCACGTGGGGCCTCGGCTCGCTCGACGGTGTCGGCAGCGATCTCGTCCTCGCGCTGGCCGGTCTGGGCTTCGGTCTCGCCGTCGCGCCGGTCAATTCAGCCATCCTCGCCGCCGTCTCGGCAGAGACGCACGGTGTGGCCAGCGCACTGGTGGTCGTGGCTCGCATGATCGGCATGCTCGCGGGGTTGTCCGCCCTGACGGCCATCGGGTTGCGTCGGCTCTACGACGTTCAGGCCCGTATCGACTCGCCGGCGGTCACCTGCCCCCGCACGCCAACAGACTGCCCTGCCTACGACGACGCCGTCCGCACCGCCATCGTCGAGCAACTCCAGGCCACCTTCACCGGCGCAGCCGTCTGCGCCGCCGTGGCGGCCGCAGCAGCCCTGCTCCTCCACCAGCCACGACCCCACCCCGTCCCGAAGCAATAGCGGCCAAGAGGAGATCCAGCCCATGCCACCTGAGGACTTCGACGACGTCCTGGCTGCCAACACCGACTACGCCGCCTCGTTCGCCTTGCGCGGGCTCGCGCCCGTGGCCGCACGCGGGCTCGCCGTCGTCACCTGCATGGACTCGCGTATCGAGCCGCTGGAGATGCTGGGCCTCAAGCCCGGCGACGCGAAGATCATGCGCAACGCCGGCGCCCGGGTCACCACCGACGTGCTGCGCACCCTGGCCCTGGCCACTCACCTGCTGGGCGTGGATCGGATCATGGTCGTCGCGCACACCCAGTGCAAGATGGCCAGCTCGTCGGCCGACGAGGTCAATACTGCGATCTTGAACAGTTCCGGCATCGACGCCCGCAGCCTGGACTTCCATCTCGTCGACGACCAGACGGCGACGCTGGCCGGCGACGTTCAACGGATTCGTTCGTGGCCCTACCTGCCCTCAGGCGTACATGTCGGCGGATTCATCTACGACGTGGACACCGGCCGCCTTCGCCGGGTGTCGTGACCATGTCCCGGACCGCTTCGTTCTACTCTGACCCGGTGACCGAACCACTGCGGCCACCAAGGCCCGACGACGAACCCGCCCTGCTCGCCCTCAACAACGACCACGCCGTGGAGTTGTCGGAGCTGACCTTGACCGGGTTACGTGAGCTGTTCGCCCTGGCCTGGCGCGTACGCGTCACCGACGACGCGACGGCCATGGTCGTCGCGCTCGACCAGGACAGTGCCTCCGATGCCGAGAACTTCCAGTGGTTCCGGCGCCGGTACGACCGGTTCGCCTACATCGACCGGGTCGTGGTGGCGCCGGCCGCCCGTGGCCGCGGCCTGGCGCGGGCGCTGTACACCGACGTGATCTCCGCCGCGCAGGCCAGCGGCCACACCGTGTTGTGCGCCGAGGTCAACCTGGACCCACCGAATCCAGCCTCGGACGCCTTCCATCTGGCGATGGGGTTCGACGAGGTCGGGCGAGCCGAGCTGACGACGCAACCCAAGATGGTCCGGTACTACACGCGCGCCATCGACTGAGCTACTCGGCGCCGTCGCCCATCACCGGCATCAACTCGTCGATGACGAGATACTCCTCGTGGACGTGCCGGTACAGGTAGGCCGCCCGGCCCACCATGTGGGCCGAGATCGGGGCAGTGAGCAGCTGAAACATCGCCACGGCGAACAGCATGCCGATGTGGTCCGGCCCCCCGAACTGGACCCCGACGCCGACCAGGATCAGGAGCAACCCCAGGACCTGCGGCTTCGTGCCGGCGTGCATCCGCGTCAGCAGGTCCGGGAAGCGCAGCAGGCCGACTGCGGCGATCAGGGACAGCAGCGCCCCGGTCAGCACACACACGGAGGTGATGATGTCGGCGATCACGGGCCAGGTCATGCCTTCCTCCCCTTTTCGTCGCGCGCAGCGAATCGCGCCACGCTGACCGAGCCGACGAAACCGACCATCGACAGGACGACCAGGATGGGCAACGTCGTGGTGTTGTCGTTCAGCACCGCCTCGAGCGCGAGCCCGGCCACCACGATCGCGATGATGACCTCCATCGCCACGACCCGGTTGAGCATGGTGGGGCCGATGGTCATGCGGATGAGTACCAGCACGGCAGCCACGACCAGGATCGCGGCGCTGATCCAGATGACGACATTCATCGCCGTTCGCCTTCCTCACGTTCGCGGTAGGCGGCCAGCTCCGCCTGCGAGCCCAGGGCGAAGACCACCCGGCGTTCCTGATCGAGTGCCGCTTGCCGGAAGCGCTCGGCGTCGGCCTCGTCGCGGATTCCGATCACATGCATGAACAACGTCCGGGTGGAGCGTCTGGCCTCGACGACGAGGCTGCCCGGCACCAGCGTCAACAGCTCGCCGGTCAAGGTCATGTAGAGGTCGGACTGGCTACGCAGATCGACCTGGATGACTGCACTGGTGGGGTGTTCCTTGCGCAACACCATGCCGGCCACCTGAATGCTGGCCACGACCAGATCGGTCAGGAACCGTCCGATCAGCCGGAGCATCCCGACCGGATGGATCGTGCCGTCGAACACGATCGGCGGCAGCGGGTACACCATGACCACGAACAGCGCCACCGCCAACCCGGACACGACGGTCCCCGGCGTCACGCTGCCCCAGAACAACACCCAGAAACCGGCGAGGATGAACAGCAACGGCCATTGGAACTTGCGGTGCCGCTGTGTCGTGGCGGTCGGAGCGCTCATGGTCCGCTCCCCTCGAAGACGGCCTCGATGTACGGCGAGCGTTCTCGCAGGTCGACTGCCGCGCGGTCGGTCAGCCCGAACAACGGCCCGGCGAAGATCGTCATCGCCAGACTGACCCCCAGCAGGGCGCCGGCCGGCCCGGCCAGCATCCACCGCAACGGGATCGACCGCCGCGCCCGGGCCGACGGGCGTTCAGCCGTCTGCACCGGCTTACGGTGCAGGTCGGTCACCCGCGTGCCGTCCGGAACCTCGTCCAGGCCGTCGACCTGGTGAATGTCGTCGATCGGCACCTGCGTGTCGGGCCCCTGCCAGAACGCGCGGTTCCACGCCTTGGCCATCGCGTACAACGTCAGCAGGCTCGTGACGACGCTGCCGATGACCAACCCGTACGCCAGGGCGGTGCCGTTGTCGACCCCGGCCTGCATCAAGGCGATCTTGCCCAGGAAGCCGGAGAACGGAGGTATGCCGGCCAGATTCATCGCCGGGACGAAGAACATCACCGCCAAGATCGGCGACAACCGCGCCAGGCCGCCGAGGCGGTCCAGTGATGTGCTGCCTCCTCGCCGTTCGATCATGCCGGCCACCAAGAACAGGTTCGTCTGGATGACGATGTGGTGCACCACGTAGTAGATGGCCCCGGACAGACCCGCGTCGCTGGCCACGGCCACCCCGAAGACCATGTAGCCGATATGGCTGACCAGCGTGAACGACAGCATACGTTTGATGTCGGACTGAGCGACGGCGCCGAGGATGCCCACGAGCATGGTCAGCAGCGCGGCCCACATCAGCAGATCGCTGAGCTCGCTGCCGGGGAACAGCAACGTCTGGGTGCGCATGATGGCGTACACGCCGACCTTGGTCAGCAGTCCGGCGAACACCGCCGTCACCGGCGCCGGTGCCGTCGGATAGCTGTCGGGGAGCCACGCGGACAGCGGGAACACGGCGGCTTTGATCGCGAACGCGGTCAGCAGCGTGAGCTGGATGGTCAGTCTGATACCGCCTGGCAGCTCGTCGAACCTGCTGGCCAGGTGAGCGAGGTTCACCGTGCCGGTGGCCGCGTAGGTCAGGGCGATCGCACTGAGGAAGATGATCGAGGACGCGAGGCTGACGATGACGTACGTGGTGCCGGCCCGGATGCGGGCGCCGGTACCGCCGAGTGTCAGCAACACGTAGCTCGCGGCCAGCAGGATCTCGAACCCGACATAGAGGTTGAACAGATCGCCGGACAGGAACGCGTTGGACACGCCGGCCACCAGCACCAAGAACGTCGGGTGGAAGACCGACAGCGGGGTGTCACGGCCGTACTCGACCACACCCTGGCCCAGGGAGTACACCAGAACTCCCAGCGCCACGATCGCCGACACCAGCACCATCAGGGCGGACAGCCGGTCGGCGACGAGGGAGATGCCGATGGGGGCATTCCATCCACCGACGTGCATCACCTGCGGCCCGTCGTTGTCGGCACGGACGAGCAACACGGCTGCTACAGCCACGACGAGGCTCAGCACGACGATGCTCACGCCCCGCTGCGCTCGGGCTGACCTGCCCAGCGCCAAGGCCAGCCCGGCGCCGAACAGCGGCAGGACGACCGGCAGCGGGACCAGGGCTTCGATGTTCACGACATCCCCCCGTGCGATTGTCCGGAACCCACCGATGCGCTGTCGCCGTTGTCTTCGTCGGCGCCTTCCTCGTCCAAGGTGCCGCCCGCGCTGTCGTCGAAGCTCGACGATGCCTCGTCGAGTTCGGCGCGTCGCCTGATCAGCGCGTCCTCGACGTCGTCCTGCACGTCGTCGTGCTGGTGCAACTGCCAGGCGCGATAGGCCATCGCCAGCAGGAACGCCGTCACCCCGAGGGTGATGACGATCGCGGTGAGAACCATGGCCTGCGGCAGCGGGTCGCTCATGTCGCCCACGGGGGTCAGCCCGACGATCGGGGCGCCGCCGGCCGGGCCCGAAGCCACGACGAACATCGTGTTGGCGCCGTTGCCGATGAGAATGACACCGATGAGAACCCGGGTGAGGCTACGTTCGAGCAGGAGGTACACGCCGGCTGCGAACAAGACCCCGACCAGCGCGACCATGGCGATGTTGGCGCTCATGAGGCCTCCCCTCGTTTCGTAGCGCCCACGGTGACGGGCTCGTCGTCGTCATCCTGCTCGGTGGCCAACGTGGCGACGTAGCGGTCGATACCGCCACCCAGGCTGCGCAGGACGTCCAGCATCAGGCCGATCACGACCAGATAGACGCCCATGTCGAAGAACAGCGACGTCACGAAGTGCACGTGGCCGAGCAACGGCACGTGAAAGTCCACCACCGCGCTCTGCAGGACATCACCGCCGAAGACCAGCGGGATCATCCCGGAGCCGGTCGCGATGAACAGACCCACGCCGAGCACCAGCCCGGCATCGACCGGCGCGGCCTCGTTCAGTTCGTGGCGCCCACCGGCGAGATATCGAACCATCAGGGCCAGCCCGGCCATGAGGCCGCCGGCAAACCCTCCGCCGGGCAGGTTGTGCCCGGAGAACAGCAGGTAGAGCGAGAAGACGATGATCACGTGGAAGATCAGCCGGGTGACCACCTCGAGCATGATGGACCGGCGCTCTGGCCGTAGGGTGGGGCCGGCTTGGAGCCAGATGTTGCGATGCGCCCGGCCTCCCGTAGGCACGGTCACCGACGCCCGGGCGTTCGAGATGACTTCGCGGGACTTGCGCCACGCCCCGGTCCGGCTGGTGATCAAGAAGATCAGGCTCGCCACCCCGGTTCCGGCGACGACCAGGACCGAGATCTCACCCATGGTGTCCCACGCCCGAATGTCGACCAAGGTGACGTTGACGATGTTGTGCCCGCCCCCGTACTCGACCGCCGGCTCGGCGAACCGCTCGGATACCGGGTCGGCCGTGCGAGCACCCGTGGCGGCCAGGGTCAGCCCGGCCATGACCAGACCGACCATCACGCCGAGCGCCAGCCGCCACCAGCGTGATCCGGTGAGCGGACGGTCGGAGAAGTAAGTCGGCAACCTGCGCAGGACGAGGACGAAGACCACCAGAGTCACGGTCTCGACGAGTACCTGAGTCAAGGCCAGGTCGGGAGCGCCCTGCAGGATGAACACCAGCGCCATGCCATAGCCGGTGACGCCGGCCAGGATGACGGCCTTCAGGCGCCGACGCGACCGGGCTGCCAGTACCGCTGCGAGCCCCATCACGCCCGCCACCAACAACTGCGCAGGCGCGTCCCATCCGTGCACCTCGATGTGGCCCAGGCCGTCGGCAAGCAGTGCGCCACCCGGGACCACGATCAGCACCAGGAAAATCACGGCCAGATAGATCGGCAACGAACCGCGCTGTGTGGCACCGGTGACTTCGACGGCCGTCCGGTCGATCGCTCGCATCGTGAAGCGGTAACCGCTCTCGGCGTCGAACCGCCAGCGCAGCCGGGTCATCAGCTGCTCCACGTCGTGTCGGCGCCAGAACACGACGACACCGGCTGCCACCGAGAGCACGGAGAAGACCAGCGGCAGAGACACCCCGTGCCACAGCGCCAGGTATTCGTCCTGTGCGCCGGTGGAGAACTGGGCGGTGTAGGGCGAGAGCAGTTCGGTCTCGCGACGTCCGAGCAGGCCGAGCACGAACCCGGCCACGGCAAGGATGGCCGGCGCGGCGATGAAGCCCACCGGGGCTTCCCGACGCGGCCGGCACGACGGGACACCCGGCTTGTCGGCGAAAGCGCCCCAGATGAAC
>JAJYTA010000318.1 GCA_021793295.1 Actinomycetes bacterium
GCAACACGTCCTAGGGTCGACGTACACGTGGGAGTCGGCCAGCCCAGCGGCGGCGGCTCGGGCTCGTTCGGTCACCTCCACCTCGGCCGGGACTTCGGGCGTGGAGACCCACCACGCGATACCGGCCCCGGCCGCCGCACAGATCAGCGTGATCAGCAGACCTCGGATTCGCCGGCTCATGGGCGCGTGACCCGATCGTCGAGCACCTGGTCGGCGAGGTCGCCGACCAACGCCCCGAAGCCGGTCCGGGCCCAGACGGTGGACGTCTCGACGTACGGCTTCCACCCGCGCCGCCCGCTGCGTACGGACAGGAAGGGCCCGGGGTCCCTCTGTTGGGCGCAGGACCTGCAGACCGGAGCGTCGATCGAAGACCCGCCGACCCGGACGGTGTCATGGGCCTCGCCGTGCGCCGGGTTGACGAAACAGGGGCGATAGGGCTTGGAGTCCGGATCTGTCCGGCGATTCAACTCGCGATGAGCGACCCGGCCGAGCACCTGGGCGCCTACGGCGTCGAGATCGTCGCCGGTGCTCATCGCGCGGTCGGCGGCTTCGATGGCCCGAGTCGCCGATTCCGCCTGCGGGTCGGTGAGGGTGGCGGCAGGCAGTTCGGCGAGGCGGCGGCGGGCGGCATCGACGATTCGTTGCGCGTGGACACGAGCGTCGGCCGGGATCGGCGCATGATCGTCGCGACGAGGCAGCGGGGCTGTCCGGGCGACCACGAGGGTGACGATGAGCCCGGCGACGACGATCCCCGACGTCGTGGCGATCACCGCCACCCATCGGCCGGCCGTGGCATCGGTGCGTGCGCTGCCGGTCTCTGGCCGGATGGCCCACGACTGGTTCGCGTACTCCTCGACCACGGACTCCGGCAGAGCGGCGCCGGGCTGCTCGGCGGAGCGAACGGTGTAGACCGCCTCGAGCAGCGACGAAGCCATCGGGTACTCGCCTGAGGCATTCGCTTCGGCGCTCAGGACGGCGTCGTTGGCGGCGCGGCCGGTGAAGTCCTCCAGGCCGTCGCCCCAGCCGTGGCTGTAACTGGGGCCGTCCGGGAAGTCGACGTAATAGAGCCCGTCGCCGAGAGCGTCGCGGAACAGCGCCGCCGCCTGCTCGGCCGGGCGCTCGGCGTCGGTGAGGTCGGCCGGGACCTCGGCGAGGACCACGTAGACCGGGACGTCGACGCCGGCAGCGGCGTCGGTGAGCACGTCGTGCGCACGCGCGGAATCGCCCATGGCCATGGACGGCTGCACCAGGATCGGGTCGGCGCGCAGGTGTTCGATGATCTCGTCGACGGTGCCGGCGTGGGAGTCGTCGCCGGCATCCGGGGCGTCGCCGGAAGCGACGGGGGCGACGACCAGGAACGTGCCTATGGCCAGCGTGCAGACGGTCGCCAAACGCCTCCACCAAGACCGTGCGATCTTCGCGCACGCAAGGAGGGTCACCGAGGAAGATTATCGAGCGCCGCTGACGAGTGCATCTCGAGGGGGCCGTAGTGACGCCGCGAGCTCTGTCGCGATGCGAGTCATGCCGGCCACCAGCCCGTCTCCCTCGAGGGCGTCGATACGCGCTGACGGTCCCGACACCGACATCGCCGCCACAGCTCGTCCGTCATGGAAGACCGGCACCGCGATACACCGCACGGCCTCTTCCTCCTCGCCGGCGTCGATTCCGTAGCCGGCCTCGGCGACGGCGTCGAGTTCCCGGAGGAACGCCGCGCGGTCGGTGATCGTGGCGTCCGTGCGCCGGGGCAGCCCGGTGCGGGCGATGATCTGCTCTGCATGCTCACGCTGACCGAACGCCAGCAGGACTTTGCCGACCGCACTGGCGTGCGGAAGGACGCGGTTGCCCACCTGGGTGAACATTCGCAGCCGCCGGGGGCCGGCGACCTGGGCGATGTAGACGGCGTGGTCGCCGTCCAGAACGGCCAGGTTCGCGCTCTCCTGGCTGATCCTGGCCAACTCGGCCAGGTGTGGCTCGGCCCAGACGCCGAACAGTCTCGACGCGGGCTCGCGCAGCTTCAGCACGCTCGGCCCGAGCAGGTACCGACGCGACTGCGGGGCCTGGCTGACGTAGCCCCGGCCGACGAGCGTGGTGAGCAGCCGGTGCACGGTGGCCAATGGCAATCCGGTGGCCGTCACCAGGTCGGTGAGTCCGAGTTCGCCGTCTGCGTTGGCCAGCGACTCGATGATGTCCAGAGCGCGCTCGACGGACTGCACACCGTTCGTGGCCTTCGCCATCGTCGGGACCTCCGTCCTTGACCAGCCGGTCCGGCCAGCGTAACGTCAGAATCCACTCTAAGGTACAGAACATCCACCTGATGGAAAAGTTGGCGATCGTGTCTGAGGCGCTACGGCTCGAGCTGCACGACGTGCTGGGCCCGGCCGGCCTTCTCACCGAGTGGGCGCAGCGGCGGACCTACGAATCCGACGGCCTGACCGGCTATCGCGCCGTCCCCGCGTTCGTCGCCCTGCCGGAGAACCGCGATCAGGTGGTCGGTGTCGTCCGAGCGTGTGCCCGCCACGGCGTGCCGCTGGTTCCGCGCGGTTCCGGCACCGGCCT
>JAJYTA010000110.1 GCA_021793295.1 Actinomycetes bacterium
CTGGTGGACGTCGGGCTGATGGTGCTGATCGCCCGAACATTGCCCGAGGTGTTGCGCCCGCGGATGTTCTCGTTGTTCGCCGCGGCCTGGGTCCTGCCGTCAGTGCTCGGGCCGCTGGTCACGGGCCTCGTCACCGAATTCGCGGGCTGGCGGTGGGTGTTCCTGGGTGCTCTGGTGTTGTTGGTCCCGACGTGGCTGCTGATCCAGCCTGCGCTCCGGCTCGTTCGTCCGGACGGCGCGACCGGGCCGGATCGGCCGGGGCGGGTGCGCTCGGTCGTGCCTTGGGCGGTGACGGCCGCGGCCGCCGTGTTCGGGCTGACGCTGGTCGGTGAGCACATCGAGGCCGACCCGGTGCCGGCGGTGTTGGTCATCATGGTCTGCGCTGCGGCTGCGGCCGTCAGCGCCAGACGTCTGCTGCCCGCCGGAACATTCCGCTGGCGGCGCGGATTGCCGAGTGTAGTGGTGATGCGCGGCGTCACCGGAGCGGCGTTCGCCGGGGCCGGGTCGTGGTTGCCGCTGCTGTTGACCCTGGTGCACGGCTACGGACCGTCCCGGGCCGGAGTCAGTCTGTCGATCACGGGCGTGACATGGGCGTTCGGTTCCTGGCTCCAAGGTCGGGAGCACCGATTCACCCGCGTGGCCGTACTGCGCTGCGGCCTGACGTTCATCATGGCCGGCCTCGTGTTGACCTCCGCGCTGGCGTGGACGAGTTGGCCGGTGCCGGTGGGCCTGGCCGGGTGGGCGGTCGCCGGCGTCGGGATGGGGCTGAGCTCGCCGACCCTGTCGGTGCTGGTGTTGGAGCACTCCGACGAGACGAACCAGGGGCGCAACAGCAGTGCGGCCCAGTTGGCCGGTTCACTGAGCATCGCCACGACCATGGCTGTCTCCGGCACAGCTATCGCTCTGGCCGCGCCCGATCCGGGTCGGCTGGTCTTCGGTGGCATCCTCACCGCCTGCACGGTCGTCGCGTTCGTGGGCGTGTTGGGTGCTGGACGAGTGCAGGCACAGGCTGAGGAGGGTGATCATGAGTCAGTGGCGGCCCGATGACGCTGTGGGCGCCTCATGATCTCCGGACGATGCCGGTCAGGTGCTGGTCGTGCGCGTGAACGTGAGGTGCGTGACGCCGCTGGGTGACGAGACCGCCTCGACGTCATAGTCGCTCTCGAGTCCTTCGAGCCCGTCCCACAGGCGTACCCCTCGGCCGAGCAGGATCGGGACGACCACGACGTGCATATGGTCGATCAGCCCCGCGGCCAGGAATTCGCGCAGGGTGGTGACACCTCCGCCGATCCGCACGTCGTTGCCGTCGGCGCCTTCGCGCGCGATCGCGAGCGCTTCGGCCGGGGTCGCGTCGATGAAGTGGAAGGTCGTGCCACCCTCCATCTCCACCGACGGGCGAGGGTGATGGGTGAGGACGTACACCGGCGTGTGGAAGGGCGGGTTGGGGCCCCACCAACCCGTCCAATCCGGGTCCTCGTGCCATCCCGGCGGGCCGAACTTCCCCGCGCCCATGATCTCGGCGCCGATCCCGGTTGCGAACGTCCGCGCGAAGGCGTCGTCGATGCCACCGGTCCCGCCGGCCGGTCCGCCGGTCGTTCCGTCGTCCGCACCGAAGCGACTACGACCCCACCGGGTGGCGAACATCCACTCGTGCAGCCGCTCACCGGCATGGCCGAACGGCGCATCGCGGGTCTGCACGTCACCGGTGCCGAAACCGTCCAGCGAGATGGAGAACATCTGCACGACAGCGAGAGACATGGTCGAATCCCTTCGTCGACAACGCCGGATCACACATCGACTGGTCGGTGGGACTGCCCTGCTGTTTCGTCCAAACTATCCGCGCTCGTACCGGTCCGGAGCGCGATCGTATAGCAAACTGGCGACGATGATGCAGATCAAGCCAGCTGACGATGCCGCCGCGGCCGGGTGGCTGCTGTGCGCCGACGTCGACTGGTGGGACCTTGTTCGCTACGGCCCGCCCGGCTTCGACGCCTACGTGCGCATCGCCTTCGACCCTGACGGGAACCAAGAGCACTCGCGCGTCCGCCAGGCGCTGCGGATGCTCAGCGAGCACACCTCGACACCGGACCACGGCTACGCGGCGATCTGGGAGGGCTGGGGCGGGCAGCCCAATCCGACGGCACCGGTCGTGCCGATCCCGCATCGCACCATGCTGCTGTTCACCGGCCCGGTCGAGATCCTCAGCGACACGCCGTCGTTGGCCTGGTACGGCTACCCCGGGCAGGGCGCGGAACCGCACCTCGTGTGGCCACGAGATCAGGCATGGTGTCTGGCCTGCGAGGTCGACGAGGAGATCGAATTCTCGGTGGGCTGCTCAGGCGCTGCGTCCCAGGCACTGGCCGAGTCCCTGCCCGGCGCGGTCCGGCGGGTCTATTACGGCGAACCGGCGCCGTTGTACGACGAATCCGACTGAGGCCGCCTGCGTCACCGGTGCTGACCTGGCGGGCCCGGGGCGTTCAGGTTCAACCGCAACCCCACGAGTCGGATGGCGAAACACACCACGGCCGCTCCGACTGCGATCGACACACCCTCGAACCCGAAGCCGTACGCTCCGGCCACGATCGTCGCAGCGACCAGCGCAGGGATCGCATACAGCCCGCTGTGCAGCACGGTCGGCACCTGCCGGACCATGACGTCACGCACGGTGCCGCCCCCGACGGCGGTGATCGTGCCGAGGATGATCGCCTGACCGACGCCCAGCCCGAAGTCGAGGCCCTTGCTGGCCCCGGTGACCGCGAACAGGCTCAGGCCGGCGGCGTCGAAGATGAGGATCGGTGTGATCAACCGGTCCAGCCACCGGCTCAACGCATACGCGAGCAATCCTCCACCTGCTGCCACGACGAGGTATCGCCAGTCGTTGAACGTGGCTGGCGGCAGATCGTCGATCAGGACGTCGCGGATCATTCCGCCGCCCAGCCCGGTGATCATGCCGAGTGTGACGACGCCGACGATGTCGAGGCGTGTGACCCGGATGGCGGTGAGCGCCCCGTTGAGTGCGAAGGCGAGAGTGCCGACCAGATCCAAGATGAGCAACACCGGATTGTCCGACGGCATGCGTATTGGTGTACCGCACGACCTCGTCGCGGGCTCACCCCGGGTCCTGCTCGCAGGACCTAGGGCTGGAGATCATGAGCCCTCCGCGGCGCTCTAGCGCCGTGAACGACTCATGATCTGGGGCGGTGCGGCATCGAGTCGCGCAGATAAGACGTGAGGCGGGTCGCGAGCTCCTTCGGATGACTGAGCGCGACCGCGTGACCGCCGTCGATCTCGTCCGGCGTGACGCCGAGCCGCTCCTTCGCCACGCGGCGCTGGAAGTCCGCCGGGAAGAACCGGTCGTCTCTGCCGATGAGGACCTTGGTCGCGACGTCGGGCCAGGCAGCGAGCGGCCAGGGCTCGTTCCATTCGCCGCTGACCTGTTCGCGCTCGTGTGCCGAGGCCTGCGCGACGACATCGGCCGGCACGCCATTGAAGAACTGCTCCTCAACGCTGAGCTCCGGCATGTCGGGATGCTCCACGTTGGTCCACCAGTCGGCCGGCTTCTCTCCCAGGGCGGGAATCATCGCGCACAGCAACACCAGCAGCCGCACGGGCAGCATCTCGACGATCAGCGGCGCGGTGAATCCGCCGTACGAGTGACCGACCACCACCAGGTCGTCGCGGCGGCTGCCGATCGCCTGCACGATGGCGTCGCGGAACTCGGTGAACCCCGCAGACGCGTCCTCGATGGGCAAATCCGGCGCGACGACGTCGTGGCCTGACGCGGCCAGCTCCGGTATCAGGCGATGCCAATCCCAGGCGCTTCCTCCGCCGCCGTGAACAAGAACGAACGTGGCCATGCGAACAGCTTTCCTGGGCCGAACGCTCTCAGCAATGCCGGGGCCGACCGACGCCTCGTCACCGTGGCGCAGTCCGCGCGCGTTTTCGCCATGCGTCGCCAGTCCGATTGCCGGCGTGGATCATTCCGACGGTGAGCCAGCCCAACCCGAAACCGATACTGCCGGCGACGGGATGTGGGGGTATCTCTGCCATCGACGTCCAGGCGACACCATGGCCATCGCGATTGTCCCGATGCCGATGGCGATTCGCGGAGAGCCTGGGAAAGGCGAGGGGTTGACGCCCCGCCGGTACCTCGGCTTCGCGCTGTCTACGGCCTTGGCGGTCAGTCCAGTTTGATGCGGTGCTCGGTGAACGCTGTCGAGGTGCAGACGGTAGGTGGTATGGCCGCGTTCGGCCGCACGGACCGCCCCTGCGACGATGTCGGCGACCCAGAGGAGTGGCTGCGTCGACGGGAAGGCGTGATCGACACGGATTGCGTGACCAATCGCGTGCTGGGCACGGAACGCTCGCACCGCACCGATGTCCCTGGCGTCCGCCGGATTGCCCCGTGACTCCAGCCAGACTTGTTCGACGCCGGCGGCTTCCAAATGGAACAGCAGGGAGCGAAGGCACTGCCGCTGGGCGCGTTCCTGTTTCACCATCGGCGCCCCGATCACGACGACATGCAGGGTGGCGCAAGTGGAGACGAGCTGGACGGCTCTGATCCGGTCGCTGTGCTCCTCGTCTTTCCAATGGAACCGTCGCCCGCGGCGCGCGAGTGCACTGATTGCGTCGCGGACGTCCTCGCTCCCGTCCTCGTCGAGCGTGGCAGCGGCCAGGACGTAGGTGCCGAAGGCATCGTCAATCGACTCATCGACGTAGGCGGACCAGGTCACGACGGTGCCGTCACCAACACTCGGAGGTTGACCTTGCCGCGGAGTGCTTATAGGTCGTCAACACGCGGGCGTAGCTGATTAGGATCTCCAACCGGCGGGCAAGCGCCGACACGAGCAGATCACCCGACTCAGGAGATGTCGTCATTCGGTAGATCCTGTCAGCAAGCCCCGACATCCAGTGCTGCGAGGCAGGCGGTGTTGACGAAGTATCTGAGGCTTGTCTACAAGCCCTACATCGACGTCAGCCAGGCTGACCGCGACCGCGTGCGGACCATGCAGGCCGAGGCAGCTGCCCTCGACCAGGACGAGACCAGAAGCGAGACACCGTGACCGACACGCATGCTGCCGAGACGCTGCGCCGCCGCGGCATTCCGCACGAACTCGAACACGTGCGGGTCCGGCACGACGAACCCCTCCCGTCTCTGCCCAGCTGGACTGAGTACGAGCAGATCCTGTCCGCGGATGACGAATGAAGATCTTCGGAGACTGGGCGACGTGGGACGACGCCGAAGCGGCGCTTCGTAACCGACTCACCGACCACGAACTCGACCGACTCACGGCTGCCTACACATTCGCTGCCGAGCGGCATGCCGGGCAGACTCGCCCGGCCGGCGAGCCCTACGTCCGGCACCTGCTCGAGACCGCCGAGATCCTCGCCACCGAACTCGACGTCACCGACCCGGACTTGCTCGCCGCGGCCCTGCTGCACGACGTCGTCGAAGACACCCCCACCACTCAGGCCGAGATCGCTGACCGCTTCGGCGCCCGCGTCGCCGAACTCGTCGGTCACGTCACCAAGGCTCCACCGGCCCAAGGAGAAGGCCGCGCCGACGCGCGACACCACTACCTCAGCGGCCTGCGCGACCTACCGCCCGACGCGCTTCGGCTGAAGCTCGCTGACCGCTACAGCAACGTCCAGCGCCTGCACACCCACCCCCGGCCGGCCAAGCAGCGCGCCTACTACGCAGAGACTCGCCGCTATCTCGTCCCGCTGGCCCTGGTGGACGCCCGTCTCGAGGCTCTGTTCGCCGCATGGGAGCGCACGTACCAGCACCTCGGCGCGGACACTGTCGACGGTGCCTGATTCCTCAGCCGACGACGGTCATGCCTCGAGGCCCTCGCCCAGGCGCGCATGAACCTCGGCCGCCACGGTGTAGGAATCACCGACCGGATGGTCCGGGTATCGCTCACGGCCACGTGCCCAGGCGTCCTCGACGGCGAACCAATCGATGACCTCCGGCGGCTGACCACTGATCAGCGAGCGCTCCACCGTAGCGAAGTAGCGTCGCCAGCGCATCGCGTAGAAGTCCTGGACCAGGCCGGCCAGTTCTCTGTTGGCGTAGTCGTGCAACTCCTCGCTTGCCGCGCGCGGGCCCCACGTCGTCAAGATCGAGCGAGCATCGTGCTCCAACCGGGCCGCTTCCTCCTCGTCCGCCGCTGCGGCCCAGGCGTCGGCGAGCCAACGGCCGAGCAGAAAATGCGGCGATGTCGCCACTAGGCGGTCGAGCAGTTGCATGTCGTCAAGCCAGGTGGCCGCGAGGCTCCGGAAACGGGCTAGATCGCCGTTCTCGACCGCGGCGCGGATCGCCGGCAGAAGCATCCATGAGCGGTTCGTCAGGGACTGGCGCGCCACGTCCACCAGGTCGAATCGGTAGGCCGAGGTGCCACGAAGATCGGCGTCGACCTGGAGGAGTTCACCCAGCGCCGCGGCGAAAACCGTGAGCTCGTAGCGGGGTGCCGGCGGCGACCAGGTCGCGACGTTGGCCGCATCGAGCGTGGGCCGGGCGAGGAACGGGCTGTCCTGTGGTTCGCTCCAACCGTCCGCCGGCAGGTCGTAGGCGGTTCGACGCAAGATCTCCCAGGCTCTGGCCGCGTGCGGATCGGCTCCGCCGTACCGACGGTGGGCATAGGCGGCGAACCACTCGGCGTGATCCATGCGGTCGTCATGCCACGCAAGCTCGGTGAAGAGCGTGAAAGCGGCAGGGTTGGTGCCGGTGCCTTCGGGCATGTAGGCGATGCCGTCCAGCGATCGGCCATCGCGCCATCGGGGGAACCGCGAGACCCAGACGCCGGTGTTGGCTCCCATGGTCGTGTGGCCGCCGAAGTTGGGGATCGTGCCGAAACAGTAGTGGACGCCGTTCCACTGCGCGTCGCGGTCCAAGCCGGGGTGCCGATCAGCAACACCGTCGACGATGAGCAGGCCGTCGGCTGCCTCCAGCAGCTCGCGTACCGGATTGTCCAGCCAGCCCAAGACCACCCACGTCGCGCCTGGACGAGCCTTGCGCAGGGCCGCCTGCACGCGCCGGACGGCATCACCCAGCGGTACGTCGCCACTGGTGCCGCCCTCGTGCAGAAGATCCATCTTGACCATGGACGTCTCGCCGAACAGCTCGATCTGGTGCCGGTAGAACGCCTCGGCCGCCCGCTCGAACATGGGATCGCGGGGATCGAGCCAGTCGGGACGTTGGAACCCGACCCAAGAACCCTGCGTTATCACCCTGGCCTCGGATGCGAAACCGGGTGGCACCGTGCCGAAGTAGCCCGGCAGCACCGGTGTCATCCCCAGCGACCGGAGCCGCGACACGATGCGCTGCGCCAGCTCGACCCGGCTCTCCAGCAGTTCGGGCGAGACCGGCCCGGTGTAGCCGGACATGTTCTGCAACAGCCACCACGGCTGATGACCGGGCGACGGCATCCACGCGCGGAGGTCCTCGTCGGCACAGCCGAGCTCGACGAACGCGCGCCGGTACACCTCCTCGGTACCGACCGTCACCAGCACCTCGTTGATGCCGTGCAGGGCAAGCAGGTCGAGGTGGCGCTCCCACGTGCGCCAGTCACGGTACGGCCCGGAGTATCCGTCGTCGGTGTCGTTGAGGGCGAAGCGGTGTCGTACGACGGCTTCGCGAACGATGAGCGGGGACGCCGGGAGGTGGCGTGGCAGGCGGTTCAGGCTGTCGCCCGGCCAACCGACGCTGACGCCGACCACTCTGGTGAGATACCAGTGGACCCCGGTCAGCAGCACGCTGGGCGAGGTGCCCGTGATCGTCGTCCCCTCGATCCGGAACGAGTCACCGTCGCCCGGCGCTTCGATCAGGCTCAGCTGGTCGTGATGCTCGGGCAGCAGCCGGTGCACCGCTGCGGCCGCGGCATCGCTCACCACGGCAGCCCCCGTAAGTCGATGGGGCTGCCCGCGGGAAATCCGTCCCCGAGGACCATGGGCGGGTGAGACGTCGAGACCATGCGCTCGCCGGTATAGACGTTCGTCATCTCCACCGGACCGGGAACCTCACGCCAGCCGGCGGCTTCGTAGAAGCCGACGACGTGCCGGCCGCAGGTGAGGAAGCCCACCGGTGCGGGCATGACCGCGCGTAGGTGGTGCATCAATTCCCGTCCGAGGCCTCGCCCGCGCTGATCCGGATGGGTGCAGACGTGCCCGACGCCGGCCACGTACACGTCGTGGTCGCCGACGCCGATGCGGCGCCGCTCGATGCCGAGGTGAGCGAGCGGCCGGCCGTCGTCGTCACTGAGCCACAGCCGCCACTGCGGGCGGGCCAGCCACCACGACTGACGTTCGAAGTGGCTCGCGCGCTCCGGGAAGCCGATCGCGAGAAGCTGACGCAGCTGAGCATCCTGCTCCTCGGTGAGGTCGGTCTCGGCGACGAAGGTGGTGATCACAGCTCCCTTTCCGGTTGGCACGGTTCCCATACGCCGGCGGAGGACGACGGGTCGGGGTGGGTCGCGGCATCGCAGACCGGTCGATAGCCGATGTCGTTGGTTGTCGACCACTCGCGAGCGGAGTTGGCGGACACGCCGTGGTAGATCCCGAACCGCACCGGCGTCTCCAGCGCACAGACCACGAGTTGCTGCAGGTCCGCCGGGGCCAGCCACGCTCCGGCGGACTGGCCCGCCTGCGGTGTGGGGGTCGTCGCGCCCAGCCGCAGACAGATGACCGAGTTGCCGTGGCGATGGCTGTGAGCACGGGCGGCGGCCTCGGCGAAAGCCTTCGTGGCGCCGTAGGCACAGCACGGTGCGGGCGGCCAGTGCGGCTCGACCGGGCGGCCCCGGTGCAGCCCCATCACGTGGATCGAACTGGCGAGGACCACCTTCGCCCGGCCTGCAGCGGCGAGAACGTTCGTCACGGCTCGGATGTTGGGACCGATGAGGTCCGCCCACGACGCGTCGGGCTCAGGCACGGCGGCCAGATGGACAACAGCGTCGGCGCCGTCGACGAGCTTGGCCGCGGTGTGGGCATCGGACAGGTCACCATCCACCAGATCACACCCGCGGACGTCGTAGCGCCCGACGAGTCCCGGGAGGAGTTGACCGGCCACTTGACCGGATCCTCCGGTGATGAGGACCTTCACGCCTACTCCTCCCGAACCCGACATCCTGACCCTGCCACAGTGACCATCAGGTCGGCAACAGTTTCAGTCAAGTTTCCAGAAGATTGCAGAAACCAGTTGACCCGGATGACCGGCGGCTCCATCGTTAGGGCACCCCAACCGCCTCACCAAGGAGGTAGTCCATGCGCCGGATCACGCGGGTGGCGAGCGTGCCCGCATTGTTCGTCGCCTTGCTCAGTCAGGTGCCTGCATCCGCGGCCGACGACGTCCAGTACACGGTCACGAACGCAGTGACCCTGCAGGCCGTCGGCCGGGACGCGCAGTCGCCGACCGCGGACCAGCCCATCACGTTCGGAGCGAAGCTGGTGGCTGCTGCGCCAGTGACGTTCGACGTCGCACCCGGCGGCAACCAGGGCGGCAGCGACGAACCGCCGGCCGGCGTGCAGCCCGTGGGTGCCGGGTCCGGTTGGGACCTTCAGTGGTGGGACGAGTTCAACGGCACCGCCGTGGACTGGGGGACGAAGTGGCGGGGGCACTCCAGTGCCCTGGCCGACAACGGCCGTGGCAACAAAGGCAATCAGCAGATGGAGTACAACCTGGATCGCAACTGCACGGAAAGCAACGGCGTCGTGACCATGACCGCCAAGCGCGAGCAGTACACCTCACCGTCCGGTGAGGTGTACGACTGGACGTCGTGCCTGCTGAGCTCGAACGGCTCTGACGGGTTCACCTTCCGGTACGGCTTCATCGAGTCGCGCGCGAAGTTGACCTTCAACGTGGTCGACGCCGACGGTGACCCGGTCTCGGACCAGCGCGGCTTCTGGCCGGCGTTCTGGACCTGGCAGGCCGACGGCGTGAACTCCTGGCAAGAGACCGACGTCTACGAGCAGTACAGCGACAACCCGCGCACGCTCTACCTGACGTCGCACGTCGGTGCCGGCGGCGGGTGTCAGGTGAATCTGGACTTCGACCCGGGTGCGGACTTCCACACCTACGGCGCCGACATCTCCGCGAGCGGCACCAAGTTCTACATCGACGGTGAGCTGGTGTGCGACGTCGCCGGAGCCCCGTCGGAGGACACCTACGTCATCGAAGACCTCTACGTGTACGCGAGGTCGGGCTACCAGCCGGTGGCGCAGACGGCGTCGGCGCAGAAGGCGATCGACTACGTCCGCATCTGGCAGCGCTGACGGTTTGGCGCGGGGCCCGGACGGAGCTTCATGGCTCGGCCCGGGCCCCGACAACGTCGTGCAGCGCGACGCCGGTCACAGGCCGGCCAGGCGCAGGAGTGCAAGGCTCCAGTTGGTGAAGGTCCCATCGAGACGTTTCACCCGCGGCGTTCGCCATGGAACGGGATCGGCGGCGGCTGCTCTCCAGTCCGTGTCGATCCCGAGGCCAGGCCGGTCTCCAGGCACGAGCGCGCCGTTGACGACGCCGGACCCAGGCGGCATCTCCTGCACGCCGAAGTTGGGGCAGGCGAGGTTGAACTGTAGGGCCGCAGCCGCCGAGACCGGCCCGAGCGGGTTGTGCGTGGCGATCTTGACGTGGTGCGTCTCGGCCAGACCGGCGATCTTGCGGGCCTCGGTGATGCCGCCGACGATGCCGAGGTCCACGCGGGCGTAATCGATGAGGTCACCCTCGATCAGGGCCCGGAACTCCCACTTCGAGCTGAGTTGCTCGCCGGCCGCCAGCGGTACGCCCGTACGCAGCCGCAGCATCCGGTAGGCGTCGAGGTTCTCGCAGCGAAGCGGGTCCTCCACGAAGTAGGGCCGGGCCGGCTCGAGTTCGCGGCACAGGGTCACTGCCTCGGGCAGGTCCAACCGGGTGTGGGCGTCGATGATGAGCTCGATCTCGTCCCCCACGGCCTCCCGTACGGCATGGAACTGCGTGATGGCCGTACGCATGGCCTGGCGAGGTTCGAGAATCGAGCCGGAGGTGGGGACGACGAGTCGCAGATACCGCCAGCCTTCGGAGACCAGTCGTCGTGAGCTGTCCACCACCGGTTGGGTGTCCGGCCCTTCGGGATGGACGTGCGCGTAGCACGTGACGTGGTCGCGCACCCGGCCGCCGATGAGCTTGTGCACCGGTACGTCGTGCACCTTGCCGAGCAGATCCCACAATGCGATGTCGATCGCGGAGATGACGCAGGTCGTGGATCGGTCGGCCGGGAAGAAATCGCTGCGCGACATCACCTGCGAGAGATGCTCGATGCGGCCGGGATCGGAGCCGATCAGGAGGTCTCGCATCCTGTCCACCACCGCCCGCGACACCTCGGGCGACGTGCGCACGCCGACCTCCCCGACGCCGTAGAGTTCCTCGTCGGTGTCGACCACCACCAGGAGCATGTTTTGTCCCCCGTCTGGGATGACCAGCAGCGACACGTCGGTGATCTGCACCTGCGGCACTCCTTTGACGCGTAAGGCTCAGTGAAGTTTCCGCAACGTTACCAATAGTTTCAGAAAAGTGTTGACTTGAATCCGGGCTTGGTGCAGTCTCTAGCCAACAGAGGGAGGCCAGATGGCGGTGACGATCACCGATGTGGCGGCCGAAGCGGGCGTCTCCAAGGCGACGGTCTCGCGGGTCTTCGGAGCGCCCGATCGGGTGAATGCCGCGACCCGCAGCCGCGTGCTGGAAGTCGCCGAGCGGCTCGGGTACGCGCCTGTTCCGGCACCCAGGTCGAGCCGGACCGGATCCATCGGCTTGATCGTGCCCGACATCGTCAATCCGTTCTTCCCGCCGATGATCAAGGCCGTCCAGCGGCGGGCCGGTTCGCGGAACTACGGCGTGTACCTCGCCGACAGCGACGCGCGGCCCGGTGAAGAGACCGAAGCCGTCGCCATGATGGCGAAACAGGTCGACGGATTGATCTTCTGGTCCTCGCGACTGCCGGGCGAGACGCTGGCGAGCATCGCCGACCGCGTGCCCACGGTCTTCGTCAATCGCGCAGCCCCTGGAGCGCCGGCGGTGGTCGCCTCCAGTGAGGACGGCATGCGGCAGGCGGTCGAGCATCTGTATGCGCTCGGGCACACCCGGTGCGCCTACATCAACGCGCCCCGCACGGTGTGGTCGAACCAACACCGTCGCGCGGCGGTACGTGCCGCATGCAAGAAACTCGGCATGGAGCTGGTGGAGCTCGGCCCGTTCCCCCAATCCATCGAAGGTGGCGTACAGGCGGCCGACCTGGTCGCCGTCCACGGCGTGACAGCGGCCATCGCGAACAACGACATGACCGCAGTCGGGCTGCAGATGCAATTGAGTCATCGCGGTCTGTCGGTGCCGAACGACATCAGCGTGGTCGGCGTCGACGACACGTACCTGGCGGTCGTCACCCGCCCGCAGCTGACCACGGTACGGATCCCGGTCGATGAGATCGGCTCGCTCGCGGTCGACCTGCTCGTGGGCATGTTGCAATCCGCCGACAAGAGCGACATCGGCACGGTCGAGGTCGACACGCAGCTCGTCGTCCGCGACTCCACGGGTCCGGCGCCGACGAGCATCACGTGGCCGACACGAGCGATGCCCAGCCAGGACTGAACCACTTCACCCAGCCGGATCCGCTGGCCGAATGGCCCGCGGCCCCGTCGTGCTGACCGCGTACGCACAGTGACCTGCAGAAACAGGAGATCGCGATGCGAAAGCATGTTCCACTGGTGGCTGCTCTGCTGGCGCTGGGACTCGCGCCGGCCTGGCATGCTCAGGCCATCGAGCCCGCTTCACCGGTGAAAGCGGTACGCACCGGACCGAGCCCCGACAGCGCCGGCGTCGGCATCGCCGTGCCGGCGCGAGACCAACGAGTTTCGCCCCGGCAGGTGCGAGATCTCGCGGTCGCCTTCGTCTATCCACCGGCGGACAACCTGCATGCCGTCCTGGACAAAATGGCCGAGGCGAAGGTGCACCGGGCGCAGATCGTCGCCTCGTGGACCGGGCTGTGCTCGCAGCCCGACGAATGCGACTGGTCGCACCTGGATCACTACTTCGAGGAGGCCGAGCGGCGCGGCATCACGACCGCCGTCCACATCAACTCCACGCCCGACTGGGTGCACCCCGACCTCGTCGACACGGTGCCCAGCTACGACGAGCGCATCTGGTATCCACCGACCAGGACCGCCGAGGAACTCGCGCACTTCGAGAGCTTCGTGACGACCCTGGCCACTCGATACCGCGGCCAGGTGGACAGCTACGAGATCTGGAACGAAGAGAACTGGCGCGACTTCTACAAGCCCGTCGAGGATCCAGCCGACTACGCGAAGTTGCTCCGCGCCGGCTACCTGGCCGTCAAAGGTGCCGATCCAGACGCATCCGTCGTCTTCGGTGGCACGACCCGGATCGACCCCGGCTTCGTCCGTGAGGTCTACGCCGCCCTCCGGACCTACCCGGATGCGCAGCGTCACCGCAACTTCTTCGACGTCATGGGCGCGCATCCCTACACCGACGACCGGCACCCGGACAACCACGACCCGGCCAAGGTGCGCGAGAACGCGGCCGGCGGCGAGTTCGACGACAACTTCCTCGGGATCGACCGCCTGTACTCGGAGATGGTGCGCCAGGGCGATGGTGACAAGCAGATCTACCTGGGCGAGTTCGCCTACTCCGCGGTCCCGACGTGGATGGGTGAGGTGCCCGACGATCGGCGTGCGTTCTACCTGCGCCGGGCCTTCGAGTTGGCAGCACAGCGGCCCTATGTGTCCGGCCTGGCGTGGTTCCTGTGGTCCGAGGACGAGCCGGACGACTCGTGGCACGGCTGGACGCTGCTGGAGTACCCCGCCATCCCCACGCGCTCTTACCAGGAGCTGGCCGAACTGACCGGTGCCGTCCGGCCGGAGCCCAGGCCCCGGCTGCTGCTGGACGACGGCGTCGCGCGGGTGGACCGGGTACCGGGTGAGCTCCAGCGGGCTGAGCTCTACCTCGAAGGCGTCCAGGTGGCCTCCGGTAC
>JAJYTA010000111.1 GCA_021793295.1 Actinomycetes bacterium
GACGGAGTCGCGGATTCTGGTGGGCACGTCGAGCTCGGCCAGCGCGCGCCGTGCCCAGCTGCCGCTGCGGCGTTGCACCAGACTGCCGCGGGCCCGCAGCAGGGCGATGAGCTCCTCGATGGCGAACGGCAGCCCGGAGGTCCGCTCGCACAGGTAGGCGGCGAACTCCGCAGAGACCGTCTCGACGCCCATGATCGCCGCGGCGAGCTCACCGGCGGCCTCCGGGCCGAGCGGGTCGACGCTCACGTCGGCCCGGCGTGTGGTCGTCGGCAGGTCGGCGGCCAGGGCACGCACGCGCGGGGCGACGGTCTCGTTGCGGTGGGTGACGACCACCGACAAGTCGGGCAACGACTCGTGCAGCAGGTAGTGGACGAAGTCGCCGGTCTGGTCATCGGCAGCGTGCAGGTCCTCGAGGATCAACACCGTCGGCCCGAGTGCGGAGAAGACGTCGACGAATCCGCGGAAGACCCGATGCCGCTCGGCGGCCCGATCGTCCAGCGGTTCCAACGGCGCCGGAAGGACCTCGGTGAGCTCGGGCAGGAACGCGCGCAACGCACCGGCGACGGGGGACAGCTCGAGTCCGGCGAGCTCGGCGCCGAGCCCGCGCACGGCGTCGATGACCGGTCCGAGCGGGAACGACTCACGAATCCGGTGACACCGCCCCAGCAGCGTCCGTCGTCCGTCTCGCGCAGCAGCGGTGGCGAACTCGCTGACCAGCCGAGTCTTGCCGACACCAGCTTCACCGCCGACGACGACCAGCGCCGGGGAGGTGGCCGTGGCGTCGATCAAGCGGCGCAGCTCGCCCGCCCGTCCGACCAGGGCAGGAGAGACCACGGAATTCGTGGCGACACTCAGCTCGGCCATGCCGCGCTGAGCATATCGCGAACCGACGCCGTGAGCGCGGCTGATGGTCTGCGGTACACCAGCAGCGCTCACGGCGTGGTCGAACACGGCCGGACGGCCTTACGGGTCGCGGATCTCCCCGCGCGGGTAGACCGTCACCGGATCGGAGCAGACCTCGGTACCAGCGGCACACACCCGGTAGGTGAACGACTCGCCTCGCCGGGGCCGGCCCACCATGTCGGTGTGCTCGCCGGTGTTGGCGACCGTCGCGACGGTCAGTCCGTCGCGCTCGATGTCCACCTGCTCGGCGCTGAGGCCGGTCCAGGTCAGGTCGGCGTACCAGATGCCGCCGGAGACCCGGGTTTCGACGTCCAACTCCGGCTCGTCACTGCCCGCGGCGACGACGAGGCTCACCGGAACCGTGGTGATCGGGGTGGCCGGGTCGTTGCTGGCGATGCACAGATGGGCGGTGTGCGTGCCTTCGTCGAGCTCGGCGGCGTCCAGCGTGACCTCGACCGTCCCGGTCTGACCCGGCGCCACCGTCCCCGACCGCTGGGCCACGCCCAGCCAGGACGGCAGCTCACAGTGGACCGGCTCCAGCGGCGTCCCGTCGACGGCCATCACCAGGTGAGCCTCGGGGAAGCCGATGCTCTCGATGGTGACCGGGTTCGGGGCCGAGCAGTCCGGCGCGGAGATGTACGACGGAGCACTCTGCCCGGCGCTGTTCACTCCGGGGGAGATGTAGCCCACGCCCTCCATGTCGGGAGCGACGACCTCCAGCACCATCGTGGCCCCGGCCGGAACCCGGGCCTCGAGCGGGACGGTGACCAGCTTCGGCTCCAAGGTCTGCAGGCTGACCGTCGTGGTGGCCAGCCGGCTCAGCTCCATGTACTCGAACGCGCCGCCCATGGTGTAGAGGTTCACCGTCAGTTCAGCCTTCGGCGTCACCAAGTGCACGCCGAAGGTGACCTCGCTGACGTCGAATGCGCCCTCGACGCCGAAGTCGGTCAGCGTGAACGTGCGCAGGAATCGGTTCTCGCGGCTCGTGCCGGTCAGGTTGTTGGTGCACACCGGTGCGGCGGCGGCACCGATCTCCATCGAGGCCGAGTGGGTCAGCCGTACGCTGTCGGCCCCGTCCGCCGGCTGCGACGGATCGGCCGAGTCGCCGTCGGTTGACGGCCGGTCGCCAGGCTGGGTGCGCAGTACGTCCGGCCCGGGCTGCACGGCCCAGCCGTCGGTGGCCTCGTCCTGGTCCGGGGCGAGCGCGGTCGTGTTCGCCGGGGTCTCGGCGACGGTGGCCGGCCCCGCCGGGCGCAACCGTCCCGACACCGTGCTCTCGGCCTCGATCTCCCAACTCAGCTCGCCGCCACCAGGATTGCTGAGGCTGAGCTGCTGAGTGGTCGACTCACCCGGGGTCACCTCGGCGGCCAGTTCACCGGGGGAGACCTCGATGGCGGGGTCGGCCGGCGCGTCGCTGCCGGGGACGAACACGTAGGCCGTGCCCTGCCTGGCGGTGTCGCCGGAGTCGGCGTCGGGCGCCCCGACGATCACGTCGCCACCGGAGACGTCCACCGAAGTGCCCAGGTGATCGCCTTGTGCGGTGGTCTTGGCGACGAGCTTGCGCTGCTGGGTCCAGCCGTCGCCGTCGCGGGTGAACACCACGGCCGAGCCCTTCTGCAGATCGACGCCGGCGGTCTGCCCCTGGTAGGGAGCACCCACGACCACGGCGTCGCCGTCGATCGCCACCGAAGTCCCGAACCTGTTGTTGACGTGGGCGTCGGTGGGGGCGAGCTTGGCCTGCTCGGCCCACTGCGCGTCCGCACCGGTGAACACGTACGCAGAGCCGTGGCTGACGAGGAAGTCCAGCGCGGGCCCGCTCGCGCCCACGACGATGGTGCCCTCGTCGAGATCCACACTGGTGCCGAAGGCCACCTCCGGAGCAGCGTCGGACGGGGTCAGGATGCGCTGTTCGGCCCAGCCGTCGTCGGCCCGGGTGAACACGTACACCGCGCCCTGGCGGAACTGACCGCCGATCGTCGTGTTCGGGGAACCGATCACGACGGTGTCGCCGTCCACAGCGATCGACGTGCCGAAGTTGGCGAACGACGAACCCTCCTCGGCGACGATGCGCTGCCCCGGCGACCAGGTGTCGCCGTCGCGTTCGAAGGCGTACACGACGCCCTGGACGTTGTTGTCACCCACGTGGTCGTCGGGCGCGCCCACAGCGACGGTGTCGCCGTCGATGGCCACCGCCTTCCCCAGGTTGCCGCCCCTGCGGACCTCGTCGGTGGTGAGCTTGGCCTGGTAGGCCCAGGTGTCGCCGTCTCGCGTGAAGACGTAGGCCGCGCCGGGCTTGGACTCCGCGGTGCTGGCGCCCGGGGCGCCCACCACGACGGTGTCGCCGTCGACGGCCACCGAGGAGCCGAACAGCACGCCGATGTCGCGGTCTTCGGCCGGCGGAAGCAGCGTCGTGCGGTACTGCCAGCCGCCGTCGGTACGGGTGTAGACGTACGCGGCGCCCACGTTGGCCGTCTCGTCGACGTCAGTCAGGAACGCCCCCACGACGGCGGTGTCGCCGTCGATCGCCACCGCTTCACCGACCTGGTCGTCTGACAGCCCGTCAGCCACGAGCTCGGTGTACAGCGCGTTCTCGTCTGCGCCGCTGTCGCCGAGGATCGTCACCACCACGTCGACGACACTGAGCTCCTTGTCGGGGTCGTTGGTGCGCAGGCACAGGGTGGCCGACAACGTGCCCGGTGACATCCCGGTCGAGTCGACCGTCACCTCGAGCTTGCCGGTGGCATCCGGCGTGACGGTGCCCGAGTGCGGTGCCACCGTCAGCCAGGCCACGTCGCCGGGTGCGGCGCAGTGCTCGGCCTCCGGCGCCGTGCCCTCGTCCAGCTGCCACGTCAGGTCGGTGTTGCCGCCGTTGCCGATGCTCACGGTGTGGCTCGCCACGTCGTCCACGCCCTGCGCCGCGGTGATGTTCGTCGGGGTGAGCACGGCCGTCGGGGGCACCGGGGTGCGCGGCGTCACGACCACCGGGTAGTGCACCGGCGTGACGGGCCGGCCGTTGTCGTGGACGGCGCTGGTGCTCAGCGCGATGTCGGCGAAGGCCGGTTGGTCCGCTGTGGTCGCCGAAAGGTCGACGGTGGCAGTGACCTCCACCGTCTGGGTGGCGCCCGGTTCGATCGTGAACTCCTGCGGCTCTACCGTGATGGAGACCCCCTCCGGCGCCGTCACGTCGGCGGTGTACGTCGCGGCCACCGCCGAGACATTTTCGACGGTGCGGGTCCACGAGCACGACTCCACGCACGTGGTGTCGACGAACGACGGCAGGTTCAGCGAGCTCGGGTCGCCGCCGATCGCGGGGTCCGCGGCCAGGAAGTCAGCGTAGGACTCGTCCATGACCAGACCGATCCGCCCGGCGCCGCCGAGATCCAGCCGACCCGAGCCGACGTCGTACGCATCGGCGGTGCTGGTGCCGTCCTCGGCGCGGATGTCGGGGTCCGCCGACGATGCCAGTGCCGAGGTGATCTGGGCCGGCGACCAGTCCGGGTGCAGGGCGGTCAGCAACGCGCCGGCGCCTGCGCCGTGCGGCGAGGCCATCGAGGTGCCGCTGAGCACCACGTACCGGTCCGCCGCGCCGTCCGGTCCCATGCCGGCGGCCAGGACGTTGACACCGGGAGCGGCGAACGTGGGCGCCAGCATGTCCAGCCCGCCCGGCCCGCGGGAGCTGAAACCGGCGACGATGTCCTCCCACTCGTGGTCGTCGACCAGCTCGGTGGTGTTGCCCAGCCGGACGGTGACCGCGTCGTCGTGGTCGGTGAGGAAGGTGCGCAGCGCGGCACCGGCGTCCCGCTCGATCATCACCGCGGGCACCGTCGTGTCCTCGAGCCCGCCCATGGGAACCGGCGGGCCGGCCGTCGCGTCCACCACGACGACAGCGACCGCTCCCGCCGCGGCGGCGTTGTCCACCTTCACCGAGTACGCGCACGTTGCACGGTCGATCAACGCCACCGCACCGTCGAACGCGCCTTCGGGGAACGCGCGGCAGCCGGCGTCGTTGCCCGGCGCGACGACGGCCGCGGCACGGATCGGCGCCTCGATGTCGGCAGCGTGATCCGGGCCGGAACCGGGCGCAGCGCGCAGTCCCGTGAGCTCGTCGGGCACCGGCGCCGGGCCGGTGACGTCGAGCGTGGTGACGAACCCGCGGTAGTGCGTCGTCGCGGCGACCGCGGCGTTCCAGGGCCCGGTGTGCGCGACGGTGCCGGCGCCAGGGCCGTCGTTGCCGGCCGCCGCGGCGACGAAGATGCCGGCGTTGAACGCGTCGAGGAAGGCACGGTCGACGAGGTCGCGCCACGGGTCCTTCCCGCCGCTGATCGAGAAGTTCAGCACGTCCACACCGTCGGTCACGGCCTGTTCCACGGCGGCGACACTGCTGGTGGTGGGACAGCTGGGATAGCAGACCAGGTAGGAGATGAGGTTGGCTCGCGGGGCCACGCCCTGCACGGTGCGGGTGAAGGTCTCGCCGCCCACCTGCACGGTCGCTTCGTGCAGGTTGCCGGCGATCGTGCTGGCGGTGTGACTGCCGTGGTTGTCGGCATCGCGGGCATCAGGTGATGCCGGGTGCAGGTTGTACGCGCCGACGAGCTTGTCGTTGCAGATGTCCTGGTGGTCGGGGTGGTCAGGGGAGCAGACGCCGAGGTAGGTGCCCGAGCCGAACGGGTTGGTGTGCTCGTACCCTTCGCCGTCGGTGGCGGCGAACGACGGATGGTCGGGGTTGACCCCGCTGTCGATGACGCCGACCAGGACGCCCTCGCCGCGGGTGCCGGCGTCGTCGCCAGTCGCGCCGGTCCAGATGCTGGCCGAAGAGATGAGGTCGTGACTGACGTCCGTGGCGAGTTCGCGTTCGACGTCGCGATACACCGCGGTGACGCCGGGCAGGCTCGCGAGCTCCTCGGCTTCGTCGTCGTCGACCTGGACGGCCAGACCGTTGATCACGTTCTGGTAGGTGTAGGCCACGTCGACCGACCGGTCCAAGGCCTCGTCGATGGCGGCCCGGGCGTCGGCCTGCCGCTCCTCGAGGTGATCGCGGTACGCCTCGCTGGCCGGTGCGTCGACGTCCAAGCGCTGCGCACCGGTCACCTGCGGGCTGGTGGGCGCGAACCCGTCGACACCGCCGGTGTAACTGGCCAGTGCGGGTTCCTCGAGCTCGACCACCCACAGGCCGGTGCCCTTACCCGTCGTCCGGAACACGTCGCCGGCGTCGTCGGTGCTCACCTTGGTGGGGTCGCCAGGGGGGTCGGCGGCGGTCGGCGGACCGGGGGGCTCAGCCGCGGAAGGTGTGGCCAGCAGGACCGACAGCATCGCCGCTGCGGTGACCGAACCCAGCCAACCAGCGGCACGCTGCCGTCGCGGGCGCGCGAAACGTCGTACGGTCAACAGACTTCTCCTCGCCTTCGGCGTCACTCGGCCGAGCGTGCCGTTTGGTGTCGTTTCGCACCATTGCGAAAAGTGGTGAATTTTGCTCCGGGCGCCTGGGCCGTGTCGCCCCCACGCCACGCTGCCGACCTCGCTCGTTCGTCGGTTGAGGATCATTCCACGTAGGCCGCGATGTAGACGGCGATGAAGGGTGTACACGCCGGTGACCCGGGGGTAGCCTGAAATGCGTCTGCAAGGGGGGCGGTGGCAGATGAGTAGTGCGTGGTTATCCACTGCATCGGATGCGCGAATGTTGAGTATGTCGATCGCATCCAGCGAGACCTCGCTCGATATGTTGCCGGTGCGCCGGGGCGAGAGTGTGGCTCGCGAACTGGCGGGGCGGCCGCTGTTTCGTTACGTCGACGAGCGGCACGCCAAGGAAGTGCGTCATCCAGGCCCGGTTTTCGTCACGCCTACGCCGTATCAGCCCGACGAGCTGCAGACCTATCTGGCGCTGACCGGCTGGCCGGCGGCCCGGACGTTCGTGCTGCGTCTTGATCCGCTGAAGCTGAGCTCACTGCGCGGGCCGCGTTGGTGCGACGTCGGTATCGGCGTGGAATACATCCTGTTACGCGGCTACGAACCCGAGGCCGTCATCGATCCCGATGGGGCGGTGGAAATCCGGTGAGAACACTGCGCCCGGCATTCGTTCATGCCATGAACGAAGCATTCTGGTCTGCTTCTGAGAAGTACGAACTCGACGTGTTGTATGTGGCCGCAGATCGTCATTCGGTCACTGAGTGGATGGCGCGTTCCCGCCCAGGGGCATTACCCGAGTCCTCGCACGTCGGATTCGTCGCCCTGGCCGCATGGGCCGACGAGGTCGGGGACCCGGTGCTCGAGTCGTGGGGGGCGATCGCCACCCATCAAGGCGCCCAGCGCGAGATCGTGTACCGCAGCACGTGGCCCGACTCGTCCGAGCGCATCGATGACGACGTCAACACGCTGGTCGCATCGCTGGTCGATGCGTGCCTGGACCGCGCGACGAAGCTGTCCGACCTGTACTTCGGCCGGTCGTTGCCGGTGGAGTTCATCACCAGCCGCACCGACGACAGCCCCGCACGCCTGGCCGAGGTCACCGAGGGCAGGTGAGCCCGCTGCGGCTTCACTCGGCCGGCGGGGCGGTGCTCTCGCGGACGATCAACTCCGTGGCGAGGTCGACGCGCAGCAGTTCCGGCTCCTCGCCGCGCGACAACTCGACCAGCAGGCGGGTCGCTGTGCTGGCCATGGCATGCAGCGGCTGGTTGACGGTGGTGAGGGCGGGGCCGATCCACTCGGTGAGGGGCAGGTTGTCGTAGCCGACCACCGAAAGATCGCGAGGCACGTGCAGCCCGAGCTCACGCGCGGCGCGGAGCACGCCGAGCGCCTGCATGTCCGAGCCGGCGAAGATCGCCGTCGGCCGGTCGGGACGTGAGAGCAGGTCCTTGCCATGCTCGTAGCCGCCGTCGACGTAGAAGTCGCCGTACCGGATCAGCGACGGGTCGACGGTCAGGCCCGCTTCGGCGTGGGCGCTGCGGAACCCGTCGACTCGAGCGCGCGAGCACACGACGTCGGCCGGCCCGGAGATGACGGCGACGCGCCGGTGGCCCAGGCGCAGCAGATGCCGGGTGGCCGACAACCCGCCGTTCCAGTTGTTGGAGCCGACGGTCGGCACGTCCTCCGGCGGCTCGCCCGCGGTGTCGACGACCACGAACGGGATGGACCGGCTCTCGAACTGATGCTGTTGAGCCTTGCCCAGCCCGGAGAGCACCAGGATGACGCCGAGCGGGCGACGGGCGAGAACCGCGTCGAGCCAGTCCTGCTCCGGCCGGTGCCGGCCACCGAACTCGGAGAGAACGACCCCGACCCCTTCCGCGGCGGCCGAGGCCTCCACCCCCCGGATGATCTCGATGGACCACGCGGAGTCGAGCTCGTGGAAGGCGAGATCGATCAGCGGCGGCCCGACGACCGCAGGCCCGCGCCGGCGTCGCTTGTACTGATGCCGTTCCAGGGCCGCCTCGACCTTGGCCCGAGTCTTGGGCGCGACGTCGGTCCGGCCGTTGAGCACCTTGGAGACCGTGGGCACCGATACGCCGAGCTCGGCGGCGATGGACGAGATGGTCGCCGACGGACCTGAGCGCGGTGCTCCTCCTGGCGAAGTCGCTGACATAAGCGCGCATCCTCGATGGCGGGTAGGTGATCAACAGCGTCGAAATTATCGGCTTGATCATAGCAGCACGTGGTGGTGCGTCACGGCCACACATGGCGCTGACCGTGATGCCGTCGCTGGAGGTCTGGGCCGATCACGGCCACCGGTGGGTTGACGTCGGTAGGGCAGCGGCCCTACCTTGCCATGACTGATATCGGCTGTGGATCCGAAAGTTTCGGATGAGGAGTTCCATGACGACGGAAGCGAGTGCCGCCGCGGGCGACTCGAACATGCCGGTGCCGACCTGGCAGGATCCGGCGCGCACGCCGGCTGAGCGCGCGCATGCCCTCGCCGCCCGGATGACGCTGGAGGAGAAGCTTGCCCAGCTGGTCGGCGTGTGGGTCGGTGCGGACGCTTCGGGCGGCGGCGTCGCGCCGCACCAGTCCGAGATCGTGCCGGAGCCGGTCGAGTGGTCCGAGGTCATCCGCTTCGGGCTGGGCCAGCTGACCCGGCCGTTCGGGACGAACCCGGTCGACCCAGTCTCCGGTGCGCTGGCGCTGGCGAAATCACAGGCCGAAATCGTCGCGGCCAGCCGGTTCGGCATCCCCGCGCAGGTCCACGAGGAGTGCCTGACCGGGTTCGCCGCCTGGCAGGCCACCGCCTATCCGATCCCGTTGGCCTGGGGTGCGACGTTCGACCCCGACCTGGTCGAAGAGATGGCCGGGCGCATCGGCGCGACCATGCGGGCCGCCGGCGTGCATCAGGGCCTCGCGCCGGTGTTGGACGTGACCCGCGACTACCGCTGGGGCCGTACCGAAGAGACGATCTCCGAAGACCCGTACCTGGTGGCGACCGTCGGTGCGGCCTACGTGCGCGGCCTGGAGAACGCGGGCATCGTGGCCACCCTCAAGCACTTCGCCGGCTACTCCGCCTCCCGTGCCGGGCGCAACCTGGCGCCGACGTCGTTGGGCCAGCGTGAGTTCGCCGACGTGTTCGCGGCTCCGTTCGAGGCGGCGCTGCGCCTCGGCGGGGCGCGCTCGGTGATGCCGTCGTACACCGAGATCGACGGCGTTCCGACCGCGGCGGACCCGCGACTGGTCACCGGGCTGCTCCGGGAGGCCTGGGGATTCGACGGGACCGTCGTCTCCGACTACTTCAGCGTGCGCTTCCTCGAAACACTGCACGGCGTGGCCGACGGTGCGGTCTCGGCGGCCGGTCTGGCGCTGCGTGCCGGCATCGACGTCGAGCTGCCGACGGTCGACACCTTCGGGACGCAGCTGCTCGATGCGGTTCGTGCGGGCCGGATCGACGAAGCCCTGGTGGATCGGGCGCTGCACCGCGTGCTCACCCAGAAGGCGCAACTCGGCCTGCTCGATGCCGACTGGGACCCCACACCACCCGGCGTCGAGGAACTGACCCTCGACGACCCGGCCAGCCAAGACGTGGCGTTGCGCCTGGCCCGAGAGGCGATCGTGTTGCTGAGCAATCCGGGCGACGTGCTGCCGCTGCCCGCCAACGCGCGCGTCGCGCTGGTCGGGCCGTTGGCCGACGAACCGATGGCGATGCTGGGCTGCTATTCGTTCCCCGCACACGTGGGGGTGCAGCATCCCGGCACCGAGATCGGGCTGGAGATCCCATCGGTGTACGAGGCGCTGCGGGCGGTGCACGAACAGGTGCGGCACGTCCGCGGCTGCGACGTCACCGACGAGGACCGGTCACAGATCGCCGACGCGGTCGACGCGGCCCGGGCGGCCGACGTGTGCATCGTCGCGGTGGGCGATCGCGCCGGGCTGTTCGGCCGGGGCACGTCCGGCGAGGGATGTGACGTCAGCGAGCTCAGACTGCCAGGAGTTCAGGACGAGCTGGTGCGCGCGGTGCTGGCGACGGGCACGCCGGTGGTGCTCCTGCTGCTCACCGGACGGCCGTACGCGCTGGGCGGATACGACGACGCCGCTGCGATCGTGCAGGCGTTCTTCCCCGGCCAGCTCGGCGGCCGGGCGCTGGCCGAGGTGTTGACCGGCGCGATCTCCCCGTCGGGACGGCTACCGGTCAGCGTCCCGCGTGATCCCGGTGGCCAACCAGGCACGTACCTCGGCCCGGCCCTCGCGCACCGGTCCGGCGTGTCGAACATCGACCCGGAGCCGGCGTTCCCGTTCGGGCACGGACTCAGCTACACGAGCTTCGCCTGGGACGACGTGGCCGTGGAGGCAGACGCGCAGACCTGGCCGTCCGACGGCGCGGTCGAGGTGCGCCTCACCGTGCGCAACACCGGCGACGTGGCCGGCGCCGACGTCGTCCAGCTGTACCTGCACGACCCGGTCGCCCAGGTCACTCGGCCGGTCGTGCGGTTGATCGGCTACGCCCGGGTCGCGCTTCGGCCAGCTGAGTCGACCGTCGTGCGCATCCGTGTGCCCGCCGACGTGACCGCGTTCACCGGGCTGGACGGACGGCTGATCGTCGAGCCGGGCGAGGTCGAGCTACGGGTGGCCCGCTCCAGCGTCGACGTCCACACGACGTTGCCGCTGCGGATCACCGGCGCTGAACGCGAAGTGGGCCCCGACCGCCAGCTCGTCAGCCACGTGCTCGAACCGCGACCGCAGGCACGCCCGGTGCAACCTGGTGCGCAGACCACCGGCTGAGCTTGCCCACCCACGAACGCCCGCCTTCTGGAGGTTCTCCCCCTAGTCCGGGGCACTCGAGACGTACCGGACCCCTCCAGGAGGCGGGTCATCGCTGTCGATCACGCCGGTGATGACTTAGGAAAGCATTTCCCGTTACCCTCCCGTACATGGGAGCGGTCAACCTGAAGCAGATCGCCCAGCGGGCCGGTGTCTCGTTGGCTACGGCGTCGCGGGTGCTTTCCGGAAGTGACTACCCGGTCAAGGACGATCTGCGCGAGCGGGTGCTCGAGGTCGCGGCCCAGCTCGATTACGTACCCAACGCCAGTGCGAGGGTGCTGCTCAGAGGGCGGTCGTCGATCGTGGGTGTGCTCGTCGGTGACGTCTCGGATCCGTTCTTCTCCGGCATGATCGGCGGCATCTACGAGGTGGCCGACGACGCCGACTACATGGTGAACGTAGTCAACACGTTCCGTGAACCCGGCAAGGAACTCGATACGCTGCGGCGGCTGCGCGAGCAGCGGGTCGACATTCTCATCGTGGCCGGCTCGGGACTCGACGACGCCGCATTCACCGCTGGAATGGAAAAGAGCCTCGCCGCCTTCGTCCAGGGTGGCAACGCGGCGGTCCTGATCGGCCATCACGGGATATCCGACGACGTCCACGCCGCCCGGGTGCACTTCGACAATCGCGAGGCCGCACGCGAAGTCGCCGAACACCTGCGCGAACTCGGGCATCAGCGGATCGCGTTGATCACCGGCGATCCGCGCCTGCTGTCCACGCGCGATCGCGTCCTGGGGTTCCGCGACGTGTTCGGTGACCGGGTGATCCCGGTCGAGACCGAGCCCACTCGCGACGGTGGCTACGAGGCGGCGGGGACGATCCTGAGCACTCGTCCCGAGGTCACCGCCATCGCGTCGACGGCGGACCAGATGGCCTTCGGGACGTTGGTGTACCTGCGTGAGCGGGGAATCCTCGTCCCCAACGAGATGTCCGTGACGGGCTTCAACGACATCGACGTCGCCAAGGACTTCGTGCCGTCGCTCACCTCGGCGCACGTTCCGCTCCGGGAGATGGGGCGTCGGGCCATGGAGCTCGGGCTCCAGGGGCTCGAGGGCGACGTCGACGATATCGAGGTTATGCCCGAGCTGGCGATCCGCGCCTCGACGGGCCCGGCGCGCAAGTAGGCGTCTGCCTGCGGCTGCGTCGACTCGCCATCCGAGATAAGGTTTTCTCCACCGTCGTCGCGGGTCGTTGCCGGCGCCGCCACCCGGTGGTCCACTGACCACGGCGTTCATCGACGATGCGGGGCCGGGAGGTACGCAACCCGTAGCATCGGCCCCCATCGGTGATCAGTAACGAGTCGGCAACGCCGACTAGACACCGGACAGGTTTATAGACAAGGTTTTCTATGCTGTGGCAACTACCTCAAGGAGAAGTGTGATGGCTCGTAAGTACGTCAAGGCCGCGGCTGTATTGACGGCGATCGGCCTGGTCAGCGCGTGCTCGGGGGAAGAAGATCTTCCTGAGGCTCCGACTGCGGGCGAAGCGGCGGACGTCACTGGCGAGATCACCATTCGCACGTTCCCGATCAGCCCCGAGGTCCGCGCCAATGCCGACGAAGAGTTCTGGCAGGGCATGATCGACAAGTTCAACGAAGAGTTCCCGGACATCGAGGTCACCAGCGAGGTCCTGCCCTGGGCCGACCGCGACACGGCGTTGTCCAGCGCCATCGCCGGCGGGGTCGCACCGGACCTCGTCTACATGATCCCGAACGAGATCGTGCAGTACCAGGAGCAGGGGGCGCTCACGCCGCTGGACAACATCCTCGAGACCGACGGCTATTTCGAGAATGCGCTGGAGTACGGCAACATCGACGGCCATCAGTACAGCGCGCCGATCCTGATGTCGGTCGTGCCCACCACATGTAACGGTGAGCTGTTGGACCAACTCGGCGCCGAGGTGCCCGAAACGTGGGACGACCTGCTCGCGCTCGGTGAGGCCGCCAAGGCCGAGGGGCTGTACGCGACCCAGCTCAACTTCAAGCCCGACGACGCCATGGACATGTCGTTCCTGCCGTATGTGCAGCAGGCCGGCGGCAGCACCTTCGACGAGGACGGCAACCCGGCCCTCGACTCGCCCGAGGTGCTCGAGGCGGTGCAGTTCCTCCACACCCTCGCCGAGAACGGCTACATCGACATCGACGACTCGGTGACCTCGGTGGCGATGGAGCAGTCCGGTATCGCCGAAGGGACGGTCGTGTGTGAGATGACCAACGGCGTCGGGCTCATGGAGCCCTACTGGGGTGACGCCCGCCGCGTCGGCCCGCCGCTGACCAACGTCGAGAGCGCCGGCTACGGCACGATCGGGTCGTTCACGCTGCTGGAAGGGTCGGACCAGCAGGAGGCCGCGGCGGTCTTCCTCAACTGGGTCACCAAGCCGGAGCAGCTCACCGCCATTCACGATTTCAGCCTGTTCTACCCGCCGAAGGAGAACGCTGAGACCACCATGGCCGAAGGCTCCCCGGAGGCGGTCGCCGGTGAGTACCTCGACGTGGTCACGCCGGGTGTCCAGCACCCGAAGGCGCGGGAGGTGAACTCGGTCATCATCGCCGAGATGCAGAACGTGCTGCTCGGCGAGAAGTCTCCCGAAGACGCCGTCGCGGACATGCAGGCCCAAGCAGAAGAAATCGTCGGCTGATAGCCGATGTCGTCTGCGGTCACCGCCCCGCCTGCGAAGAAGGCCTCTCGGCGCCGGCTCGTCGAGCGCCGAGAGGCCCGCGCGGGCATCCTGTTCGTCCTTCCCGTCGTCATCCTTTTTCTCGTCTTCAAGCTCTTCCCCGTGCTCGGCGGGATCGGCATCTCCCTCGGGGACTACAAGATCACCGGGGCCTTCGAGTTCCTCGGCGTCGAG
>JAJYTA010000112.1 GCA_021793295.1 Actinomycetes bacterium
GTCCGGCCGGGCCAGGTCGTGGGACTGGCCTGGAGCCGGACCATCGCGGCCATGGCCAGCCGCCTCGAGCACCTGGTGCCCTGCACGGTCGTGCAGCTGGCCGGGTCGCTGGCCGTTCCCGGTGCGTCGTCGGGCACGGTCGAAGTCGTCCGTACCGTGGCCGCGGTCGCTGGTGGTGAGGCGTTGCCGATCTACGCCCCACTGGTGGTCGAAGATGCGGCGACGGCAGCGGCGCTACGCCGTCAGCCCGAGATCGCCCGGGCGCTGGACAAGGCCGCGGAGCTGGATGTGGCCGTCGTCTCCGTCGGGGGATGGGACGCGGGGTTGTCGACGGTGTGGGACGCGGTGTCAGCGGCCGAGCGGGCTGAGGCCCGGGCGCATGGCGCCGTGGGCGAGTCGAGCGGCCGCCTGTTCGACGCCGACGGCAAGGACGTGACAGCCGGGTTCGACGACCGCGTGGTGGGGGTGCCGCTGGACCTGCTGCGCCGGACGCCTGAGGTCGTCGTCACCGCCTACGGGGCGGCCCGCGCCGAGGCGGTGCTCGCGGCCGTGCGCGCGCAGTTCATCACCACGCTCGTCGTCGATACGTCACTGGCGCGTCAACTGCTCCAAGGCGGATGACGGACAGAATGTCAGGCCTATGTCAGGGCGGTGTGGCTGGTTGTCGTTCGCCTGATCGACCAGAGTTGGATCAGGCGGGGGGAGGGCGCGGCCTTCACAGGCCGGCTCCGCCGTTACCGGCCGACTGCGGGACTACTGGGGGGCAAGACCGCAGTCGGCCGGAAAATAACTCCGTCGCGTCAGCGCTGGGTGTCCGGCGTACTGAGCGAGTCCGGTGGGTATCCGCCGGCCACCGCATGCAGGGGAGTGGCTTGCCCCGCCGCCCATGCCTCCTCGAAGTCCTGCGGCGCGAGCGCTGCTTGGACCGCCTTCACGGTGAGGTCGGTGCTGGGACGTTCACACAGCGGTATCGGAACCCCGAGGGTGTCGCGGACGGCTGACGCGGCGCCGAGGAGGAATGCGGCATAGGCGGTGTTGCCGCGCCGCTGGGCCACTGCCGCCAGTGCTTCCAGGACGCTCGAGGTACGCCAACGGTCGCCGAGCTCTTGATGTTCGGCGAGGCTCTCGTCGAGCAGGTGGATCGCTCGCTCGTAGCGGTTCTGCAGCATCGCGACCACACCGAGTTGGTTCAGTGCCCACGCGATGCCCTCGCGGTAGCCGAGTCGCTGCGCTCGCGCGAGGCTTCGATGCAGCAGCCGTTCGGCCGTGGCCAGATCGCCGGCATACATGGCCACGGCACCGAGGTCGATCTTCGCCCAGGTGAGGCCCTCGCCGTCGCCGGTGCGCTGGAAATGTGCCAAGGCCGCCGTCGCGTGCTCGTGGGCGGCGGTGAAGTCCTCGCGTAGCCAGCACACGAAGCCGAGGTGGTGGCGAGCCCAGGCAATGCCGTTACGGTCGCCACGCTCGGTGTAGATGGTCAGGCTCTGAGCGTGCAGATCCACGGCGCGTTCGTAGTCGGCCCGTTCGCGCGCGATACCGCCCAGGTGCCGCAACGCGAGCGCGGCCCCGATGTCGTCACCGGCCTGCCGGTACAGCGTCAGCGCGGCTTCCAGGGACGTCGTGGCGTCGTGGTAGTCGCATTGCAGGAAGGCCAGGTAGCCGAGTCCGCGTAGCGCCTTGGCGCGGGCCAGCATGTGATCAGCCTCGTCGGGGTCCTCGATCCGCAACGCGGCATCCAGCCAGTCGCGGCCCTCGGCGTAGTTCCCCCGAAGGTAGAAGTAGCGCCACAACGCCCCGGCCAGCCGCACGGCGTCGTGCCCGCGCTCGTGGCCCACGGCCCGGCCGAGCGCGACGCGGAGGTTGTCCAGTTCGGTGTCGAGTCGCTCGAGCGCGCCGGCCTGGTCGCCGCCCTCCAACAGCATCTCGGCCTGTTCGGCGAGCTGGACGAAGTACTGCAGGTGCCGGTGCTCCACCTCCGAGCGCTTGCCGCTGTCGTCCAGGCGGTGGTCCGCGTATTGGCGGATGACCGTGAACATGCTGTACCGGGCTTCCGGGCCTTCGCGGTCGACGACGATGAGCGACTTGTCGATCAACTTCCCGGTGAGGTCGAGAATGCGTTCGGGGCAGCGGTCGCTGCGTGCGGTGCAGCACACGGCTTGCGCGGCGGCGAAGGTCCAGCCGCCGGCGAAGATCGCCACTGCTTCGAAGAACTCTCGCTCGTCGGGGTCGAGCAGGTCGTAGCTCCAGTCCAGGGCGGCGTCGATGGTCTGCTGGCGGCGATGGGCGGTCCGGTTGCCGCCGCTGAGGATGCGCGACGACGTGACCAGCTCGTCGGCGATCTGTTCGATGGTGAGGACATTGACCCTGGCCGCGGCCAGCTCGATGGCCAACGGGATGCCTTCGACCTGGCGACACACCCGGCTGACGTGGACGAGGCGTTCGTCGGTGGGCTGCACTCCGTGCGCGGCGGCGCGCGCCAGGAACATCCGGACCGCGTCGGCCTTCTGGATCTCGTCGGCCTCGGCCCGTACCGGCGGCACGGCCAGCGGCTCGAGGTGGCGTACGACCTCGCCGGGCGTGCGCATCAGCTCACGGGTGGTGACGAGGATCTTCAGGCGAGCGCAGCGCTCGAGCAGGACGGCGCACAGCCGCGCGCAGGTGGCGACGACGTGTTCGCAGTTGTCCAACACCAGCAGCAGTTCGCGTCCACCGATGTGGTCGGCCAGCACGTCGACCTCGCCGGTGTCGGAGGCCGGCCGAAGGCCGAGGGCGGTGGACACGGCGTCGACGACCTCGGGGCCATCGGGGCGGTCGGCGAGATTGACCCAGCACACGCCCGCGGCGAAGGTGTCTTTGACCTCCTCGGCCAGCGCGATCGCCAGGCGCGTCTTGCCCACGCCGCCGACACCGGTCAGGGTCAGCAGGCGGGTCCGGCCCCGGGCCAGCAGCGCGGAGGCCTCGGCGAGTTCGGCATCGCGCCCGATCAGCGAGTCCGATTGCCAGGGTGGGCCTTGGACGCGCGGGTGATATCCGCCCGACGACCTGCGTAATGACTCGACGAGTTCAAGCCAATGAACATCGCTCAAGTTCAGCGCTGCGGCCAGCATGCGTACGGTGAGTGGGCGTGGCGCTCGCCGCCGGCCTCGCTCCAGCGAGGCGATGGCGTCAGCGCTGAGTCCGGCCTTCTCGGCGAGTTCCTCCTGAGACAGGCCGGCTGACATACGGTGGCGCCGCAGCAGAGTTGCGAAATCGTCACCGTCATTCGTTGTTGACACGCCCGATGAACCTCCGAGGCGACTCGGGTACATCGGGGGAAATCGTACCGGTTGAAAGCGGGGTTGGACGGCCTAACGCAAGGAAGTCCGCAGCTGTCGAGAGCGCCGTTGTTCCGCAGGGTCGGGAACCGGTGCGGCGGCGACCAGTCGCTGGGTGTATTCGTCCACCGGGCGATGCAGCACATCGTCGCGTCCACCCTGCTCAACCACTACGCCGTCGTGCATGACGGCGATGCTGTCGGCCAGCAGCTCCACGACGGCGAGGTCATGGCTGATGAACAGGCACGAGAATCCGAGTTCACGCTGCAACTCGGCGAGTAGATCCAAGACCTTGGCCTGGACCGAGACGTCGAGGGCGCTGGTGGGTTCGTCGGCGACCAGCAGGACAGGGTTCAACGCGATGGCGCGGGCGATGCCGATGCGCTGGCGTTGCCCGCCGGAGAGCTCGTGCGGAAAGCGATTTCGCCACGCCGAGGGCAGCCCGACGCTGTCGAGCAGTTCGCTCACCCGACGGTCGATGTGCTGGCGTCCCGCGCCGCGCTCATGCAGGCGCAGTGGCTCGGCGACACAGTCGGCGATGGTGTACCGCGGGTTCAGTGAGGACGCCGGATCTTGGAAGACCATGCCGACGTCGCGGCGTACGGCGCGCAGCTCGTGCCGCGACATCGTGGTGATGTCGCGCCCGGCGACGACCACCCGGCCGGCGGCGGCACGCAAGAGCCCCACGGCGCAGCGGCCGATGGTCGTCTTGCCGGACCCGGACTCGCCGACCAGGCCGAGGACGTGCCCGCGGGGGATCGACAGCGAGACGTTGTCGACGGCGCGGAATGCTTTGCGCCCGAGGCGGCCTGGGTACTCCAACACCACGTCGTGCAGTTCCAGCGCGGGCGGACCGTCGGGCTCCGGGGTGGTGCGCGCCTGGCCGGCAGGGCGGCGGCCGAGGTGGGGGACGGCGGCCAGCAACTGCTGGGTGTAGGGGTCTTGCGGCGCGCTGAACAGCTCGTCGACCGGCGCCTCCTCGACGATCTCGCCGTCGCGCATGACGACGACGCGGTCGGCGATGTCGGCAACCACGCCCATGTCATGGGTGATGATGACGATCGCGGAATCGAGCCGGTGGCGTAGGTCGCGCAGTAGATCGAGGATCTCCGCCTGCACGGTGACGTCCAGGGCCGTCGTCGGCTCGTCGGCGATGAGCACCTTCGGCTCGCACGAGATCGCCATCGCGATCATCGCGCGCTGGCGTTGCCCGCCGGACAGCTGGTGCGGGTACGAGCCGAACCGGCGTCGCGGGTCGGGCAGCCCCACCAGGTCGAGCAGTTCGACGGCGCGGTCGCGGGCCTGGCGGCGGGACAGATCGGTGTGCAGCCGCAGCGCCTCCACGATCTGCGCGCCGACGGTGAAGACGGGGTTGAGCGCGGTCATCGGTTCCTGGAAGACCATCGCGACCTCGTTGCCGCGCACGTGGCGCAGCTGGCGTTGGTCCAGGTCGGTGATGTCGCGTCCGCCGATCTCGATACACCCGTCCCGGGTGGCGTTGCTCGGCAGCAGGCCCAACACCGACAGCGCGCTGACGCTCTTGCCCGAACCGGACTCGCCGACGACAGCGAGGATCTCGCCGGGTTGCACTGCGAAGCTGACCGCTCGCGCGGCCGAAGTCGCCCGGCCGTCGGCGTGGAAGGCCACGCTCAGGCGGTGCAGCTGCAGGGCCGGCGCGGTCATGGCGCGTCCTCGACCATCGTGTACGCCCGTTTGACGGTGATGAGCTCCAGGCCTGTGTCGACTCGCCGCACGCCGGGCAGCTCACCGAGCACGCGGGTGTTGAACCGATGGAGATCGTCCTGATCCAAGAGGACGACTTCGCAGGCCAGGTCGCTGTAACCGGCCGTGGCGGAGACGTAGCGCACCTCGGGCCGGGCGGCCAGCTGCCGCGCGGCCTCGTCCAGGTGCCGTAGGTCGACGGAGATCCAGTAGAAGACCTCCACTCCGTAGCCGAGCAACTGGGGACGCACGTTGGTGGTGTAGCGGATCCGCCCCTCGCGGGTGAGTGCCTCGACGCGTCGCTTGGCCATCGACTCGCTCACCCCGAGTTGCTGCGCGATGTCGGCGAAACTGCACCGGGCGTCCTGGGCGAGGATGCCGACCAGGGCGCGGTCTCGCTCGTCCAGCGGCTTCGGCTCGATTTCGTCGATGACCCCGCGGTCGGCTTCCAGCGCCTGCACCGCTTCGGGCGGCAGGGTGCCGTGCGACCAGACATGGGCGACCTTGTGTTGGGCGATGACCGTCTCGGTCACCGTCGACAAGATCCCGTCGACCTGCTCGATCTCGTCGAACAGCACCCGTGCCAAGGCGCGCTGCGACGGCACGATCAGCTCGAGCACGATGTCGAACGAGCCGGTCGTCAAGGCGGCGAACCGGACGTCAGGCCGGCGGGCCAGTTGTGCTGCAACCTCCGGGGCCCGTCCGACCCGGCAAGTGACCTGGATCAGCACCGGGCTGCCTTCGGCGCAGCGCAGCGGGTCGGTCGAGGCGACCACCCGGACCAGATCGGAGGCGAACAGCCGGTGCGCGCGCCGGGCCACGGTGGAATCCGATGATCCCACGGCGCGAGCGATCTGTTGCCAGCTCGCCCGGGCATGAGTCTGCAAGGCAGCGACGATGCGGCGATCGAGGTCGTCGAGAACAGCGGGCTCGTCGCTCATGGCGGCCATCGTAGCGGATGCTCCGAGGAAATCCACCACATGAAAGTACCGATGCGAGGATGTCCGTCAGTTCAGTTGCTCTGTATGCAGAGATCTGGCATCGTTTGGGCCGTCATGCGGGAGAACCGCAGCTGAGCCGAGTCCAACGGAGGCCCGCACGTGCTTGAACCCGCGAAGCGTTACGACGGCTACCGCTCGTACAGCTATCTGCGTGAAGGCGTGGACTACAAGGCTTTCGACCTGGCGCCCGAGCTCGATCGCGTCCCCGCCTACCAGGGGCTGGAGCTGTCCACACCGCAGCGCGACCGGGTCGTCCGGTTGCTCACCGAGAGCATGGTGATCTCCACCCACGAGCACCCCACCCGGTTCCCCGCCGACATCAGCGAAACGATCGACTACAACCGGCACGGCCGGCATCGCACCGGCTACGAGGGCCTGGCCCGGTCCGGGCTCACCGCGGTCATCGACAACTTCATGGACGGCACCGCGTGCGTGACCAGCCACGCCGGCTGGAAGTGGACCGACATCATCGCCGATCTGGGGATGCGCTTCGCCGATCTGGCGCATCAGGACTTCGTCATCAAGGCCGAGACGGTCGCCGACATCCGCCGCGCCCAGGAGACCGGGCGTATCGCGCTCATCGCAGGCCTGGAAGCATCCACGCCCATCGAGAACGAGCTCGACCGCATCGACATCCTCTACGGCTTCGGGGTGCGTCAGCTCGGTATCGCCTACAGCGAGGCCAACACGCTGGGCAGCGGGCTGAAGGAACGCCGCGACGGCGGCCTGACCGCGTTCGGGCGCAAGGCCGTCGAACGTATGAACGCGCTGGGCATCATCGTGGACGTCTCGCACTCCGGCGACCTCACCTCGCTCGAGGCGATCGAGCACTCGACCAAGCCGGTCATCATCACCCACGCGGGCGCACGCAGTGTATGGAACACCAACCGGATGAAGCCGGACCACGTGATCAAGGCCTGCGCCGAGCGCGGCGGCGTGATCGGCCTGGAAGCAGCCCCGCACACAACGCTGTCGCCGGCTCATCCGCGCCACAGCCTCGAGTCGGTGATGGACCACTTCACCTACTGCGTCGACCTCGTCGGCATCGAGCACGTCGCATTCGGCCCCGACACGCTGTTCGGCGACCACGTCGGTCTGCACCACCTGTTCGCCGGACACCTGTCGATCGGTGAGGCCCACGGCTCGGTGGACTACGAGGAGGTCGAGTACGTCGACGGCCTGGAGAACCCGGCTGAATGCTTCTGGAACATCGTCGGCTGGCTGGTCACGCACGACTACTCCGACGACGAGATCCGTGCGGTCATCGGCGGCAACGCGATGCGCGTCATCGAGGAGGTCTGGCAGTCATGACTCGCATGCGGCGACGCGCGGCGTCGCACCGGATCGCCGTGGTGCTGTCCGCGGCCGTGGTCGCGGGCCTGGCGGCCTGCGTTCCGGCCGAACCCGGCGACGAGGACGGGGCGGACGACTCGGGGTCGGGTGAGGCCGGCGGTGAGCTGGCGATCGGCACCACCGCCGACGTCGTCAACTACAACCCGCTGGTCGGTAACAGCCGGACCGACACGTGGATCACCAACCTGATGTACCCGTCGATGATGACGCTCAATGACGACGCGGAGAAGGTTCCCGCGCTGGCGACGGAGTGGGGCTACAGCGAGGACGGCCTGACGGCGTGGATCGAGATCCGCGACGATCTGCAGTGGTCCGACGGGGAAGCGCTGACCGCCGACGACGTCGTGTTCACCATCGAGGCCGTGGCCTCGGAACAACTGGGGACGGTCGCCGGCATGATCGGTTCCTACGAGAGCGCGCAGGCGGTGTCCGACACCCGCGTCGAGTTCACGCTGAACCGGGTCGACGGCGCCTTCCTCAACAGCGTCGGCTTCTGGATGCCGATCGTCCCCGAGCACGTGTTCAGCCAGGCGCAGTCGGTCGCCGACTTCGCCAACGACTCCGACTGGGTCTCGGCCGGGCCGTTCGTGCTCACCCAGGTCGAACGCGGCCAGCGCTACGTCATGGAGAAGGTCGACAGCTACCCGCTGGGCGAGGACGGCGCGCCGAACGTCGACACTGTGGTGTTCCGCGTCTATCCGGACGTCAACACCGAGGTCCTGGCGCTGCGTTCGGGCGAGCTGGACCTGATCGCGAATGCCCTGCCGCCGTCGGTGGCCGACGACGTCTCCACCGACGACGAGCTCGAGACGTACGTGGTGCCGTCGCTGGGCTGGGCGCACATGCAGTACAACATGCGCCGCCAGCCGCTCGACCAGGTCGAGGTGCGCCGGGCTCTGGCCCACGCCGTGGACTACGAGGCCGTGCGTCAGGTGGCACTCGGTGGGCACGCAGTGTCGGCCAACTCCAGCATCCTGACGCCGACCTTCCCGAAGTGGATGGACGAAAGCGCAGAAGAGTACGAATACGACCCGCAACTGTCTCGTCAGCTCATGACCAAGGCCGGCTTCGACGATGCCGACGGCGATGGCATGTTCGACGGTGTCGACCTGGAGATGATCTACGACTCCGGCGACCCCAACATCTCGTCTTGGGCGGAACTGGTTCGCGACCAGGCTGCCGAGGCCGGCATCACGATCAGCCTGTCCGGCCTGGAGCGCAACACCTACCTGGCGCGGACCGACGAGCGCGATTTCGACATCTACGCCGGGTCGTGGGCCGTCATCGACGAGCCGCAGTCGAACTTCAACCTGCTGTTCGCCCCGGACGGCTTCATCAACTACGCCGGAGTGAACGACCCGGAGGTCAACCGGCTCCTCGACGACGCGGCGTCCGCGCTGACGGTGGAGGACGCGCGGGGGCCACTGCACGATCTCGCCGCGATCGTGACCGACCAGGTCTATGACAACGTGATGTACGTCGAGGAGTTCACCTTCGCGGCGTCAGCGGAGTGGACTGGGTTCGTGCCCAAACCGAGCGAGCTGCTGTCCGTCGTCAACCCGCAGTCGCTGGCCTCGGTGCGGGCTGCGGACTGATCTCGATGGCACTGCTGCGCTTCGCCGGCGTCCGGGTCCTTCGTGGCGTGCTCACGTTGTGGTTCGCGGTCAGCGTGACGTTCTTCCTCGTCCGGCTGTTGCCCGGTGACCCGGCTCTGGCCATCGCGAGCCCGACGATGACCGAGGAACAGCGCGCGCACCTGCTGGCCGAGTTCGGCCTGGACCAGCCGCTGCTCGTGCAGTACGTCACGTATCTGGGTGAGCTGGTCCAGGGCAACCTCGGGATCTCGTTCCGGCAGTCGCAGCCGGTGCTGGACATCCTGCTCGAGCGGCTGCCGTGGACGTTGATCCTCACCAGCAGCGCCCTGGTGGTCACCTTGGCGATCGGGCTCCCGCTCGGTGTGCTGGCGGCAACGCATCGCGGCGGCGCGATCGACCGGGCGGTCCAGATCGGCGGGGTCGTCGGGCAGTCGCTGTTCGTCCCGACCGTGGGGATCGCGCTGCTCTACGCCTTCGGCCTGGGGCTTGGCTGGTTCCCGATCGGTGGTGCCATCGACTCCGACGTCTACGGGCTCGAGGCGTACGTGAGCATGCTGCGGCACCTCGTGCTGCCCTGCCTGAGCCTTGTCGTGCTGCAGATCGGTGCGTACGTGCTGACCTTGCGGACCAATCTGATCGATGCGCTCGGCGAAGATTTCTGCAACGTCGCGCGGGCCAAGGGCGCACCGGAGCGCACCGTGGTGTGGAAGCACGCGCTGCGCAACGCACTGCTGCCCACCACCACGCTCGTCGGCCTCCAGCTCGGCTTCCTGGTCGGCGGCGCGGTGTTGACCGAGACGATCTTCGCCTATCCCGGCGTCGGCCGCGCGATCTACGAATCCGTCGGCCAGCTCGACTTCCCCGTCATGCAGGGTGCGTTCGTGCTGTTGGCAGCCACCGTCGTCGTCGCGAACCTGATCACCGATCTGGCCTACGGCGTCCTCGATCCCCGGGTGAGAGCAACATGAGCGGGGCTGATGTCGCGGGTGTGGCGCCACGGGTGCGCACGTGGCGGGCGTTTCGAGCCAACCCGCTGGGCATGGTGTCGGTGGGGATGCTGCTCCTCCTGGTGATGGTGGCGCTGGCGGCGCCGCTCATCGCGGACTATCCCCGTGGGTACGGCGACGACGTGCTCGCCGCGCCGTCGAGCGCGCACTGGTTCGGCACGGACAATCTCGGCCGCGACATCTTCGCCCAGGTCGTGTGGGGAACCCGGACCAGCCTGGCCGTGGGGCTCGGGGCATCGGCACTGGCCATCGTGTTGGGGGTGGCTGTCGGCGTGGGCGCCGCCTACTTCAAGCGGCTGGACACCGCGCTGGGCATGCTCGTCGACGTCATGCTGTCGCTGCCGGTTCTGCCGCTGATGATCCTGGTCGCCGCGCTTGCCGGCCCGAGCGTGTCGACGCTGGTCGTGGTCATCGCGGTGTTCTCGTGGCCCGAGGTGGCGCGGGTGGTGCGCTCGCAGGCCATGCCGGTGGTGACGCTGTCGTTCGTCGACGCCGCGCATGTCATGGGCGCGCCGAATCGCTGGGTGCTGGTGCGTCACATCCTGCCTGCGGTCTCGCCGGTGATCACGGTGTCGGTCGTGCTCACGGCCTCACGGGCCGTCCTGAGCGAGGCCGGGCTGTCCTTCCTCGGGCTCGGCGACCCCAGCAGCTGGTCATGGGGGACCGTCCTCTACAACGCGCAGCGTTCAGGTGCGTTGAGCTCGTCGTGGTGGACGGCGCTGTTCCCGTCACTGGCCATCCTCGTGCTCGTCGTCGCGGCCACGCTGTGCTCGCTGGCCTACAACGACGCCCGTAACCCCCGGAACCGTCAGGATGCGATTCGATGACCTTCTCTCAGCGGCTGTCGCCGGAGTTCTACCGTGGCGTGCACGAACGACTGCGGACGCGGTTCGATGACGAGAACGTGGACGCCATCGTCGTCGACGATTGGCGCGATGTCGCGTACGTCACCGGGTTCTTCCATCACCCGAACGAACGGCCCGCAGCGGTGTGGGTGGGCCGCGACCGGGTCGTGCTGCTGGTTCCCGAACTCGAACGCGAACACGCGCTGGCCCAGGGTGCCGTGGTCGACGACGTGGTGGCCTTCGACGAGTACCCGGGGGTGCAGAGCCCGTTCGAGACGTTGGCGCGCGCGGTGCCCGAACGCGGCGTCTGGGCGCACACGCCGTCGCTGACCACGGGCCGGCTGGCCGAGTTCGGGTCGGTCTTTCCCACCGTGACCTGGCGGTTGTCTGCGATGGTCGACGAGTTGCGCCTGATCAAACAGCCGGCCGAGATCGAATTGCACCGCCAGGCCGCACAGTTGGGCGACGTCATGCTGCGCGCCGGCCGCGAGTTGATCACCGCCGCCGTCGGCTCGGGGGAGTTGCCGAGCGAAGCCGAGCTGGCCGACCACGTCGTCCGGGCCGGTAGCCGGTGGATGTACGAGTCGCACGTCGACGTCGTCGTGGTTCCCATGCTCACCGGCGGTCTGGTCTATGCCGGGGCGAACTCGGCGTTCCCGCACGGCCTGCCGTCGTCGTACCGGCTACAGCCGGGTGACACGTTCATCCTGTCGCTCGGTGGCGCCGTCGGCGGTCGCTACGCCGAGAGCGAGCGGACCTTCTTTCTGGGCGAGCCGACTCACGAGCAGATTTCATACTTCACCGCCGATCGGCACGCGCAAGAGGTCGGCACTCAGGCGCTGCGGCCCGGCGCGGTGTGCCGCGACGTCAACCGTGCCTGCCTCGACGTGATCCGCGAGGCCGGCTTCGGCGCGCATCTGCGCCACCGGCAGGGGCACGGTATCGGGCTCAATTTCCACGAACCGCCGTGGCTGGAGGACGGCGACGACACTGTTCTGGACACCGGCATGGTCGTCTCCAGTGAGCCCGGCATCTACGTGCCTGGCCATGCCGGCTACCGCATCTCCGACACCGTCCTGGTGACCGAGGACGGTCACGAACGGCTCACGACCTACCCGCGCGGCATCGACGACGTGATCATCGACCTGTAGGAGACAGACACCCATGATCGTTGAGATCAACGGCAACCCGCTCGACGTCGAACTGCTCGGTGGAGACGATCCGTCGAAACCGCTGCTGATCGCCCATCACGGCGCTCCCGGGCTGGGCTCACGTCGTGAACCGAAAGCCGCCTTCGGCCATCTGGCCGACCTGTTCCGCGTGCTCGTCTTCGACGCGCGGGGCAGTGGCCGCAGCGGCGACACACCGCCGTTCACCCATGAACAATGGGTCGCCGACATCGATGCGCTGCGTGAGTGGGCCGGCGCGGAGCAGATCGTCATGGCCGGTGGGTCCTACGGCGGATTCTTGGCCATGGAGTACGCCATCGCGCACCCCTCGAGGGTGCATGCGCTGGTGCTTCGCGACACCGCGCCGGACCACGAGCACGAAGCCGCGGCCATGGCCAACGCGCGCGCCTCCGCCCGTATCGAGGTCGACGAGGACAAGCTGGCGCGGATCATGAACGGCGAGATCCGGGACAACGACGACTTCCGGGACTGCTGGGCCTCGATCCTGCCGTTGTACGACCATGATTTCGACCCGGCATCGCTGCCGGAGCGCATCGATTCCGTCGACTACCACTACGCCACCCACAACTTCGCCTTCGCGGTCAACCAGAAGACCTACGACGTCAAGCCGGGCCTGCCGTCGGTGTCGTGTCCGACCCTGGTGACGGTGGGCCGATCGGACTGGATCACGCCGGTGGAATGCAGCGAGACGATCGCGTCGTTGATCCCGGACTCGTCGCTGGTGATCTTCGAGAAGTCCGGGCATTCGCCGCCACTGGAGGAACCAGAACGATTCCAGCGTGTGGTGCGTGATTTTCTCGTCGAGAAGGTGCTCGGGTAGAAAGGACCCGATGCACCTGGAAAACATCGTGTGGGACTCCGCCGACCCGCACCGCCTGGGAACCTTCTGGGCTGCAGCCTTGGGCGCCGACCCGTTCACCGACGAGCCGGGAGGTTTCGAGGCCAGGCTCAGCCTGGGCGACGAGCTCTTCCTCGACTTGTGCTTCCCGCGGGTGGACGACCCGTCAGATGCTCCCCAGCGTCTGCACCTGGACCTCCACGGTGGCGATCGTCAAGCCGAGATCGTGGAGCGCCTGGTGAGTCTCGGAGCGCGGCACGCCGACATCGGACAAGGCGACGTGCCGTGGGTGGTGCTGGCCGACCCGGACGGCAACCCGTTCTGCGTCATGGAGGGGCGCAGCACCTACCGGGACACCGGCCCGGTCGCCGCGATCCCGCTGGACAGCGCCGATCCGGACCGCGATGTGGAATTCTGGGCCGAGATCACCGGCTGGGTTCGGTACGAAGGCGTGGTCCCGTCGCTGCGGCACCCCTCGGGAGTGGGGCCGCTGCTCGAGTTGTGCCCGGAGCCTGCGCCGAAGGGTGGAAAGAGCCGCCTTCACCTCGATGTTCGCTCCACCGCTGGTGATGGCGACGTCATCGAGCGAGTGACCGCACTGGGTGCGCGCCAACTCACCGAGTACGACACCGGTGATCTGCCGTGGGACGTGTTCGCCGATCCGTCGGGCAACGAGTTCTGCATCTTGGCCCCTACCCGTTGATCAACTCCGTGACCCCGTGGTATTCGCCTGTGGGAGCTTGATCAGTGACGTCGTACTCCAGCATGATCAGCCCGGCGGGCGTGACCTCCTGACGAAGCAGATGGAGACCGCAGCTCGCGCCGTCACCGGCGAAGAGGCGTCGCCCGGTGCGAAGCACGGTGGGGCCACGACGATGCGGAGTGTGTCGATCAGATTCGCCGTCAGGAGCGAGTCACCCAGCCGGGCGCTGCCGTGGATCTGAAGTTCCCGGCCGGGTCGAGCCTTGAGTCGTGCGACAGTCTGGACCGGGTCGCCGGTGAGCACGGTCGTGGGATGCCAGGTGCCCTCGGTGAGGGTGTTGGAGCAGGCCGTCGGCGTGATCGAGCCAGGCGGAGGGGCG
>JAJYTA010000113.1 GCA_021793295.1 Actinomycetes bacterium
TTCCGATCTCAAGGTCACCAGCGCCGTGCTCGACTGGCCCAGCAGCGGTGTGTCGACGAATCCCCACACCGGGCTGATGATGAGCTGCCAGATGAACCCGACGATGACCACGCTCAGCGTCGTCGGGATGAACAACAGCGCGCGGTAGGTGGAACGGCCCCGCAGAGTCGGTGCGGCCAGCAGCGCCGCCAGCAGCAGGCCGATCGGGTTCTGGACGAAGAAGTGCACGGCGAAGAACACCAGGTTGTTCCACACCGCGTTCCAGAACTGGGGCGCGAGGATGTCGTCGGTGAGCAGGTGGACGAAGTTGTCCAGGCCGACGAACGTCAGGTTGCCGTCGACCGGCGCGAACAGGCTCAGCCGCAGCGAATCCAGCAGCGGATAGACCATGAACACCGTGTAGATCGCCGCGGCCGGGGCGATGAACACGACCACGTGGGTCCGGAAGCCACGCCGCCGGGGCTTGGCTTCCGGACGCGTCGTGGCCGCGCCCGCACTCGTCGCAACCTCGGCGCCGGCCTCGTCCGGCGGACCCGAGGTCCGGAGTCGGCTCATGTCAGCTCCTTCAGGGCGGGAACCGTGGCTACTGCTGCGGTTCGTACCAACGCGCCAAGCCCGACTGCACCTGCGCCGCGGCCTCTTGCGGCTCGATGGTGCCGTTGAGCAACTGCGCACTGATGTCCCACAGCTGGTTTTCGAGGTTGGGCTCACCGCGCGAAAGGATCTGATACGAGTTGCGGATGGTCGACTCGCACTCGTCGCGCCAGCTGAGGAACTCCTGCGCGAGCGGGTCCTCGACCTCCACCTCGTGCTCGGACATCGGGAAGAACCCGGGCAGTTCGTTGGCGTACAGCGTGGCGAACTCTTCGCTCGTGGCCCATTCCAGGAAGGTCCGCGCGGCCTCCGGATTGTCGGTGGCGGCGTTCATGCCGATGCCGATGTCGGTGTGGTCGCTGATGTAGCAGGTGTCCTGGCCTTCCGGCAGCGGGGGAGCGAAGGCACCCATCTCGAAGTCCGCCTGCTCGTTGAACAGCGCGATCTCCCACGAACCGGTCGGGTAGATCGCCCCGCGCCCGAGTGTGAACAGGTTCTGCGCGTCTGGGTAGGTGGTCGAACTGTAGCCCTCGGGGAGGTACGGCGCCCACGAGGCCAGCTCGGTGAAGGCGGCGACGTACTGCTCGTCGTCGAACCGCTCGGTGCCGTCGATCAGCCCCTGCCGGCCGGCTTCGCCGTTCCAGTAGTTCGGGCCGATGTTCTGCAGACCCATGGTGGCCGCTTCCCACTGGTCGGCGGTGCCCATGACCAGTGGCGCGTACGTGCCGTCCGCGGCGATCTGATCGAGGAGCTGGTGGAACTCCTCCTCGGTTTCCGGCGGCGTCAGGCCGAGTTCGTCGAAGATCTCCTGGTTGTACAGGAAGCCGTGGATCACCGACGCCATCGGGACGCAGAAGGTCTCGGAGCCGTCGTCGGTCGCCCACGCGGTCCGCGCGACGTCGCTGAACGCATCGATGCCCGGGAGGTCGCTCAGCGGGGCGAGGCGGCCCTCCTCGTACAAGCGCAGCGACACGTCGAACGGGCGGCAGGTGATGAGGTCGCCGGCGGTGCCACCGGAGAGCTTCGCGTCGAGCGCGGCGTCGTACTCGTCGGGGGCCGTCGGCTGGAATTGCACCCGGATGTCGGGATGTTCCTCGTGGAAGGCCGGCAGGATGACGTCTTCCCAGATCGCGAGGTCGTCGTTGCGCCAGCTCTCCATGAGCAGCGTGACCTGCTCACCACCGCCGTCGTCGCTGTCGCCGCCGCCGGCATCGGTGTTGTCTCGCGGGTCGGAGCTTTCGCCGCACGCGGCCAGGACCAGCATCGCGACGCCCGCGATCGGGATCAGCCGGCGGAGTCGTTTCGACATGAGTTCTCCTGTTGTGATCGAACGTGTACAGCGCTGTGCCCGGCGCCGGTCTCCCGGCGCCGGGCGTCCTCGCTCATCGAGGGGACACACTCGCGCTCATGCGCAGTGAGGTCACCGGCGGCCGACGTCGCTGCGGGCCGCGGCACTGACGATCGCGCCTCGATCCCGGTCGCTGATCACCTTGTCGGACACCAACTGGTCGGTCACCTCCCGTACGTGCCGGACGAACGCGCCGTGGTCACTCCAGTCGCCGTCCTCCTGGATGAGATCGTTGATCGTACAACCGTCGTCAAGTGCACGGTTGGCGACACGAGTGTCGACTCCGCCGATCACGACGGTTTCTCTCGTGTCCGGCTCCGGGCAGGCCGCCGGCTCGCCGTCGGTGATGGTGAACTCCACCGACTGCACGTCTTCGACGTTGCCCGCCACGTCGGTGGAGCGGAACTCCACGACGTGCTCGCCCGCACCCTCGACGGTGAACGGCGCGTCGTAAGCGGTGAACTCTTCCTCGCCGGCCATCCGGTACTCGGTCTGCGCGACTCCGGCGGTCGCGTCCTGTGCGCTCAGGGTGACCGACACGGCGCCGGTGTAGGCCTCGCCGTCCTGCTCACCCTCCAGCGTCGCCGCGGTGCCCGGGGCCGTCTGATCGATCAGGAACTCGATCTCGTTGATCCCGGTCTCCTGTCCGGGATCACCGCTGGATGCGGTCACCTCGAACGTCGACACCATGCCGGTCCACGTCGTCGGGTCGTCCGGGTCCGGCCGGTTCGAGTGCGGCGTGCAGTAGACGTAGTACCTGCCTTCGTCGACCGCCTCGTAGTAGAACGGATCGTCCTCCCAGTCCGACCCGAGCGGACGAGACGCGAGGATCTCGCCATTGGCGTCGGTGATCACCACGTCGTGCGCGTACCCGGGCACGTACTGGAACTTGATGGTGTCACCTTGCTCGACGGCGAAATCGGTCTCGCTGAAGTCGAACCCGTTCTCGCCGACGAGGATCTCCGTCTCCGACGGCTCGCCACCGTCACCGGGCAGCGCGGCCTTGTAGTCGATGTTGTAGATGCCGTCGGTGTCGAACAGCACCGGCTCGGTCCACGTCCGCCACTCGTTCTCGTCGGTGCGCGGGCGCCACAGCAACTCCGCATCCGGGTTGTTCGACTCCAGCGTCAGCGTGACCGGCGAGGTGTACCAGCCATTGGCACCGTCCGGCTCGGCCGGATCCACCGTGGCGTCCACGGTCAACTCACCCGAGTCGTCGCCGAGGTCGTTGATCCAGACGTTGCGGAACTCCACGCTCTCGCCGGCTGCTTGCCCGGAGGAATGGTTCTGCAGTCCGACGAAGCCCTCGAGCGGTCGGGTGCCGTCACCGGTGAAGGTGGTGACCTCCGTCCCGTTGAGGATGACCCGGTACTCCTGGCCGATCACCTCGATCTGCATCGTGTTCCACTCGCCGATCGGGTTGGTCGCCAGCTCGACCGCCGGAGCGTAGTTGTAGATCGCGCCGGTCCGCGTCAACGGATCGTCGGTGGCGTCGTAGATCTGGACCTCGTGGCCCTCGTCGATCGTGTTGTTCGGATCGCCTTGGGGGTCGGGGAAGCGGACGTACACGCCGGAGTTGTCGGTGGGCGCGTGGACCCGGAAGTCGACCTGCATGACGAAGTCGGCGAAGGTCTGCTGGTCGTACCAGAGCAGTCCCATCCCGCCGTAGGGCTGCAACAGCCCGCACTCACTGATCTCGAAGCCGCCGGGGCCTGCCATCGTCCAGCCGTCCAGCGTCTCGCCGTCGAACAGGGACACGAAGCCTTCAGGTGGTGTCTGCGGCTCCGGGCACTGGTCGTCGCCGAGCTCCTTGACCCAGATGTCGCGGAAGAACACATTGTCCGAGACGCGGTTGTTCTGGATCCCGACGAACCCGGAGGACAGGTCGCGACCGGAGTCAGCCGGGTTTTCGTACTCGTTCACCAGTACGTCGTTGATCCACACCCGGACCATCGGGTCCTCGACCTCGATCTCCATGGTGTTCCACTCGCCGGGCACCGTTGGGAACGACGTCGGTGCCTGGAAGGTGTAGATCGAGCCGGTCTTGGAGCTGTCCGGGGCGTCCGGGAAGCCGCCGGTGTCGTCGATCTGGATCTCGTAGCCCTGATTCACACCGATCCACGGGTCGTCCCCAGGGTCGGGGAAGCCGAAGAACACGCCGGAGTTGTCGTCCTCGGCGACCGCCTTGAAGTCGACGTGCAGCCGGTAGGACTCGAACTGCTCTTCGTGCCACAGCATGCCCAGGCCCTCGGGGTCGCCGACGGTCTCCAGTGCACACGTGCCCTCGCGGTCCTCGTCCGGCACGATCGCGAACCCGCCTGGGCCGGCCTGGTTCCAGCCTTGCAGCGTCGAGCCGTCCCACAGCGGCCGGTACCCCTCGGCGACCGGCTGCTCGGCGCACACCGGGTCACCCGCATCACCGCCGACGCACAGCGAGAAGTCGGTGAACGTCGCGGTCAGCGGAGTCTCGATCTCATCGGGGCCATGTGCGGCGAACAACCCGAACTGCGGGTTCTCGTACTGCGAGATCGGCGCCGGGCGGCCGACGCTGGACCACGTCTCGCCGTCGCGTGAATACGCCACCGACACCTGCTCGCCGTTGCTGCTCAGCCGGAGAGTCAGCGTCTGAGGCGCCGAGGGAATGACCGCATTGTCGACGCCGCCCTGGAAGCGGATTTCACCGTTCTCGTGGTAGAGATACTCGAATCGCCCGTCCTCTTGCCCGCTGTATGCGGGGAAGAAGGCCGCCTTGGTGAAGTTCTCGTCGTCCTGATAGATGATGAACCCGGCTTGGTCGTGGCTGACCGATTCCGCCGGCAGGTCGACGGTGACTTCGGCTTCCCACCGCTCGTCCGGAACGGGGGTCATGATCAGATTCTGGGCGTCGGTGTTGATGTTTCCGCTCAGGTGATTGCTGATCATGTCGCCCTGCAACATGTCGATCTCGAGGGCGCCGTCGGTCTGCCGGTAACCGTCGGCGTTCTCGCGCACGATCGTCGGCCACATCTCGCGGTCGAGCTCGGTGCCCGCGAAGTCGTCGGCCACGCACTCGTCGAGCGGAGGCTGGTCGCTGACGTAGTCGATCCGGTACAGCCCGGCACTGGCGCTGTCGCCGAAGGCGCCACCTTCGAGCACGTACAGGGAACCGTCCGGGCCGAACTGGCCGTCCATGAGGCCGATCCAGCTCTGGTCCGGCATGAAGTCGTCGATCGCGGTGACCTGCTCGTTCTCGTCGAGCTCGACGGTCTTGACGTGCCCGCGGTGGAAGTCCAGCAGGAACCAGCGTCCGTCGTAGTGCTCCGGGAACTTGGTCTCGGAGTCGAGGTCGGCGTCGTAGCGGTACACCGGACCGGACATCGGCCCGCCCGCGCCGCTTCCCATGTTCAAGAACGGCTCCGGGATCGGGTTGATCTCGCGGTCCGGCCAGCCCACCCAGGTGTCGGGCCAGTTGGCCCAGCTTCTGGGGTAGTAGATGGTGGCCGGAGTGACCGGCGGGGTCTGCTCGAGCCCGGTGTTGTTCGGTGAGTCGTTGATCGGGCCGTTCTCGCAGTCGTAGAAGTCGCCCAGCGGCTCATTCGTCTCGTAGTCCCAGGGCCGGTACGGGTAGTTGTTCCCGATGCAGAACGGATAGCCGAAGTTCGCCGACTCCGAGGTCACCATGTACTGGTCGAAGCCCCAGGGGCCGCGCTCGTCCCAGTCACCCAGGCGGTCCGGGCCGTAGTTGCCGATGTGCAGCCGGTCGGTCGCCGGGTCGATGGAGATCCGGAACGGGTTGCGGAAGCCCATCGCGTAGATCTCGGGCCGGGTCTTGTCGCCGCCGTCCTCGTCGCCGGTGAACAGGTTGCCGTCGGGGATCGTGTACGTACCGTCGGACTGCGGCGTGATGCGCAGGATCTTGCCCCGCAAGTCGTTGGTGTTCCCCGACGTGCGGCGGTCGTCGTTGTACCAATGATCCTCGCGGCTGTCGATCGGGGAGTACTGGTCGTTCAAGTCCGGCGTGGATTCGTCGCCGGTGCTCAAGTACAAGTTGCCGGCCGAGTCGAAATCGATGTCACCGGCGACGTGGCAGCAGTTCGTCTTGTTGTACGGAACCTTCAACAAGACGATTTCCGACTGCACGTCGATCACGTCGTCCTGGACCTCGAACCGGGACAGGAAGTGATTGTTCTCGTCTCGGCTGGTGTAGTAGACGTACACCCATCCGTTGGTGTCGAAGTCCGGGTCGAGCGCCAGGCCGAGCAGCCCTCCCTCCTGATTCTTCGACCCCTCGATGTCCGGGTCGTCGGGTAACGGGTGATCGTCGAAGACGCTCAGCTCCGCCGCCACGGTCAGTTCTTCGGTGTCCGGGTGGTAAACCCGTACCACGCCGTCCCGGCTGGTGATGAAGATCCGGCCGTCAGCGGCGATGTCCATGGTCATCGGCTGGGCGACGTCGGAGGTCAGCAGTACTTTCTCGAATTCGTCGGCGGCGGACAGTTCAGCGAATGTCGCGTCGTCCTTGCCCGCCGAGTCGACCGGTTGGGCGGTGGCCGGCGCGCTGACCATCAGTGACAACAGCAGCGCCAGGAACAACAACAATGACGCGGACCGCTTACCTAACATGGCTCCTCCTGGGATCGCCTGTTCTCCCTGAAAATCACCGGGTCGAGTCACCACCGACGAGCGTGGTCGCTGGGATGTGCGCGCTGGGGGCCGGGGATGTCGGTTGCTCGACGACTCGGTAGACTTACTAAGGAAGCTTTCTTCAATATGTCTACGTGTCATCACGGTGTCAAGGGGGCGTAGTGACCCAATCCGGACGTGGCGGCGGGCCGCAACTGCTTCGACTGATGAACTGCGCAGCGGTGCTGCAAGCCGTTCGCGACACCGGGTCGGCCCGGCTGGCCGACGTCGTCCGCGCCACCGGGCTGTCTCGGCCGACCGTCACCGCCGCGGTCTCCACCCTCATCCGCGACGGGTGGGTGGAAGAGACCGAAGCGCCGGAAGACGACTCACCCCGGATGGGGCGACCGGCGAAGGTGGTGCGCTTCCGAGCCGACGCCGCCCACGTCGTCGGCGTCGACGTGGGCCCGCACAAGGTGTACTGCGCGGTCGCCGACCTGGCCGGCAACGTGGTGGTCCAGGAACGCCGCGACGTGGCCGAACCGGCGTCACACGCCGGGCTGTTGGAACACGTCGAATCCACGGTGAGCCTGGTGCTGGACCGCGCGGGTGTGGAACGCTCGGCGATCGCGGCCGTCGGAGTGGGCACCCCGGGCATCGTCGACGAGCGGCGCGGCGCGATCGTCCAGGCGCCGTCGGTCCCCGGCTGGGCTGCCCTCGAACTGGGCCGGACGCTGCAACGCACCATCGCCTGCCCGGTGTATGTGGAGAACGACGTCAACCTGGCCGTCGTCGCCGAGAGGGCGAACGGGTCCTGGGACGAGGCAGACGACATGGTGCTCGTCCAATGGGGCGCCCGGGTCGGTGCGGCGGTGCTGCTGCAGGGACGCTTGCACCGCGGAGCGAACGGTGCTGCGGGTGAGATCGGCTTCATCGATCTCGAAGAGCAGCCCCAGGGCACTCAGGCCGACGGGCTGGGCCCGCTGGAGGCCGTCACCGGCACGGCGCAGATCCTGCGGCGAGCCCGTGAGCTCGGCGACCGCACGAGCCATGACGCCGTGGCGGTGTTGCACGCAGCGGCGGCCGGTGACCCTCTGGCGCTGCAGGTTCTCGACGAGGTCGCCGCTGAGTTCGCCCGCGGACTCGCCCCGTTCCTGACCGCGATCGACCCGGCGCTGGTCGTCATCGGTGGCGGCATCACGCTGGCCGGCGACGCGATTCTCGCCGCTGTGCGCCGGCACCTGGAACAACGTGCGCTGGTCGTGCCACGTCTGGAGCTCTCGTCCCTCGGTGACGATGCGGTCGCGCTCGGTGCGGTACGCCTCGCGCTCGACCATGCCGAGCGACAGCTGCTGGACGTCTACTCGCCGCCGGGGACACGCCGCGACCGCTGAGGCCGCTGCGCCTGCTCGGTGAGTTGGTCTTGCGCGGCGGCGAGAGTTTCCAGGACCATCCGGCCGAACCGCACGTCGTGCGGGTGTGCGGGGTCGTCGCGCCGCGCGGCGTCCATGAGTTCGCTGACGGCGAGTGCTGCTGCATCGGCAGGCGGCTGGTCCGAGGACGGCATGACGGCGTGCCCGTCGCCACCCCACAGCCGCACCCGGAAACCGCTGGCCGCCGACGGGGCGGCGAGCGACACGGTGGCCGTGCTCGACGCGCCGCCCTCGTGCGTGAGGACCAGGTGCACCGTGCCCAGCGGATCGCCATGGGCCGCGACATCGGTGACCGGCCCGAGCGCGCTCACCAAGACCGACAGCGCGTGCGGGCCGATGTCCCACAAGCCGCCGCGCTCCAGCCGCCATGGCGTGGCGAACGGGCCGCCTTCGCGCTGGACCGATCCGAGCAGCAGGGCACAACCGCCCTCCCAAGCGTGCTGAGCCGCCGCGCACTCGGCCAGCCAGTCACGAACCCGGAGGCGAAACAGCTGAGTGAAGAAGACGACGCTGGCCACACCGGCATCACGCGCGGCTTGCTCCAGCCTGCGACCGGCCTCGGCATCCAGCGCGATCGGCTTTTCGAGCATGAGATGCTTGCCGGCCGCAGCCGCCCGCGTGGCCAGGTCGGCCTGGACGTCCGGCGGCACCGAGAAGACCACGGCGTCCACGTCGGCCAGGAAGCGCTCGTAGTCGCCGTACGCGGTGACGCCGAACTCGTCGGCCAGCGTCCGGGTCCGACCATCGTCACGTCCCCAGATGCCGACCAGCTCGGCCCCGTCGGCGGCGACGACAGCAGGTGCATGAGTGACACGAGCCCAGTACCCCGTGCCGACGAGTCCGAATCGCATGTCACCGGAGCCTAGGGCATGCCCTCCGGCCGCCGGTGAACCCATGCCCCGGGCGTCGATCAGCGCTAGCCTGAACCACCGTGGACCGCACAGCGCCCTATCCCGCGCACTGGGAGGCCGACGTCGTGCTGTCCGACGGCGCGACGGCGCACCTCCGCCCGATCACCCCCGGCGACGCCGACCGCCTGGTCGCGTTCTACGCCCGCGTCAGCGACGAGTCGAAGTACTACCGCTTCTTCGCGCCGTACCCCACGTTGAGCAGCCGCGACATCGAGCACTTCACCAACGTCGACCATGACGACCGGGTAGCGCTGATCCTGCTGGTCGGCGACGACATGATCGCCGTGGGCCGGTACGAACGGATCACCGAGACCGAGGCCGAGGTGTCGTTCCTGGTCGAGGACGAACACCAGGGGCGAGGGGTGGGCAGCGTCTTGCTGGAACACCTCGCCCAAGCCGCCCGCGAGCGCGGCCTGCGGCGGTTCGTCGCCGACATCCTGCCGGCCAACCGGCGGATGACCACGGTCTTCGCCGAGGCGGGCTACACCGTCGACAACCGGTACGAGGACGGCGTGGTCCACGCGGAGTTCGAGATCCTGCCCACCGACCACTCGGTCGAGGTGATGCGCGCACGAGAGCACCGAGCCGAAGCGAGATCGATCGAGCGGCTGCTCACGCCCAGCTCGGTCGCCGTGGTCGGCGCCAGCCGGCGGCCGGACGCGGTCGGGCGCGCCCTGGTGCGCAACCTCGTGACCGGGGGGTTCACCGGCCCGGTCTACGCGGTGAACCCGCACGCCAGAGCGATCGCCGGAGTGCCGGCCTACGCCAGCGTGCGCGACGTGCCGGAGGAGATCGACCTCGCGATCGTGGCGGTGCCGGCCGATGCGGTCGAACAGGTTGTCCTCGACTGTGCGGCGAAGGGCGTGCACGGCCTGGTCGTCGTCTCCGCGGGGTTCGCCGAGACCGGTGAGGCCGTCGGGCGCGAACGGCAACAGGCGTTGGTGCGCACCGCTCGGGCCAACGGGATGCGTATCGTCGGACCGAACTGCTTGGGCATCGTCAACACCGACGCGCGATTCTCGCTGAACGCCACGCTCGCCGGTGTCCTGCCGCCACCGGGGCGGGTGGGATTCTTCGCCCAGTCCGGAGCGCTGGGCACGGCGATTCTCAGTGACGGCGCCGACCGGGGGATCGGGTTGTCGACGTTCGTGTCGGCCGGTAACCGGGCCGACGTCTCGGGCAACGACCTGCTGCAGTACTGGCAGGACGATCCCGCGACCGAGGTCGTCCTGCTGTACCTGGAGTCGCTGGGCAACCCGCGCAAGTTCGCGCGGATATCGCGCCGGGTCGCCGCGGCCAAGCCGATCGTGGCGGTCAAGAGCGGGCGCTCGACCCAGGGGGTGCCGCTCGGGCACACGGTGCGCCCGATCGAGGCGCCGCAGGCGGCTCTGGATGCCATGTTCCGGCAGTCCGGCGTCATCCGGGTCGACACCATCTCGGAGATGTTCGACGTCGCGCAGGTCCTTGCCTACCAGCCCCTTCCGGAGGGACGCACCGTCGCCATCATGGGCAACTCCGGTGCGTTGTGCCTGCTCGCCGCCGACGCCGCGGTGAGCGCCGGCCTGGAGGTACGCGGTGAACCGACCCGGTTCGGCGCCGGGGCAGAGGCCGACGACTACCGCGCCGCGATCCGTGGCTATGTGGCCGATCCGGACGTCAGCTCGATCATGGTCGTGTTCGCGCCGGCCGTGGACGCGTCGAGCCCGGAGGAGGTCGCCCGTGCGCTGGCCGAGGAGGCTGCCAGCTCACCGAAACCGATCGTGACGACGTTCCTGGGCGGTCGCGGCATCCCCGAGAGCATGCGCGCGCTGGACGAGCTGGGCGTTCCCGGGCGCGGCTCGGTGCCGTCGTACCCGTCGCCGGAGGAGGCCGCCCGCGCGCTCGGGCACGTCACGGACTATGCCGAATGGCGCCGCCGCCCCCGGGGCACGGTTCCGGCCATCACCGGATGCGACACACAGGCGGCCGAACGCACGGTCGAGCAGCTGCTGGGCACCGACGCGAGCGACGGCGTCGACCTGAACCCCGACCAGCTCCGCGCCCTGTTGGCCACCTACGGCGTCGAACTGCTGCCGATGATCGCGGCCCGGACGCTGGACGAGGCGGTGGCGGCCTTGCAGCACCTCGAGGGTGAGGTGGTGCTGAAGGCGACGGCGGCGCACTTGCGGCACCGTCCGGACCTCGCCGACGTGTGGCGCAACATCGACACCGCTGACGAGATGCGCGACGCCTGGACGACGATGTCGGCCACCTTGGCCGACCCGGCGGAGGCCGACTTCGTCGTGCAACCGATGGCCCCGGGAGGCGTGCCGGTGGTGGTTCGCGCTTGGGAGGACCCGATGTTCGGCCCGGTCGTCTCGTTCGGCGTGGCGGGTGTGGCGACGGAACTGCTGGGCGATCGGTCGTACCGGATTCCGCCCTTGACCGACCGCGACTGTGCTGAGATGGTCCGCGAGATCAAAGCCGCCGCGCTGCTGTTGGGCTACAAGGGCGGCATCGCCGTGGACCTGGCCGCGGTCGAAGATCTCATTCACCGCATGTCGCGGCTGGTGGATGACGTTCCTTCGGTGCAGAGTGTGGAGCTCAACCCGGTATTGGTGGCAGAGTGCGGGCTGGCCGTCGTCAACGCCTCCGGGCGAGTGGCACCACCGCCGGGCAGGACCGACTGGTACACACGACGGCTGCTGTGAGTGACGTAGTCCCGAGCGTGCAAGGATGGAGACATGGCGGATCTAAGTACGCGTGAGGGCCTTCGCCTGGCCATTCAGGAAGCCGGGTACTACCCGGATCTCGTCGCGGACACGCTCGAGACGGCCCTGGCCGGCGAGGAAGTGACGGCGTTCGTCGTCCACCACGAGCCGCACTTCGACCGTGACGAGTTGCGGCGGCACGTCAGCGTGCTCGTCTTGACGCCTAGTCGCCTGGTCGTGGGGCACACCGACGAATACCCTTCCGACGACACCCACGACGTGCCGTACGCCACCACGTCCACCGAGGCGGTGCCGCTGGACCGGGTCTCCTCCGTCGTGGTGAGCCGCACGGTCACCGCACCGGCGGCCTACCGGACCGGGACCCCGGCGCTCGACGTCGTCCTCACCGTCGGATGGGGCGCCATGAGCCGCATCGACATCGAACCAGCCACCTGCGGCGACCCTGAATGTGAAGCCGACCACGGCTACACCGGCGCGCTGACCTCCGACGACTTCACCTTGCGGGTCAGCGAGGCCGGTGAGGGAACCAACCGGGTCCAAGATCTGCTGACGTTTGCTCGGGCGCTGTCCGCGGCCACCGTCGATGTGCGGTGACGCGGGTGGCGCTTCCTCGGTACGGCGAGGCTGCGCTGTGCGACGTCCTGCCGTCGGTCCTGGGGGCTTTGGGCCTGCCCGGTGAGGAGAACATCCTCGGTCTGCCCAGCTCTTCGCGGTACTGTGTCCTGCTCGTCGACGCGCTGGGCTGGAACCTGCTTCAGGCGCACCCGGCTCAAGCGCCGTTCCTGTCCTCCCTGACCGGGCGGGCCATCACCGTGGGCGTTCCCACGACCACCGCGGTGAGCCTGACCAGCCTCGGTACCGGACTGCCGCCGGGGCGGCACGGGGTGGTGGGCTACACCTCGCGGGTACCAGGCGACAGGCGCCGCATCTTCAATGCGCTGCGCTGGGAGCCGCGGCTGGATCCCGATGCCTATCAGCCGCACCCCAGCGTGATCGAACGCGCCGAACGAGCGGGGGTGGCCACGACCGTGCTCGGTGAGAGCAAGTTCCGCGGCTCCGGGCTCACTCAGGCCGGGTTGCGCGGTCCGTTTCGGACAGCCAACACCTACGGTCAGCGGGTCGCCGCAGCGTGTGAAGCCGCCGGGGCGGGGAAGCGCGCCCTGGTCTACGTCTACGACGGCGACCTCGACTACACCGGGCACCAGCACGGCTGCCGCTCCGCCGCCTGGCGGCACCAGCTCACCATGACCGACAGTTTCGCCGAGCAGCTGTTCGATCATCTGCCGGCCGGTACGACGTTGCTGGTGACCGGCGATCACGGCATGGTCGACGTCGACGCGGAACGCCGCATCGACGTCGACGACGTTCCGGCGCTGCGCGAGGGTGTGGAACTCGTGGCGGGGGAGGCCCGATTCCGCCACGTGTACACCACCGACGGCGCGGCCGATGACGTCGTGGCGGCGTGGCGCTCGGTGCTGCAGGATCGCGCCACGGTGCTCAGCCGCGACGAAGCCGTGGCCGCGGGGTGGTTCGGTGCGGTTGAGGCCCGGGTGACCGAGCGGATCGGTGACGTGGTGGTGAGCGTCGATGGCGACTGTGCGGTCGAACGCCGCAGCGTGTTCCCGGTCGAGGGCAAGCTGCGCGGTCTGCACGGCGCCATGACCGACGACGAGCTGCTGGTTCCGCTGCTCGTGGGTGAGGCGTGAGCCGTGGCGGAACTGCATTTCTTCACCGGGACCATGGACTGCGGCAAGTCCACGCTGGCCTTGCAGATGGATTACAACCACCGCCGGCGCGGCCTGTCCGGGCTGATGCTGGCCTCTCACGACCGCGGCGGCGAGGCGACGGTGTCCAGCCGGCTCGGATTGTCGGCACAGGCCGTCGAGGTCGACACGACCACCGACCTGTGGGCTCTGGTGGTCGATCGGCTCGCCGCCGGGGCGCGGATCGAGTACGTGATCGGTGACGAGGCACAGTTCTACACGCCGGACCAGGTGGACGACCTCGGCCGCATCGCCGACGAGGTCGACGTGCCGGTGTTCGCCTTCGGCATCCTCACCGATTTCCGCACTCGGCTGTTCCCGGGCTCGGCGCGGCTGGTCGAACTCGCCGACCGCATCGAGACGTTGCAGGTCGAAGCGTTGTGCTGGTGTGGCCGGCGGGCGACGCACAACGCTCGTACCGTCGACGGCGTGATGGTCACCGAGGGCGAGCAGGTGGTGGTCGGCGACACCGTCGACGACGCGGCCGTGGGCTATGAGGTGCTGTGCCGCCACCATCACCGTCGTCGGATGACCTCGCGGGACGCACGCGTCACCGAACCCGGCAGCCAGCCGTTGCCGTTCA
>JAJYTA010000007.1 GCA_021793295.1 Actinomycetes bacterium
AACAGGGTGATCATCAGGGGCACCGCGAGCGCCACTCCGGTGACGAACACCAGGCTGGCGAGAGCGGTGCCGATCAGCGAGGTGGCGAGGGCGGCTTCGGGGACGGCACCACCATCGAGCGGATCGCACAAGCTGCCGGAGTGAACAAAGAGCGCGTCTATGCCTACTTCGGCGGCAAGGACGAGTTGTTCGCGCGGGTGCTGCGCGAGGAACTCGCGAAGGTCGCCCGCGACGTGCCGGTGAAGTCGTTCGCCAGCGAAGACGTGGGCGACTATGCCGGCCGCGTCTACGACTACCACCGCGAACACCCCGAACTCGGCCGCCTCATGCGGTGGGAAGGGCTCATGTTCAGCACCGAGGTGCCGGACGAGGCAGAGCGGCGGGAATATTACGGATACAAGGTCACGGCGATGGCCGATGGTCAGGCCAACGGCAACGTCACCTCGGATATCGACGCCGACCACCTGATGTTCCTGGTGCTCTCGCTGGCAGGTTGGTGGTCGGCGGTGCCACAGGTCGCTCGCATGATCACCGCAGCCGAGAGCGACGCCGAACACGCCCGCCGCCGGGCTTCCGTCGTCGCTGCCGCGAGGCGTTTGGCCGCCGCGCCCTGACGATCACCGCTTTCCACCGCCCGCGAGGCGGGCCTCAGCGCACGACCGTACGAAACAGATGGACGATCATGCCCGCGAACGTCACCAACCACGCCGCGAGCGCTACCCACAACGCTGCGGCGCCGATGGTTTCGACGAACGGCAGGGCTCGCGCTCGGCCCAGGTAGATGCCGGCCACGGCGTACATCCCCAGCGGGAAGATGATGCTCCACAAGGTCGCCTCGTAGGTCAGCGGCACCCGCCGCCGGACATGGCGCCACCATCCGGCGGCCACCAACACCGGAACGAGCCAGGTCGCGAAGGCCCAGAACGTCACCGACAGCCCGCCGACCAGCCCGCGTGTGGCATTCACCATCGGCGCGTCGCTCATCTCGATGATGCGTGCACCCGCGACCACCGTGATGGCACTGGCGCCCATGGCCACCCAGTACGGCGGATTCAGATCCTCTGGACGCAGCTCGTAGACCATCAGCCGGGCCGAGACGAAGATCCCCGCGGCCGCGTAGAGGATGATGCCGACCGACCACGAAACCACCGCTACGACCGCCAGTTGATCCCTGGCGGCGTCGAACACCGGCTCGATCGACGCCGCGGAGACCGCCACGGACTGGCTGGCCACCACCCAGATGAACCACGTGCCGTTCGCGTTGATGATGACCGGGCGCTCGTCGTTGCCCAGTACGGCGGTCCACGGGATCACGTACCCCAGCACCAGCCAGGCCAATCCGCCGACGGCGAGCAGGCCGGCGGTGACGGCGTGCAGTCCTTCCATCTCCAGGCGGGTACCCAGCACGTTTGTACCGGCGATGAACGTGAAGAACCCGAACGCCCGGCCGGGGTGCATGAAGTCGGCGACGAGCTCGGCCCGGTAGGCCAGCGCGCGCCAGGCCGTGAGGACGAGGAGCACCGCGAACGCGACGACGCCGACGACGAGAAGCCCCATCGACACGGCGACGTGCCCTTGCAGGTGGAACCCGAGCGATACGATGCCGCAGGCCATCACCAGGGCGAAGTAGCCAGGCGTCAAACCCCGCACCGCGGTTCGCACCCGGTCGGCGGTCCCCATCCTGCACCGTCTCCCCACGACGTGGCGACTGCCCGGTCGCCCGCACGGGCCACTGGCCCCTCAGGCTACGCGACCGAGGCGGCGCCTTGCCCCGTACGCGCAGCTGGTGCAAACTGAATGAACGTGTTCGATGAACACGTTCACTGAATGCGTTCGTTCGATGGGGCAGATTGATGACCACCAGAGCCGAGCTACGGCAGATCACGCATGACAAGGTCACCACAGCCGCCGAGCAGCTCTTCCGCGAGCGCGGCTTCACGGCGACGACGGTCAGAGACATTGCCGCTGCGGCCGGCGTGAGTGTCGGCTCGGTCATGGCCATCGGCGACAAGCGGGCCTTGCTGGTCTCGCTGTTCGACCGCGCGATCGCCGACGTTCATCGCCGCCGCTCCAGCTCGAACGCGCCGCCTCCCACCGGTGGCAACGTGGTCGACCACGTCGTGGAGCTCATCTCACCGTTTCTCGACGTGTTCGCCGCCGACGTCGAACTCGCGCGCGAATACGGGGCCGTACTCATGAGCGGCAACCACGGCTCCACGGTCTTCCATGGACTGGGCGAGATGTTGGTACGCGACATCGAGACGATCCTGCGCGCCGACGGCATGAACGAAGCAGACACACCGAGGGCTGCCCGAACGATCTACATGTCGTACCTCGGGGCGATCTTCGCCTGGGCCGCGAGCGGCACACCGGATGCATCCGAGTCACTGGAGACCTTCCGATCGATCGTGTCGTTCACCACACAACCGAGAGGTGACTGAATGGACTTCATCGAGCTTCTGCCGAACCACTGGTGGCTGCCGGTGATCCTCGCAGCCGCCCTGCTCGCCGACGTGGCCGTGTCGATCCGGCCGCTGAGCTTCGTCCGGGACTGCCTCAACGGCGTGAACTTCCCCGAGGATTGGTGGTGGACGCTCATCGTGATCAAGTCGCTGGCAGCGGCGGGGCTGATCGTTGGCGCCTGGGCCGACGGGATCGCGGTCGCAGCGAACGTGGGCGTCATCGCCTACTTCCTGGCCGCGGCAGCAGCGCACGTCCGGGCCCGGTTTCTCGGGCGGGCGTTCTGGCTCAACTGTCTCGGCATGCTCACGCTCTCCGTCGGCGTGTTCGTCTTGTCGTTCATCGTGTGAGCGGTTCCCCCGGCCTCAGGCACTGGCACGCTCCTCCGGCGGCGGCGCGGCGGCGGCGATCGCCGCCATGACCGCCCGGGGGTCTTCGGCGTAGAAGCGCACCACTCGGCAGCGCTCGACGCGACCCAGCGGGCGCACGATCGCGACCGGCTCGGTGAGCTCGACGGTCACTGACGTCTCCCCCGACACCGCCAGATTGGCCGCGCCGCCATCGTCCACCGTGAGCAAGCTGCCGTCGGGATGGCGCCGTTCGCGACGCACCGTGGCGATCAGCTCTTCGGGGATCCGGATGTCGATCAGCGCGCCGTACCGCACCCGCAGCGAGCCGTCGGCCTCGATGACGTGCGGACGCACCACGCACGACGCGTGGAGGGCCAGGACGAACCAGATGCCCCACAGGCCGAGGCCCAAGGCGATCAGATGCACCAGGGGCCACGGGATGATCAGCGCCAGCACCACGGTCTCGACGACCGAGGCGAACAGGAAACCGAACATGATGACCGCTTGGCCGCGGGCATAACCGGCAGCGGTGTCGCCGGCCCGAACGCCATGCGGGCCTCGTCTTGCCATCCAGCGCAGCAGGCTGGCCCACAGGGCGAACTCGTGGCGGACGAGGCGGCGCAGCCACACCGGAACCACCCGCACGACCACAGCGCTCCCCCGGCTCATCGGATCCGCTCCTGCAACGTACGGATCACCCGGCGGACCACCTCGCGCTGTGCAGGTGGGAAGTCGGCGAGAAAGGCGGCAACGAATCCGTCCGGGTCGCTCTCCGCGGCGTCCATGTCGAAGTCCGCGTCGATCATCGACCCGGCGACGTCCTCGGGAATGAGCGCCAGGATGGCTTGAACGACGTCGTCGATACGCAGATCGTCCACGTTCGCATCGGCGAGCTCGTCCATCTGGGCATAGACCTCGTAGACCCGGCGCATCGACGCCGGATCGGAGCCCACGACGCGCTGCATGTTCGCCAGCCACGCCTTGTTGCTCGCTGACGTCGATCCGTCCAGCAGTGCGAACAGCTCGCGCTCCTTGGCGGCCATCGCCGGCTCCGGGCCGGGCAGCTCCGCAGACGCCTGCGCCATCTGGGTGAACAGCGCCGCGACTTCTGGCGAGACGGGTCCCTCGACCGGTAATCCGTCGTCGCATTTCGCCTGCTTCAACAGTTCGGCCAATCGAACCCGCTGCTGCCAGATGGCTGCCTCCTGGCGGGCCAGGTCGGCGTCGAGCTCGCTGAGAACCTCGTAGAGGTCCTTTCCGGCGTCGTCGGCCAGAACGTCTGCGACCTCGTCCAGACTCAGACCGAGTTCGGTGAGCTTGCGTATTCTGGTGAGCTCCACCGCGTCGCGCAGCGTGTAGTCGCGGTAGCCGTTGCCGTGCCGTGCGGGTTCGGGCAGCAGGCCGATGCGGTGGTAGTGCCGGACGGTGCGGGTGGTCACCCCGGCGAGGGCGGCGAGTTCTCCGATGCGCATGACACCATCAAAAACCTTGACGTTGCGTCAAGGTCAAGCCAACCTAGCCCGCCAACGACAAAGACCGGCCCCAGCTTCGTTGCTGGGGCCGGTCCGTGTCGGCACCTGCCGGGTGTTCACGGCTGAACCGCGGTCAGGACGACTTGATGGCCGACACCTCGAACTCGAGCGTCACCTTCTCGCTGACGAGCACACCACCGGTCTCCAGCGGCGCGTTCCACTGGACGTTGAAGTCCTTGCGGTTGATCGTGACCGAGCCTTCGAAGCCCACCCGGACGTTGCCGAACGGGTCGGTCGCCACGCCTTCATAGGTGAAGTCGATGCTGATCGGCTTGGTGACGTCCTTGATGGTCAGGTCACCGGTGAGCCGGTAGGTCGTCTCGTCCAGCTGCTCGACGCCGGTGGAGACGAAGGTGATCTCCGGATACTTCTCGACGTCCAGGAAGTCGTTGGTGCGCAGGTGTTCGTCACGCTGCTCGTTGCGCGTGTCGATGCTGGCGGTCTTGATGCGTACCGACGCCGTGGACTTCGTCGGGTCCTCACCGTCGAGATACAGGTCGCCTTCGAAGTCGTTGAAGCCACCACGAACCTTGGTGACCATCGCGTGCCGGGCGACGAACCCGATCCGCGTGTGCGCGGGGTCGAGGGTGTAGTTGCCGGTCAGCTGGCGCAAGTCTGTTGCGGTCGTCATACCTGAGTCCTCCGTTGATGTCGTCGGTATAGTTGACACGTCACAGACTAACGCGCATTTGGATGACGTGTCAACTATCTCGTAGACTGTCAGCATGACGAAGACCCGATGGCTCACCACCGACGAGCAACGGGCGTGGCGCAACTACCTGCGGATGAACAGGGTGCTCGAAAGTGCGCTCGCACGGCAGCTCCAATCGGACTCTCAGCTGTCGCTGCCGGACTTCGAGGTCCTGGTGCGATTGACCGATGTCGAGAACGGCAGGCTGCGTGTGTCCGCCCTGGCCGATGCGCTGCAGTGGGAGAAAAGCCGGTTGTCCCACCAGATCGCTCGGATGGCCCGGCGCGGGCTCGTCGCGCGCGAGGAGTGCGCCGAGGACGGACGCGGCGCCTTCGTCGCCCTCACCCCGACCGGACGGAAAGCCATCGAGTCGGCTGCACCCGCGCACGTCGAGACGGTGCGCCGGCTCTTTTTCGACATCTTGACCGATGACGACATCGCGACGATGAACGCGGTGTCCAGTCGGGTGCTGCAGCGGCTGGAGGACCACGCGGCGATCCGGTGACAGCTCAGATCGTCGGCACCGCCGTCAGGGCCATGACGACGGCCGTGGCCACCAAGACGATCCACGCTGGGCGGAACGACGCGTCGGCACCCGCGCGGCGCCTGCGCCAGGCCCGACCGCCCGCCCACGCCGCCGCCGTCAGTCCAGCGACACCCACCACGATGCGGATGACGTTGCCCATGGCAGCAGATGGGCCTCAGGAATCCGCCGGCGGCCTGCGTCGAGCGCCGTGACTGCGCTCCCACATGGACAACTGCTTCTCCAGCCCCTTCATGATCTCGAACACCTGACTCGGTGGCACCCGCACGCGTGTGACCACCCGGGTAGGGACCTTGACCACGCGACTGCCGTCATCGTTCACCGTCGGCTTGGGCGGACGTTTGAGCACCGCGAAGTCGAGCACGAACGAATCAGCCGTATGCCAGATGGAGGCGAAGTCGGCGTAGGTTCCCGCCTCCACTTCGGTGGGGATGTCGATGTCGTACTCGCGCCGCTCGGGCTGGTTGGCCATGGTTCAACAGTGCCACAACGCACCGACACCCTCGGCGGACGCCCACGCTGCCCGGGCCGCCCGGGCGGGAGCGCCCGAACCGATCAGACACCTGTCGCGACTGGCCGGCGTCGCTCAGAATGGTGTTATCGACTATGTCGGCTTGGCCCGACGCGGGGAACAAGATCGGGCGTGATGACGGTGGAGGAGGCCTCAGCATGAGGAAGAGCACGAGGTGGCTAGTGGTCGGCGGCGCGTCCGCCCTGATCGTGGCTGCGTGCACGCCGGCTGGTGACGACGGTGGCGGCGAAACCGCCGGTGGTGAGCTGGTCTGGGCCATCGGCGGGGCGGAGGCGCAACCCGGCGGGGTCCACCAACAAGTCGCCGAGTTGTGGAACGAGGAGAATCCCGAGACGCCCATCCGGATCGAGCTGCTCCCCGAGGCCGCGGACCAGCAACGCGAGCAGCAGGCGTTGGAGCTGCAGTCAGAGGGCAGCGGCTTCGACGTGCTCGGCATGGACGTCATCTGGACCGGCGAGTACGCCGAGAACGGCTGGCTGGAGAGCCTCGAGGACGTCCGCGACGAGATCGAGGAAGCCTCCATCCCGGGAGCTTTCGAGTCCGCCACCTGGGGTGGTGAGCTTTGGGCGGCGCCGTACAACACCAACGCCGGCCTGCTCTACTACCGCAGCGACCTGGTCGACACGCCGCCCACCACCTGGGACCAGCTGTGTCAGACGGCGACGCAAGGCAGCGGCGAGATCGGCGGGTTCATCGGCCAGGGCGCACAGTACGAAGGTTTCGTCGTCAACTGGCTGGAGTATTACTGGAGCGCCGGCGGCGAACTGTTCAACGACGATCAGAGCGAGGTGCTGTTCGACACCGACATCGCCGCACGGGCGACGCAGTTCATGGCCGACGCGATCAGCGACGGCTGTTATGCGCCAGGCTTCAACACCGCGCAGGAGGAAGAGGCGCGCAACGAGTTCCAACAGGGCAACGCCATGTTCATGCGGAACTGGCCGTACGTCTACTCGCTGATCGAGCAGGACACCGCCAGCCCGGCAAACGGCAACTTCGACATCGCGCCGCTGCCGACCTTCGATGGTGACGGCACCATCTCCGCGCTCGGCGGGTTCAACAACGCCGTGAGCGCGTTCTCAGACAACATCGACGCTGCGAAAGACTTCGTCACCTGGGCGGCGACGAACGAGGAGGCTCAGTCGATGCTGGCCACCGAGGGCTCAGTACCGCCGACCATGGCCTCCGTCTACGATCAGCTGGCCGACGATCCCGTCATGAGCCTGCTCGGTGAGATCCTGCCCGACGCCAAGCCGCGACCGCCAGCACCGTCGTGGAACGAGATCAGTGTCGAGATGCAACGCGCGTTGTTCCCCGCGGTCAACGGGCAGACCGACATCCAAGAGGCGGTCGAGCAGGTGCGCTCCGCCCTCGAAGGCGCCGTCGAATGAGGCGGACCCGATGACGCGGGTGCGACCGGCCACGGCGGACGAAACGCGGTCGGACGTCGCGCCACCGCGGCGGCGCGGCTCGGGGCTGTCCGAGCGCGCTCTGGCGCGGGTGTTCGTCGCGCCGTCGCTGATCCTGATGGCGTTGGTGGCGCTGTTTCCGGTGCTGTATGCCGTCGTACTCAGCCTGTTCGAGTACACCCGGCGTGAGCGCCAGGGATTCGCGGGGCTCGGCAACTACGTCGCGGCACTGAGCGACGATCGGTTCTGGTCGGCGCTGTGGTTCACGATCGTGTTCACGGTGACGTCGGTGGCCGCCGAGTTCGTCATCGGCCTCGGGTTCGCGCTGTTGATGAACCAGACCTTCCGTGGCCGCGGCATCACGCGCGCGGCCATTCTCATTCCCTGGGTGATCCCGACGGTGATCGCGGCGCAGATGTGGTTCTTCATGTTCAACGTGACGCCCGGGTTCATCAACAGCGTGTTCGGCCTGGGCGACTTCAACTGGCTGGGGCAGCCGGGGTGGGCGACGTTCGCGATCGTCTTCGCCGACGTGTGGAAGACGGCACCGTTCGTGGCGCTGCTCCTGCTCGCCGGGTTACAGACGATTCCCGTCGAGATCACCGAGAGCGCCATGGTCGACGGCGCGGGGCGATGGCAGCGCCTGTGGTACATCACGTTGCCGCTGCTGAGACCGGCGATCCTCGTCGCGTTGCTCTTCCGCACCGTCGACGCGCTACGGGTGTACGACCTCGTCGCGGTGATGACCGGCGGCGCGTTCGACACCGAGTCGTTGTCGGTGCTGGTGCAGCAGTACGTTGTCCGCACACCTGACCCCGGCTACGGCTCGGCGCTGTCGACGCTGACGTTCATCCTGATCCTGGGCATCGGGCTGGTATTCGTCCGGGCGCTGGGCCGCGACATCGCGATCGGCCGGACCGAGGGGGCCCGATGAGCGACACGACCACCACCATGACCAGGAAGGCGTCCGTGCCCGTGCCCCGGCCCGTCGGTCGCCGACGTCTGTGGGTGAAGGCCGCAACACTGCTGGTGATCTTGTCCTGGTGCCTGTTTCCTTTCCTGTGGCTGGTCATGACCAGCCTCAAGCTCGGCGACCGGGCCCTGAACAGCCCCGACCTCTTCCAAGGGCCATTCGGGCTGGCCAACTACCGCAACGTGTTCGAGCAGGACTTCCACCTCAATCTGCGCAACTCGCTGGCGGTCGCGACGATGACCACGCTGATCTGCATCACCGTCGGCTCGCTGGCGGCGTATGCGCTGGCAAGGCTGCCGTTGAAGCGGCGCCTGATCCTACTGACCGGTGTGCTCGCGGTCTCGCTGTTTCCCCCGGTGGCGCTGGTCCCGCCGCTGTACGAGGTGTGGCGCTCGATCGGCCTGCTGAACAAGTGGGAAGGCCTGTATCTGCCCTACACGGCCTTTGAGTTGCCACTGACCATCTTCATCCTCACGACGTTCTACGCGGCGATCCCGAAGGAGCTGGAAGAGGCGGCGAAGGTGGATGGCGCAACCCCGTTCCAGGCGTTCTACAAGGTGGTGTTCCCGCTCGCCGCGCCCGGCGTGTTCGCTGCCGGAATCATCATCTTCGTCGCCGCCTGGAACGAGTTCCTGCTAGCCAGCACGTTCGCCCCCCGGAACCCGGAGATCGCGCAGACGGTTCCGGTGGCGATCGCCGCGTTCACCGGCCAGGTGGAGTTCCAGCGGCCAATCGGCACCATCACGGCGGCCTGCGTAGTCGTCGTGATCCCGATGGTGGTGGTAGCGCTACTGTTCCAGCGCCGTATCGTTGCGGGGCTGACCGCGGGCAGCGTGAAGGGCTGAGCGCGGCCGGCGAGAGCGCGATGCCCTCCGCCGTGAGTCGCCGCCAGCGGCGGGTCGCCACTGGTCCGCGCTCGATTTCAGCTTCACCTCGCGCGAGTGGTAATCTTCAGCGTCGTTGCGCCATTAGCTCAATTGGCAGAGCAGCTGACTCTTAATCAGCGGGTTCGGGGTTCGAGTCCCTGATGGCGCACCACACCCTACGTGGAGTACGTCCCACCTCCGGTCGAGTTCACGGTGGTGCATGCGGTCCGACTGGTGCGCGCGGTAGCGGGTTCGCCCTCCGCGCAGGCACCCTTTCGCTGGCCGGACACGGAGTCACTTCTGGCCCTCTGGCGTTCACGTGGCCCCCGCGACACCGCCCACTGGCAAGCTTCTTACCTGGGATTTCATCGAAAGCGCTTTTGCCTGCTCAACCGCTCTGAGTATCGTGCGCACCGCGGGGGGCGGTCTGTAGCGGCTTCGCCCGAAATTCGCCAGATCTCCCCCGGGAACCAGAAGGGATCTCGGTCCAATCAGCACGAATAGGCAAGGAAACTCGCCCGGGCGGTGGCGCGGCACTCGAGCCGGCGCCCGTCCGCGGTCCGCCGATGCCGCACGCCGGCACGGCAGCTGGTTCCTGTCCAAGTTGCGCCGCTACCCGGGCATCGTCGTGTGCGCGTTGGCCGGCACCGCCGGCGTCACCCTCGGCAACGTCCTCGTCCCCAGCCTCGATCACGCACTGGGTATCACCGACATCACGACGCCGGAGCAGATCGTCGCGGGTTCGCCCGGTGCCACGCCGCTGGTCTCGCCGACCGACGAGTCCGACGCCGACGGCGGAGACGACCGCGTCCCGGCGGACTCGCTCGACGATGACGCGTCTGACTCCGACCCATCAGATCACGACACCGATTCCGCCGGCGCAGGCGGCGGCTCGAGCGCCGACGCCCCGGGAACCTCCGGCGAGACCGGTCGCGACACCGACCCGTCAGCCGAGGACGATGCCGACACCGATTCCGGCACCGATGACTCCTCGAGCCCGCCCGATGACGACGGCACCACCGACCGCGACGACGCGCCGGACGGGGACGCACCGGGCAGCGACGCCGGTACCTCGCCGTCGACGCCGGCGACCGACCCGGACACCCCCAACGACCTTCCGACCAGCTACCCCGACCCGAAGGAGCGCACCCCGTCCAGCCCGCGCCCCACCGCGACGCCGACGCCCGATCCGACCGAGTCGCCGGAGGACGACTCCGACGGCATATGCCTCGAACTCGATCTGTCGCCGCTGGAGCTCGCGCTGTGCCTGCTGCGGGGCGCACCGAGCGATGTCGAGGGGACCGAGACGCCGGCACCGACCTCGACCCCCACACCGACGTCGACCCACACACCGACGTCGTCCGCCTCGACGTCCTCGCCGTCGGCGACCACGTCCACACCAGAAAGCGACCCGTCCCAAAGCGGCGGGCTGCTCGGGTCGTCCTAGATCTCAGCCTCCGGATCCGGCTCCCCCTCGTCCACCCGTAGCGCGGCGTTCTCCGGCGCCTGCCGGTCGAGTCGGTCCGTCTCGACGTCGTCCTCGGGAACCTCTTCGGCGAGGCGTGCTTCGATCCCCTGTGGATGCTGTTGCTCCCAGACCGTCGTGCCGTAGCTCTCGGCGGCCACCGGCGCCTCGTTCGGTGTCGCCGGGATCTCGGGCTCGGGTACCTCGCCGGTGCCCGGCGTCGAGTCGTCCGCAGCCTCCGGGAGGCCCTCGGCGTCGACACCGGCACCGGGATCGCGCCGGCCGTCCCATTCCTCCGGCTCGAGCTCCTGGTCGATGAAATCCGGCTCGCTCACGATGCCTCCAAGGCGCGAAAGTTCGTCTCGACAGGCCTGTTCCCGGTACGCGCGCGGGCAAACCGCTCGCGGACACATCCCCGTCCGCGCTGGATGCAGCGGCACGGACACGACAGACTTCGGACATGGCATCGCGCAAGGTCTCCGTCAGAGTCGAGGGCCGCACCCTGGCGTTGAGCAACCTCGACAAGGTCCTCTACCCGGAGACGGGCACCACGAAGGGCGAGGTCATCGACTACTACAGCCGGATCGCGCCGGTGCTTCTGCCGCACTTGGCCGACCGCCCGGTCACCCGCAAACGCTGGCCCGACGGCGTCGAGGCCGACAGCTTCTTCGAGAAGAACGCTCCGCGCGGAACGCCGTCGTGGGTGCGCACCGTCGAACTTCCCTCGCCGGGCAGCACCAAGAATCGCGAGACCGTGCGCTACGTCATGGCCGACGAGTTGGCCACCTTGGTGTGGCTGGCCAACCTCGCCGTACTCGAGATCCATGTCCCCCAGTGGACGGTCCAGGACGACGTCGCCACCAACCCGAACCGCCTGGTGGTCGACCTCGACCCCGGCGAGCCCGCCACGATCATCGAATGCTGTCAGGTGGCGCTGTTGCTGGCCGAGGTTCTCGACGACGCCGGTCTGCCGTCGTACCCGAAGACGAGCGGGTCGAAAGGCATGCAGATGTACGTTCCGCTCGACGGCAGCGCCGACGACGACGCCGTCAGCCAATATGCCCACGACCTCGCCGAACAGCTCGAACGCGATCACCCGAAGCTCATCTTGTCGCGCATGGAGCGACGCGAACGGCGCGGCAAGATCTTCATCGACTGGAGCCAGAACAACGCCGCCAAGACCACCATCGCGCCGTACTCCACCCGCGGCCGCGCCACGCCGTCGGTGTCCACGCCGGTGACGTGGGACGAGGTCGAGCGCGCCGCGCGCTCACGGGCGCGCACACAGCTGCCGCTGCGGTTCGACTTCGACGACGTCCTCGGCCGGATCGACGACCACGGCGACTTGCTCGAGCCGTTGCTCGACGCCGGGTTCCAGCTGCCGCAGCGCTGATCGCTCAGCCGTAGCTGACCGGCCCCTCGGGCAGGGCGGGCAGCAGGTTCTGGGCCGTCTCACGGTCCAGCCCGGTCGCGTGCAACACGTCCACGGCGAGCGAGCGCACCTGGGCGATGACGATCTGGCCGCCGAACCCACCGGTGTGTTCCAGCGCCTCGGTGGCCATCTGCGCCGCCGCCACCGCCGAGTTGCGGCTCTCGATGGGCTCGTCGCCCTTGTCGAGGTCGAGACGAAGCAGGCGCAACGCGCCGGCCAGCGCCCGAAGCGACTGCGGCAACGCGGCCGGAACCGGCTCGTTGCGACGGATGACACCGATCGCGTGGCGGCACAACACCCGTACGTTGCGGCTCAAGTGGTCGAGTGGAACCGCCGTTTCCAGGTAGCCGGCGAGGTGGCCCCGCTTGCGCCAGCGCACCGGCGCGATCAGCGCGGTCTCGGTGGCGCCCTCGAGCGCGGCGTGCATGTCGTCGACGGCGGACTGGGTGGCCCGCGCTCGTGCCAGGCTCCGGCTGGCCGCCTGCCGGTCCCGGTCGGCCAAGGCGCCGGCCGCGTCCTCCATGACCTCGGCCAGCGCGACGAGCAGCGGGTCGATCTGCCTGCGCGCCGCGGACACCGGGTTCAGCGGCAGCAGCAGCACGCTGATCACGAGGCCGACCATGCCGCCGACCAGGGCGTCGACGAACCGGTCGAGGTTCACCAGCTCATCGGAGCCGGGCGGCACGAGCGTGGCGACCAGGATCGCCGACGCACCCGCCTGGGTGACGATCACCGCGCCGCTGCCCACGAACACGGCCACGACCATCGCCAGCGCGACCACGGCGGCGATCTGGAGCAGGCCGGTACCGATCCACGCGATGAGCAGGTCGCCGATGAGCACGCCCAGCGCGACGCCGCCCACGAGTTCCAGCACGCGAGGGATGCGTTGCCCCAGGCCGCCCCCGAGCGCGATCAGCGCCGCGATCGGCGCGAAGAACGGCTGCTCGTGCTCGATCGGCGGAACCGTGGCCACCCACCACGCGATCGCCGCGCCCAGCGCGGATTGGACGATCGGCAGAGCGGTCAGGCGGACCCGGTGCAGCCGCGTGCGCAGACTGTCGCGCGAGCGCTGGGCGAGGGTCTCGAGGGCGTCCTCGCTGCGGCGTGACCGGCGTGGTTCCTCGGGCTCACCTGGCACGCCATCGATGGTAGATGTCGTCCGGCCGGGGCTGCGGGAATCAGCTCAGAGATACAGCCCGGTCTGGCCGTCGGAGAGTCGCTCGGAGGCCACGGCGTGCAGGTCGCGTTCGCGCAGCAAGGTGTACGTCTCGCCGCGAACCTCGACCTCGGCCTTGTCCTCGGGATCGAACAGCACCCGATCACCCACCTCGACGGTGCGCACGTTGGCGCCCAAACCCACCACCCGGGCCCACGCCAGGCGCCGGCCCATGGCGGCCGTCGCGGGGATGACGATTCCGGACGACGACTTGCGCTCGCCCTCATCCTCGTCCCGAGCGACGAGGACGCGGTCGTGCAGCATCCGGATAGGGAGCTTGTCGGGGTTGTCGGCACTCACACCAGTAGAGATTACGTGCCATCGCCCGGATTAGTTGCGCCGCGCCCTCCAGAGCAGGAATCCGACCGCCAGCGCTGCACCCGCGAGAGCCCCGATGAGCTCGGGCCGCGGGCGGCCCTGATCAGTGAGGATGCTCGCTTTCAGGCCCGCCGCGCCGTCCTTGGCCAGTCGCTGCGGCGACACGCGCGACACCAGCTCGTCGATGTTGGCCGACAACCGCTCGGTCCGCGCGGCGATGTCCCGCTGAAGCTGCGCCACCGAGCGCCCGCGCCGGTCGATCTCTTCCTGGATCTCCGGCGACATGGGCACCTGCTGCCGCGACGACGGCAACGCGGAATCGGTGGAGTTCACCGGCACCTCCTGGTCGGACCTGTGTGACCTACGGTACCCAGGCCAGGGCTGTTCGCGCGGGTTGATCGGCGAGGTGTGTCGGCGTTGCCGCCCGGTTGACTACGGTGTCCGGTGTGACCGACATTCGATTGACACCTGGCGATCCCGCGCCCGAGTTCACCCTGCCCGACGCCGACGGCTCGCCCGTCTCCCTGTCGTCGTTGCGGGGACAGCACGTCATCGTCTACTTCTACCCTGCCGCCATGACGCCCGGCTGCACCACGCAAGCCTGCGACTTCCGCGACAACCTCGCGTCGCTGCAGACCTCCGGCTACACCGTGCTGGGTATCTCCCCCGACGCCCCGGCCAAGCTCGCCGAGTTCCGCGAGAACGACTCCTTGACGTTCCCGCTGCTGTCCGACCCGGACCTCGGTGTGTTGAAGGCCTACGGCGCGTACGGCGAGAAGAAGCTCTACGGCAAGACCGTCACCGGCGTGCTGCGCTCCACGTTCGTCATCGATCCCGACGGCAAGATCGTCAAGGCGATGTACAACGTCAAGGCCACCGGTCACGTCGCCAAGTTGCGGCGCGACCTCGGCCTGGACTCCGCACCGGACTGAGTGAGTCGGTGCGGACGATCGCCACGGGCGGTGCAGGCAAGCCTGACACCGCCCGTGGCAACTGCCGTAGGCACGAACATGTGCCGCGTCACTGGTCGCCGTCGGTTGAGAGGATCGCGCCGTGCACATGTCCTACGAGGTGTTCCACCAGAACATCCGCACCCTCGTCGACTTCTACGTCAGTGTCCTGGGCTTCCAGGCGCCCGAGGCGGACGCGTCGTCGAACTACGTCGTCGTCCGTCGGGACGACAACCGCGTCGGCTGTTGTCAGCATGACGAAGCAGACCCCAGCCCGCGCAGACCTCCGGACGGCAGTGAGATCGTGTTGCGGGTCGGTGACATCCAGGCCGAGTACGACCGCGTTCTCGCCAGTGGCTGGCCGATCGCCGACCCGCTGCAGATCCGGCCGTGGGGGCTGACGGACTTCCGGGTCTTCGACCCTGCCGGGCAATACATCAGAGTCACGAATTCGACGCGTTCCAGCTAGGCCTGCCTCTGCGGCTCGTGGTCGGCGGAGGTACCGTGGCGCCCGACCGTCCGCGGCGTACCGTGCACGCCGCAGCTCCGATTCGTCGAGGATCTGCATGCGAACCGCCATCGGGATCGTGCTCGCCATCCTCGGCTTGCCGTTGTTCGCTGCCGGTGTGGTCGGCGCCATCTACATCGGTCCTGACGACACCGTCGAGATCGTCGACGCGCACTTCGACACCGAGGCGGCGGTCCTGGCGACGACGCCGTCGGTGCTCGGCGTGGCTGGGCCGACCCTCCACGTCAGCGCCGATGCCGGCGAGGCCGACGTCTTCGTCGGCGCGGCGCACCCGGTACACGTCGACTCCTACCTGGCCGACGTGGCTCACGAGACGATCACCGAGGTCGGTCTCGGCGGCGAGGTCACCTCGGCGACTGAAGACGGCCCCAAACCCGTACCGGACGCCCCACCCGAGGGGCTCGGCTGGTGGCAGGGGTCGTCGACCGGCTCGGGTGAGCAGTCGATCAGTGTTGAGCTGACCGAGCAGCCACTCCGGATCGTCGTCATGCACGCCGAGCCCGGCGCTCCGCTCGCCGTCGACGTCGCCGCCGGGGCCGAAGTCGGCGGCGCCTTCGTCGTCGCGGTCGTCGTCGGGGTGGTCGGGCTGGCTTCGTTGGTCGGCGCGTTCTGGTTGATCCGCTCGGCGCGCAGACGACGTCGACGGGCGCGGCTCACCGCCGTCCCGCCGCCCGCCGACGCGGTCGTTGACGAAGAGCCATCCGCCGACGACGAGCCATCCGCCGACGAGGCCGGAGACGGTGAGGAGACCGGCCGGGTCATCCCCTTGCCTGGGCGCCATGGGGCCCCGCCACCGCCGTCTCCGGATTCAACGCCTCCCGGCCCGCCGCGCCCGACGGCCCGGGTCCGCCTGATCGCGGGGTTCGGCGGCATGAGCGCGCTGGTCACGGGATGCGCCCAACTCCCGCAGCCAGTGGCCGAGTCCGAGCGGCCCACCACCGTCGAGGCCATCACGCCGGCCGCTGCCGATGACTTCTTCGCGCATTACACCGAGACGAACAACGCCGCCAACGCCACCCGCGACGACGAGCTGATTGCCACCGTCGAGGCCGGCGCCCTGCTCGAGACGACCCGTTTCGCCTACGAGGAGCAGGAGGTACGCGGCGCCGAGCCGTTCGTGTCGTTCACCATCGCCGCCTCGGCGGTGGCCGCGCCCCGCCTGGGCGAGTACCCGCTGTGGTCGTTCGTCGCCACGGAACCCGACGGTGACCAAGCCGGCTCCTGGTACCTGCTCACCCGTGCCGACGCCGCCTCACCTTGGCTGGCCCACCTGGCGGTCCATCCCGAGCAGGACGTCGCGATGCCGCAACCGGTCAGCCGGGACGGATCAGCCGTCGTCGCCGACGACGAGATCGCCGAACGCGGCGACGCCGTCCTCGACGAGCTGACGGCGTTCGCCGAGACAGGTCAGGAGCCCGACGACGTCGACCTCAGTTACGCCGGCGGCGTGAGCCGACTGCCGGAGCACGGCCTGCAACTCGACGACGCCCCGCCCGAGTTCGGCAGCCACGACCGGCAATGCCAGCTGCGGGACCCAGACCAGGTGCACTGGCTGGCCACCGAGTTCGGTGCCATGACTCTGGCGGCGATCGAATGCACCCAGACCATGGGCGCCAATCCGGGCTACTCCGTGGTCGTCGGCCCGGAAGGGCTCGGCATCGTGCCGGGCGGTGCGGAGATCGTCAACTCGTCGATCACCCAGAGCGTCAGCTTCGTGCTGGCCGTCGACACCGACGGCTCGGCCACGGTCGTCGGCGACCGAATGCGCCCGACCGCCATGGACTACTCGGAGGCATGAGGAACTAGCCTGAGGAACTCATCGCCGGACTGCCAAAGCCTTTCGGCTGCTGCCAGGGTGTGCCCTACGATGACCTCTGCGCGGGAGTGGCGGAATCAGGTAGACGCGCCAGGTTTAGGTCCTGGTGTCTTCGGACGTGGGGGTTCAAGTCCCCCCTCCCGCACCAGTTCACCCACATCGATGGATGCCTGGGTCCGTCGTTCGCGAGGGGTGACAACGATGGCAAGTGTTGACCACGATGTCACCCCCTTCGAACGACGATCCCCGCCCGGGATGGCGCCGCAAACCGGTGGATTCCGGACGGTAGATTTCCCCAGATGGAGCTCATCGCGCTGATCGTGTCGATCGTGGCTCTGCTGGTCGCACTGTGGGCGGCGAGGGCGGTTCGCACGCTGCTCGGTGCCACCGCCGACACCACCGTTCACCGGTCGGGTACGCGGTCGTCCAGACGATCGCGGTCTCGGGGCCGGAGCAAGCAGCCGCACTTCACGTTCGAGCAGCTCAGCCCGCACCGGTATGCCCTGCGCAACGACGGCCACAGTCCGGCGTACGACGTCCGTGTCGACACCGGCGAACTGAGCGTGCACGAAGGCTCGCTGAGCATCGACGAGTTCCCGCCCGGCTACGTCGAGGAGTACCTGCTGATCCAGCCGCTGCAAAGCCAGGTGAGCCAGATCAACGTGACCTGGTACACCTCGCGCGACGCTCTCGCCGAGGCGCATGTGACGCCGTTTCCCCTCGGTCCCCGGCCGGTGGAGAACGACGTCGATCCGGGCACCATCTGAGGCTGGCGACGAGCCGTCAACTGCTCAGGTCGTGACGCACCCAGACCCCGGGTTCGACGTAGACGGCGTAGTCGTGCTCCACGCTGCAGTGCACCGGGACCAGCGCGTCCGGGACCTCCACGACGCCGGTCTCGTCGAACGCCAGGCCGGTCCACGCTCGCCACTCGGCCAGCGTTCCGGCGATGACCATCGCCCGGGGGCACACGCCGACGATCTCGCCGCCGGCACGCACGTGCACGCGCAGCCACGGATCGACCGGCAGGCCGTCCGGGCGGGTCCGCCGGGCATACTCGTGCATCGGCGTCGTCGGCTCGGCCGGTTTGCCGGTAGGGCGTACCGGCGCGACGAGCGTGTCGAAGCCGAGCCGGCGCACGTTGCCGCGCATCGCCGCCAGCAGGACCGCGGCCAGCCCGCCGCCCCGGCGGTCCGGGCGGATGGAGATCTCCAACGCCGACACCAGGTTGGGCGTCCGCCCCAGGCTGCGGTCCAGCGCTCCCCAGCGAATGACGGCGTCCCAGCCGTCCGATGGCAGGACCGTGCGCCCTTCGCCACCGAACTGGAACGGCACCGTGTAGGCGCGCGCCACCGGCACCTCGGGGTCGTCCTCGTCGTAGCCGACCAGGACGTGCTCGGGGAAGTCGCGCACGGCGGTGACGTAGTAGAAGTTCGAGATCGGGTCCTGCTGGACGAACTCCGGCCACAGCTCGGGCAGCTTGGAGAGGTTCTCGGCGAGGTCCGGTCGACGGTCGAGGGGTTGGACGACGAGGTTGGCGGGCGTAGCGGGCATGGCGCGATTGTCGCACCTGACGCTCAGCTGCCACCCGGGCGGACGATGCCGTTCTCATAGGCGAAGACCACCACCTGAACACGGTCGCGCAGACCGAGCTTGGCGAGAATGCGCCCCACGTGCACCTTGACCGTCGCCTCCGAGATGAACAGGGAAGCGGCGATCTCGCTGTTGGCTCGGCCCCGAGCCAGTTCGACGAGCACGTCTCGTTCTCGCTCGGTGAGCAGGCCGAGCCGCTCGCCCTGGACCGGCGGTTCGCTCCCGGCCGGCAGATGCTGCGCGAACGCCTCGATCAGCCGCCGGGTGATGCCGGGGGACACCGCGGCTTCTCCGGACGCGACGATACGAACTCCGGCGAGCAGGTCCGCCGGCGTCGCATCCTTGAGCAGGAACCCGCTGGCCCCGGCGCGCAGCGCGGCGTAGACGTACTCGTCGAGGTCGAATGTCGTCAAGACCAGCACCCGCACCGGCGAGCCCGATTCGACGATCCGCCGCGTCGCCTCGATCCCATCCATCGTCGGCATCCGGACGTCCATGAGCGCGACGTCCGGTTGCAGCGCCTGGACCATCGTGACGGCCTCGGCACCGTCCGCTGCCTCGCCGACGACCTCGAGATCCGGCTGGCGGTCGAGCAGGGCGCGGAAACCGAGACGCAGTAGGGACTGGTCGTCCACCAGCAAGACGCGGATACTCATGACGCCACGTGTTCACCGAAGGGCAGGTGCGCACGCACGCGCCAGTTCGAGTCGCCGATCGGACCGGCCTCGACGTGTCCGCCGTACGAGCCGGCGCGTTCACTCATGCCGGCCAGACCGTGGCCGTCGAACCCACGCGGTTGGTGTGGTCGAGTCGCAGCGGTTCCACCGTCGTCGAGCACCTCCAGATCCAAGCCGGTCGAGGTGAAGCGCAGCCGGACCTCGGCGCGGGCGTGCGTGCCTGCGTGCTTCATCGTGTTGGTCAGCGCCTCCTGGACGATGCGATAGGTGGTGAGCCCGGCACCCGGCCCCCAGGCACCTGGCTCGCCGTCACAGGTCATGGTGACCGCCAACCCGGTGGCGCGCACCTGCTTCACCAATTCGGCGACGTCGTCGAATCCCGGCTGGGGAGCCGGACCGGAGCGCGCCGGCGCAGCGCCGTCCATCACGGTGCCACCATCACGCAGTAGCCCGACCAGGCGCCGGATCTCGCTCAGCGCCTCGCGACCGGTCGCCGAAGCCTTCTCCATCATGTCCACAGCATCGTCCGGAGCTACCGGCGTCGTCGCCGCCGCGCCATCGGCCAGGGCGACCATGACCGCCAGGTTGTGCGCGACGATGTCATGCATCTCGCGGGCGATCCGGGTTCGCTCGGCCGCCACGGCCAGGCGTGCCTGCTGGTCGCGTTCTCGCTCCAGCCGGACCGCCCGGTCGACCAGTTCGGCCAGGTAGGCCCTGCGGGTCTGCAGGTAGGTGCCGAGCAGGATGGATGCGGCGAACAGCGCGATCAGCGCCACCACGTCCCACCACTCGCCGCCGCCCCACAGCCAGGTCACGGTCAGCGGAACGGTGAGAACACTCAGCGCCCACCAGGCGGTCACCCGCGATCGATGCCGCGCGACCGTGTAGGCGGCGACCATGGGCACTGCGGCCAGAAACGGGCCGGTGGCGTCTACGGCAGTACAGATCAGGCCCAGCCCCAGCACCGCGGCGAACACGGCCAACGGAGCCCGGCGCCGCCATACCAGCGGTACGTGCATGGCCACGTAGAACAGCCAGTCGGTGTCGGTCGTGCCTTCGGCTGTCCCGGTAATCAGGACGAATGCTCCGGCCAGAACCGCTGAGAGCACCGCGTCGGCCGCCTGCGGATGCCGCGTGGCGGCGTCCCGGATGCTCCGCATGACCCTCAGCGTACGGACCCCTTGCTCAGGCGTCCCTGCGGTGCAGTACCGCGGCTGCCGCGCCGAGGACGACGACGACCCATCCGGCGAGCGTCAGAGCCCCGACGCTCGGTGAGAGCACCTCGAACTCCGCGTTGCCAGCGTTCAGGATGAACATCGCTTGTCCGGCCAGGACCGGTTGGTACGGCGCGAGGTGGTCCTGGACAGCGTTGGGCAAGGCCATCATCATCGCCGGCGCGATCAACAGCAGACCGACGAATGCGGTGATGGCGCCGGCAGTGTGCCGGATCAACGTCCCGAAGGCCAAGCCCAGCAGGCCCAAACCCACCGGGTACGTGCCCGCGGCGAGGACAGCGCGCGCCACGCCCGGATCGCTCAACGTCGTTGCAGCGCTCGGGGCGAACGCGACGGTGGTCAGGTACGTCACGAAGCACACCGCCACCATCACCGGCAGGGTGAGGGCGGTGAACGCCAGCGCTTTGGCCCCCAGCAACAGCAGCCGTCGCGGCACCGCCGCGAGCGATGCGCGAATCGAACCCGACCTGTATTCCGCGGACATCTGCAGCGCGCCGAGCACACCGATCACCAGGCCGAGCAACTCCAGGACGATGAACGTGCGGCCCACCGTCTCCGCAGGTGTGGCGATCACCTCGCCGTCGACGATCTGCTGCTCGTAAGCCCAACCGACCACGCCGCCGATGCCGATGCTGATCGCGGCCACGACCCCCAGGAGCCACCAAGTGGAGCGCAGCGAACGCAACTTGGTCCATTCCGCCCGGGTCACCCGCGCCAGCGTGACCCGGTATTCAATCTGACGCGATGTGTTCATGCCGCACTCGCATTCTGGAATTCCACCGATTCCTGCGTGAGTTCCATGTAGGCCTGTTCGAGCGTCGCCCGCTGAGGTGTCAGCTCATGCACCGCCAATCCCTGCCGGCACGCGAGGTCACCGATCTGATCGGCTGAGAATCCCGAGACGCGCAGCAGACCGGGATGCTCGCTGGTGACAGCGGCGCCGACGCGCACGAGATGGTCGTGCAGGTCGGTGGCGTCCGGCGAACGCACGATCACGTCACCCACACCCGCTTCGGAGATCAACTCTTCGACCGTCGTGTCCGCGATCAGTCGGCCGCGGCCGATGATCACCAGGTGCTCAGCAGTCATAGCCATCTCGCTCATCAAATGGCTGGAGACCAGCACGGTGCGTCCCTGCGCGGCCAGCTGCTTGAGCAGGGTGCGCATCCACAACACGCCGTCGGGATCGAGCCCGTTCACCGGCTCGTCCAGGATCACCACCGCCGGGTCGGCGACGAGGGCTGCGGCGATGCCCAGGCGCTGGCCCATGCCCAGCGAGAACCCCCCGGCACGGCGGCGGGCGGCGGAGTCGAGGCCCACCATCGCGAGCACATCGTCGACGCGCGCGGCCGGAATGCCGTGAGTCTGGGCGAGCGCGAGCACGTGGTGGTAGGCGCTGCGGCCGTTGTGCACGGATCCGGCCTCCAGTAGCGCTCCCACCGCACACAGCGGTGCAGGGTGCTCGTCGTAGCGCACCCCGTCGACGTGCGCGGAGCCGGCCGTCGGCCGGTCCAGCCCGACGATCAGGCGCATCGTCGTGGACTTGCCCGCTCCGTTCGGCCCGAGAAACCCGGTCACCTGGCCGGGCCGGACGGTGAAAGACAGGTCGTCGACGGCCACCTTGTCGCCGTATCGCTTGGTCAGTCCCGAGATCTCGATCATGTTCAGCACGCTACGGAGGCACCGGACGGCCCGGCATCCGTCTGCCGGCCAGGAATCCGACCGGCGCATAAGCCTGGAGTCGTACGACCAGCTGCGCGAAATGCGGATGAACCGACGACCGTCCGCGCCGTAAGCTGGACGCCGGTATGTCCACCTCCCCACTCACCGACCTGCGTGCTCGCCTGCCCGAGCTCTTGCTCCGGGACGAACGGCGCCTCGCTCGGCGACTCGACGGCTTGCGCAAGGTCCGCGACGCCGCCGCGCGAGCCGCCGCCGTGAACGAGATCACCGCGGAGGTGGCGGCGGCCGAACGGCGAGTCGAGCGTCGGCGCTCGGCCGTGCCGGCCATCACCTACCCCGAAGAGCTGCCGATCAGTGCCCGTCGCGACGAGATCGCCGCGGCCATCCGCGACCACCAGGTGGTGATCGTCGCCGGCGAGACCGGGTCGGGCAAGACGACGCAGCTGCCGAAGATCTGCCTGGAACTCGGCCGCGGAGTGCGCGGCACCATCGGGCACACCCAGCCCCGGCGACTGGCCGCCCGCACCGTCGCCGAACGCATCGCCGAAGAGACCGGGACCACTCTGGGCACCGCGATCGGCTACCAGGTGCGATTCACCCAGAAGGCCGGCGACGACACCCTGGTCAAGCTCATGACCGACGGCATCCTGCTGGCGGAGATGACCCAGGACCGGATGCTGCGCCGCTACGACACGCTGATCATCGACGAGGCGCACGAACGCAGCCTCAACATCGACTTCATCCTGGGCTATCTCACCCAACTGCTCCCCCGCCGCCCCGACCTCAAGGTCATCATCACCTCGGCCACCATCGACCCGCACCGCTTCGCCGAACACTTCGACGCCCCGGTCATCGAGGTCTCCGGGCGCACCTACCCGGTCGAGATCCGGTACCGCCCGCTGCAGGCCGAAGACGACGACGGTGACGACACGCAGGAGCCGCGCGACCAGGTGCGCGCGATCGTCGACGCCGTCGACGAGCTGGCTCTCGAACCGCCCGGCGACGTGCTGGTCTTCCTCAGCGGCGAACGCGAGATCCGCGACACCGCCGACGCCCTGCGCAAACGGTTCGAGCGAGCCGGGCCGGTCGCGGCGCAAACCGAAGTGCTGCCGCTGTACGCGCGGCTGTCCGCGGCCGAGCAGCACCGCGTCTTCCAGCCGCACACCGGCCGGCGCATCGTGCTCGCCACCAACGTCGCCGAGACGTCGCTGACGGTGCCCGGCATCCGGTATGTCGTCGATCCCGGCACCGCACGGATCTCGCGCTACAGCAACCGGACGAAGGTCCAGCGCCTGCCGATCGAGCCGATCTCTCAGGCCTCGGCGCGGCAGCGGGCCGGACGATGCGGACGGGTCGCCGACGGCATCTGCATCCGGCTGTACTCGGAGGAGGACTTCGAGTCCCGCCCAGCCTTCACCGACCCCGAGATCCTGCGCACCAACCTGGCGTCGGTCATCCTGCAGATGACGGCGTTGGGCCTCGGCGAGGTCGCCGACTTCGGTTTCCTCGACCCGCCGGATCGGCGCGCCGTCGCCGACGGCGTCAACCTGCTCGTGGAGCTCGGCGCGCTGAGCACCGACACCCGCGGCCCGAACCGCACCGATCGCCTCACCCGGATCGGGCGCGCCTTGGCCGACCTGCCGATCGATCCCCGCCTGGGCCGGATGATCCTCGAAGCCGACCGCAACGGCTGCGTGCGGGAGGTGCTCGTCATCGCCGCGGCCTTGTCGATCCAGGATCCGCGGGAGCGCCCGGCCGAGCATCGCGACGCCGCGGACGCGCACCACGCCCGGTTCGCCGAGCCCACGTCGGACTTCCTGACCTTCCTGAACCTGTGGCGGTACCTCCGGGAACAACAGAAGGCGCTGTCGTCGAATCAGTTCCGCAAGCTGTGCCGCGCGGAGTACCTCAACTATCTGCGCGTGCGGGAGTGGCAAGACCTCGAGAGCCAGCTGCGATCGCTGGTCAAGCCGCTGGGCATCACGCTGAACAGCACCCCGGCCAAGCCGGAGGACATTCACCGGTCGCTGCTGGCGGGCCTGCTCTCACAGATCGGCGTCCGGGAGGAGACGGGCAACGAGTACCAGGGCGCGCGGGGCGCGAAGTTCGCCGTGTTCCCCGGTTCGGCGCTGTTCAAGAAGCCGCCGCGCTGGGTCGTGTCGGCCGAGCTGGTCGAGACGTCGCGGCTGTGGGCGCGGGTGAACGCGCGCATCGATCCGGCTTGGGCCGAGCCGCTGGCCGAGCACCTGGTCAAACGCACCTACAGTGAGCCGCACTGGGAGCAGAAGGCCGGCGCTGTCATGGCCTTCGAGAAGGTGATGCTCTACGGCGTGGTCATCGTGCCCCGCCGCAAGGTTCCGTATGCGCGCGTCGATCCGGAACTGTGCCGCGAGTTGTTCATCCGCCACGCTCTCGTCGAGGGCGACTGGCGCACCCACCACGAGTTCTTCCACGCCAACCGGGCCCTGCTCGACGACGTGGAAGAGCTCGAGCACCGCGCCCGGCGCCGCGACATCCTCGTCGATGACGACACCCTGTTCGACTTCTACGACCAGCGGATCCCGGCTGACGTCGTCTCCGCGCGGCACTTCGACGCCTGGTGGAAGAAGGCCCGCCACGACGATCCCGACCTGCTGACGTTCTCCACGGACATGCTGATCAGGGACGACGACGCCGACAAGGTGATCAGCAAGCACGACTACCCGGATACCTGGACGACGACCGGCGTCGAGCTGCCGCTGACGTACCAGTTCGAGCCGGGCACGCGGGCCGACGGCGTGACGGTGGACATCCCGCTCGAGGTGCTCAACCAGGTCGAGCCGACCGACTTCGACCGGCAGGTGCCAGGCCTGCGCACCGAGTTGATCACCGCGCTGGTCAAGTCGCTGCCCAAGGCGCTGCGGCGCCAGTTCGTGCCGGCCCCGGACACCGCGGCCGAAGCCGCCCGGCTGCTCGACGACAGCGACGAGCCGGTCACGGTGGCACTGGCGCGGGTGCTGACCCGGATGCGCGGTGTCCCGGTGAGCCCTGACGACTTCGATTTCGACCGGGTACCGGACCATCTGAAGGTCACCTTCCGCGTCGTCGACGACGGCGGCACCGTCGCCGAGAGCAAGGACCTGCACGCCCTGAAACACCAGCTGCGTCGGCAGCTGCGCTCGACCATGGCGGCGGCCGCCAGCAGCATCGAACGCTCCGGCCTGCGCGAATGGCCCGACGGCGACCTGCCACGCACCTTCGAGCAACGCCGCGGTAATCACGTCGTCACCGGGTATCCGGCACTGGTCGACGACGGCGACAGCGTCGCGATCCGCGTGCTCGACACCGAGGCCGCCCAGGCCGCGGCCATGTGGGCCGGAAACCGACGGCTGCTGCTGCTCAGCGTCCCCTCGCCGGTCTCGTTCGTGCAGCGGCACCTGACCAACCAGACCAAGCTGGTGCTCAGCCGCAACCCGGACGGCTCGGTCGCCGACCTGCTCGCCGATGCGACCGACTGCGCCGTCGACGCGCTGATCGCAGACGGCGGCGGACCCGCCTGGGATGCCGCCGCGTTCGCCGCGCTGCGCGAGAAGGTCCGCGGTGCACTGATCGACGAGGTCTTCGCGATCACCGCCGACATCGAGAAGGCGCTGACGGTGGCCCATCGCGTCGAGGCCGCGTTGAAGAGCACGTCCAGCCTGACCCTGGCGCCGTCGCTGGTGGATGCCAAGGCGCACCTCGCGCGGCTGATCCGGCCCGGGTTCGTCACCGCGACGGGCCGGCGCCGCCTGCCTGACCTGGTTCGCTACCTGCGCGGCATCGAGCGCCGGCTCGAGAAGCTGCCGACCAGCCCGCAGCGCGACCGGGCGAACGCAGCGGTCATCGAACGAGTGACCGCCGCGTACGAAGACTCGATCAACGCGCTGCCGCGCGGGCAGGAGCCGAGCGCGGAGCACCTCGCGATCCGCTGGTCGATCGAGGAGCTCCGGATCAGCCTGTTCGCGCAGGAGCTGGGGACTGCGCATTCGGTCTCGGAGAAGCGCATCATGCGCGCCATCGACGCCGTCACCACATCGTGATCACCTAGCGTGGGGGCCGACGATCCATCCCCAGCCACGACCCAGCAACCGTCCCCATGGAGCCAGCGAATGCCGGACACCCACGCGCCCGACCTCGTTCACTTCCGGTCCGCGGACATCAGCCTGATCATCGAACGCCGCGGCGACGCGCTGCCCCGGATCCTGCATTGGGGGCCGGACCTGGGTGAACTCACCGACGACGACCTCAGCGCCTACGCTTTGGCCCAGATCCCGCAGCGGGTGACCAACTCCCTCGACACATTCACCCCGGTCGCAGTGTTGCCCGAGCATGCTCACGGCTGGATGGGGACACCGGGGCTCAGCGGGCACCGCGACGGCACGGCGTTCTCGGCGCTGTTCCAGGTCACGTCCAGTACTGTCGACGCCGACCACGGCCATCGCCTCGTCGTCGCCGCGACCGATGACGCCGCGCAACTCGACCTGGACCTGCGAATCGAGCTCACCCCGGCCGGTCTGCTCCGCCAGCGGGCCACCGTCCGCAACACCGGCTCCGGCACCTACACCCTCGACGGCCTCGTCCTCGCGTTCCCGGTACCGGCGCGGGCCACCGAACTGCTCGACCTGACCGGGCGCCACCTGCGAGAACGCAGTCCGCAGCGCGCACCGTTCACCGTCGGCACGCACGTGCGTGAAAACCGCCGGGGACGGACCGCGCTCGACGCGTCGTTGCTGATGATGGCCGGCACCGCCGGATTCGGCCATCGCAGCGGCGACGTGTGGGGCGTCCATGCGGCCTGGAGCGGCAACCACCGCATGCTCGCCGAACGTATGCCCAACGGTGAATGCGTCCTGAGCGCCGGCGAGTTATTGCTCCCGGGTGAGGTCCGGCTCGCCACCGGCCAGGAGTACACCACGCCCTGGATCTACGGCGCCTACGGCGACGGGCTCGACGAGCTGTCCCGCCGCTTCCACACCCACCTGCGCTCTCGGCCCCACCATCCCACGTCGGCCCGGCCAGTGACCTTGAACACCTGGGAGGCGGTGTACTTCGATCACGACGTTCCCACGCTGAAGCGCCTGGCCGAGCTGGGCGCCGAGGTCGGGGTGGAGCGGTTCGTGCTCGACGACGGCTGGTTCAGGCATCGTCGGAACGACACCGCCGGGCTCGGCGACTGGTACGTCGACGAGGCCGTGTGGCCCGACAGCCTGCACCCGCTGGTCGATCACGTCACGAAGCTCGGTATGGAGTTCGGCCTCTGGGTGGAGCCGGAGATGATCAACCCCGACTCCGATCTCGCCCGCGCGCATCCGGACTGGATCATGCGGGCCGGCGATCGGCTGCCGCCGGAGTTCCGGCAGCAGCAGGTCCTCGATCTCGGCAATGAGGCCGCCTACGCATACATCCTGGAGCGCCTGGACGCACTGCTGTCGGAGTACCGCATCGGTTACCTGAAGTGGGACCACAACCGCGACCTCGTCGAAGCCGGCCACGCGCCGGGCGGGGCGGTCGCCGTGGCCGGCGTTCACCGCCAGACCGCCGCGCTGTACCGGTTGTTGGACGAGTTGCGAGCCCGCCATCCCGGCGTCGAGATCGAGTCGTGCTCGTCCGGCGGTGGCCGAGTCGACCTCGGGATTCTCGAGCGGACCGAGCGCATCTGGACCTCCGATTGCAACGACGCGGTGGAGCGCCAGCAGATCCAGCGTTGGACGAACCTGCTCGTGCCGCTGGAGATGATGGGCGCCCACGTCGGTCCGAGCACGTCGCACAGCACCGGCCGGCATCATGGCGTGGGCTTCCGGGCCGGCACCGCGCTGTTCGGCCACCTGGGCATCGAGTGGGACCTCACCGCCGCCACCGAGGACGAGCTGGCCGAGCTGACGGCGTGGGTCGAGCTGTACAAGCGGATCAGACCCCTGCTGCACACCGGCGACGTCGTCCACGCCGATCACCCGGACCCCGCGCTCAACGTGCACGGCGTGGTGGCGCCCGACCGCTCGCAGGCGGTGTTCGCGATCGTGCAGACCGCGACCAGCCTGCACGCTCCGGTCGGCCCGGTTCAACTGCCAGGGCTCGATCCGCACGCGCGGTACCGCCTGACCCCGCTGCCCCCAGGCGACGTCGTCGCCGGCCACACGCGATCGTCGTTGCCATGGTGGGCGGACGGCGTGATCCTGCCCGGCCGGATGCTCGCCGAGAACGGCGTGCAAGCACCGACTCTGCACCCGGAGCGGCTGGTCCTCGTCCAGGCGCAACGCCTCGCGTAACCAAGGAGTCTCTAATTTTGAGACGAATTCGTCCACAGACTGGGACAACAGTCGATTAAAGCCCGGCCATGTGCCTATGATCGCGACGACTGGTGGTTCTGCTCGGCGGTGAAAGCCGCCGAGCGACGCAAGAGGGAACCCGGTGCGAGTCCGGGGCTGCCCCCGCAGCGGTCAACGAGAACGAAAGCCGCCATCGCACTGGGCCGGCCGGGCCTGGGAAGCGGCGGCGAGTAGGCGTGCACGAGCCCGCGCTCGGGTACGTGCTCGTGAGCCCGAAGACCTGCCGCCGGTGGCGCGTGCCGTCGGCGCGCGCCGGGCCGTCCGCGGCCCCACCACCTGCGCTCGCGAGGAGAGAGCCACGTGACACCTGTTTCCGCATCCATCGGCGCCACCGTCCTGGGGTACCCGCGCATCGGCCCGCAGCGCGAACTCAAACGCGCGCTGGAAGACCACTGGGCCGGTCGTATTACCCAGGACGAGCTACACCGCGTCGCCGCCGACCTGCGTGCGCGCACCTGGCGCCGGTTGCTCGATCTCGGCCTGGACAGCGTGCCGTCCAACACGTTCTCGCTCTACGACCAAACACTCGACGCGGCGGCGCTGGTCGGCGCCGTGCCGGAGCGATTCGCCACGCTCGGTCTCGACGAGACCGCCACCTACTTCGCGATGGCCAGAGGCGCGACAGCGGTCGCACCGCTGGAGATGACGAAGTGGTTCGACACCAACTACCACTACCTGGTGCCCGAGATCGGCCCGCAGACCACGTTCCGGCTGGCCGGAGACAAGCCGATCGCGGAGTACCGGGAAGCCCGTGACCAGGGCATCGACACCCGCCCGGTCCTCCTGGGACCGGCGACGCTCCTGCTGCTGTCCAAGCCGTCCGACGACGCGCCGGCCGGTTTCCGGCCCATCGACCGGCTCGACGAACTCGTCGAGATCTACGTCGACCTACTCGGCGCGCTCGCCGAAGCAGGGGCGAGCTGGGTTCAGCTGGACGAGCCGGCCTACGTCGGTGATCGCTCGGCGGACGAGATCGCCGCGCTGCGCCGAGCCTACGACCGCCTGGGCGGGCTGACGAACCGGCCGAAGATCTTCGTCGCCTCGTACTTCGGTGATCTCGGTCCGGCCCTGCCGGCCCTGGCCAGCGCTCCGGTCGAAGCGCTCGGCGTCGACCTCGTCGCAGGCTCAGGCGCGACGTCTCTTGTCGACGTGGCCGGGCTGAGCGAGAAAACCCTGGTCGCCGGCGTCGTCGACGGTCGCAACATCTGGCGCAGCGACCTCGATGCCGCGCTCGCCCAGCTGGAACAGGTGCGCGCGGTGGCCGACGACGTCGCCGTCAGCACGTCGTGCTCGCTACTGCACGTCCCCTACGACGTCGACGGCGAGACCAAGCTCGACCGCCGGCTGAAGTCGTGGCTGGCTTTCGCCGAGCAGAAGGTGGCCGAGGTCGCCACGCTCGCGCGCGGCCTGCGTGAAGGCCGCGGCTCCATCACCGCGGCGCTGGAGTCCACCCGGGCCGCGCTCGCCGACCGTGCCGCGGCACCTGGCGTCGTCGACGAGCGGGTCCGCACCCGGCTCGGTCGCGTCACCAGTGCCGAGCTGCAGCGCGGCGACTACGCGACGCGCCGCGAGAGCCAGCAGGCCGTGCTCGGCCTGCCGCCGCTACCGACCACGACCATCGGCTCGTTCCCGCAGACCAGCGACATCCGGGCAGCGCGAGCAGCGTTCACCAACGGCCGCATCGACGAAGACGAGTACACCGCCCGCATGCGGGCAGAGATCGAACGCGTCATCCGGCTCCAGGAGCGTCTCGGGCTCGACGTGCTGGTCCACGGGGAACCCGAGCGCAACGACATGGTCCAGTACTTCGCCGAGCACTTCGACGGCTTCGCCGTCACCACGAACGGCTGGGTGCAGTCGTACGGCTCGCGCTGCGTGCGCCCGCCGATCCTGTTCGGCGACGTGTCGCGCCCGGCCCCGGTCACGGTGGACTGGGCCACCTACGCCCAGTCGCTCACCGACCGTCCGGTCAAGGGCATGCTCACCGGCCCGGTCACCATCCTCGCGTGGTCGTTCGTCCGCGACGATCAGCCGCTGGGCGACACCGCGCGGCAGGTCGCGCTGGCCATTCGCGACGAGACGGTGGATCTGGAGCAGGCCGGCATCCGGATCATCCAGGTCGACGAGCCGGCCCTGCGCGAGCTGTTGCCGCTGCGCTCGGCCGACCACGACGCGTACTTGACGTGGTCGGTCGACGCCTTCCGGTTGGCCACCTCCGGCGTCGCCGACTCCACGCAGATCCACACCCACCTGTGCTACTCGGAGTTCGGTGACGTCGTCGCGGCGATCGACGGCCTGGGCGCCGATGTGACGAGCATCGAAGCAGCGCGCTCACGGATGGAGATCCTGCCGGACGTGGCCGCCTCCGGCTTCGCGCGCGGCATCGGCCCGGGCGTGTACGACATCCACTCGCCTCGAGTGCCCGACACCGACGAGATCGAGGTGCTGCTCAAGGCAGCACTGGAGGCCGTGCCCGCCGACCGGCTGTGGGCCAATCCCGACTGCGGGCTGAAGACGCGCAGCTACGAGCAGGTGGAACCGGCGCTGACGGCGATGGTGGCCGCAGTGCACCGGGTACGTCCCTGAACCGTCAGGCCAGCTGATCCAGCGCGGCCAGGTCGGCCGGCGTGGGGCGCCAGGCCAGCGCCCCGACGTTCGCCTCGACCTGCGCCGCGCTGGTCACGCCGGCGATGACCGAGGCCACCCCCGGCTGCGCCGCGAGCCCGGCGATCGCCACGTCGAGAAGACCGACCCCGCGTTCGGCGGCGTATCGTTCCAGCGCCTCGATCCGGTCGAAGTCGGCGTCGCGGAGCCGGGCGGCCTGACGGGGCTCGGCGAGCCGCGTGCCGGCCGGCGCCGGCTCGTCACGCCGGTACTTGCCGGTGAGCAGGCCGTACTCCAACGGGTAGTACGGCAGCAGCCCGACACCGGCCCGTGCGGCGGCCGGCATCAGCTCGGCCTCGGCCGATCGGTCGTACAGGGAGTACTTGTTCTGTGCACTGATGAACCGCTCGTAGCCGCTGCTGCGAGCCGTCCAGTCGGCGTCGACGACCTGCCAGGCCGCGAAGTTCGACGACCCCACGTACCGGACCTTGCCCTCGGCGACGAGCTCGCTGAGGGCGGCCAGCGTCTCCTCGATCGGCGTGTTGGGGTCCGGCGTGTGCATCTGGTACAGGTCGATCCAGTCGGTGCCGAGTCGGCGCAGACTGGCTTCCACGGCCTTGCGGATGTAGCGCCGCGACCCTCGCACGCCCCAGTCGGGGCCGTTGGCGCCGTGGGTGTCCATGCCGAACTTCGTGGCGACGATGACGTCCTCGCGGCGCTGGCCCAGCGCCGCACCCAACAGCGTCTCGCTCTCGCCGAAACCGTAGGTGTCGGCGGTGTCGAAGAGCGTGACTCCGAGATCGACCGCGCGGTGGACCAGCTCGGTGGTGGTCTCGGCGTCGATGCGCCAACCGAAGGCGTTGCAGCCGATGCCGACCGCCGACACCGTCAAACCGGAGTCGCCGAGCTGGCGATAGGTCATGTCGGTCACGATCGTCGAGCCTATCCGGCCAGGCGTTCCGGCGCGTCGACCGTTTGATGCGTCATGGACGTGTGAAAACATGACGGAGATCGGATCGTCCACCCGGAGAAATGGTCTTGCAATCCGCTCTGCGTGACTTCGCCACCTTGCTCGCGCGCATCGGCATCGGCGCCGTCTTCATCGCTCACGGTTGGCAGAAGCTGGCGACGCTCGGCATCGACGCCGTCGCCGCCGGATTCGAGCAAGCCGACGTCCCCCTCCCCACGCTCGCGGCGTGGTGCGCCGCGCTGGTCGAACTGGTCGGCGGCGGGGCGCTGGTGCTCGGTGTGCTGACCCAGCTGGTCGGGGTGCTGCTGGCGCTGGACATGCTCGGCGCCTACTTCTTCGTGCACGCCGGCAACGGCCTGTTCGTCGATCAGGGCGGCGCGGAGCTGGTTCTCGCGCTCGGTGTGTCCAGCCTGCTGATCGCGGCGATCGGGGCGGGACGGGTCAGCGCCGACCACGCGATCGCGCAGGGCTTGATGCAGGGACGGCCGCGGGGTAGGTCCGGTACGCGTCGGTCCTGACGCGGCGCCGGGTCTCAGCTGCGGGTGCTGGGTCGCGGCTGCAGTCACGCCACCATGCGTTCTGCAGCATCACCAGGCGTGCATGGGTGGTGGGGCAGGGATTCGCCTAGTGAACATGATCATTCACACCGGTGGTGCTTTCGCGGACCCGGAGGGTGAACGGGACCTCGATGCGTTCGGCCTTCGCGTCGCGGTCGGCGAGCCTACGCACGATGAGCCGCACCGCCTGTTCGGCGAGGAACGGAACGTCGGGCGCCACCGTGGTCAGCGACGGCGAGGAGTAGCGTCCGTCCTCGATGTCGTCGAATCCGGCCACCGCGATGTCGTCAGGAACCCGGTAACCACGCTCACGCAGCACGCGCAACGCGCCGAGCGCCATGAGGTCGTTGAAGCAGAACACGGCGTCCAACGGGCGGCCGCTGTCGAGGAGATCCGACATCGCCTGCGCGCCGCTGGCGCGGTGGTAGCGCAGCTGCGACACGATGATCGAGGGATCGACGTCGATGCCTGCGGCGTCGAGCGCGGCTCGGTAGCCCCGGGCGCGCAGGCCACCGGTCCCGGCTCCCCGCTCGACGCCGACGGCGGCGATGTGCCGCCGCCCCAGGCCGATCAGATGCTCGGTGACCTCGCGGGCGGCGGCGACGTTGTCGATGGCGATGTGGTCGTGCCCGACCGGGTGTCCTCGTTCGCCGAGCAGGACCAACGGCGTGTCGGGTTCTCGCCGCGCTGCGACGTCGCGGGCCGGCGTGGCCATGGGGCTGAAGATGACGCCGTCGATCAGATGCGAGCCGAGGCGGTCGAGCACGATCTGCTCACGTTCGGGCTCGCCGAAGGTCTCCTCGATCAGGACGACCATTCCCTGCTCCTTGGCCACCGCGCCGATCGCCGAGGCGAGCGAGGCGAAGTAGGGCGAGGTGAGCTCGGGCAGAGCGATCGTGAGGAAGCCCGACCTGCCGTGCCGAAGGCTACGCGCGGTCAGGTTCGGCCGGTACCGCAGCTCCTCGATCGCCTTGAGCACCTTGGCGCGAGTCTTCTCGGTGACGTTGGGATGGTTGTTGATGACGTTGGAGACCGTCTTGAACGACACGCCGGCGCGGTCGGCGACGTCCTTCAACCGAGCTCCCACGCTGCACCCCCTCACGTCGGTGTCCTCAGTGACTCTGCCAGTCACGCCCGGCTCGTTGCAGGCCCATTTTCGCCTTCGCCGGGCCAGTGGCCGGTTGCGGCACGCTGAGAAACGAAACGGCAACGAAGCTTCCACTCCTAGGTTATCCGTTGTAAAACTAGTCGCACGGTTATCCGTTGTAAGGACTTCGACCACAGGATTTCTGGATAAGGGCCAGGTGCAGCGTGTACGACGTCAAGGTCGAGCTGGATCCCGCGTTCGCGGTCGGTCAGGTGGGCGAACGCCTGTTCGGCACGTTCGTCGAGCACATGGGCCGATGCGTGTACGGCGGCATCTTCGAACCCGACCACCCCACCGCCGACGAGCACGGATTCCGCCGCGACGTGGCCGAGCTGGTCCGCGAGCTCGGTGTCACCACGGTGCGCTACCCCGGCGGCAACTTCGTGTCCGGGTACCGGTGGGAGGACGGCGTCGGCCCGCTCGACGAGCGTCCGCGCCGCCTCGACCTGGCTTGGCGCGCGATCGAACCCAACACCGTCGGCGTCGACGAGTTCTGCCGATGGGCCCGCGAGCTCGACATCGACCCGATCATGGCGGTCAACCTCGGGACGCGAGGCGTCAGCGCCGCCGTCGACCTGCTCCAGTACTGCAACTTCGGTGCCGGGACCACGACGCTGGCCGACCGCCGGGTCGCGCACGGGCACAAGGATCCGCACGCCATCGGCACGTGGTGTCTCGGCAACGAGATGGACGGCCCCTGGCAGATGGGCCACAAGACCGCCGACGAGTACGGCCGGCTCGCCGCCGAGACCGCTCGCGCGATGCGCCGCGCCGACCCGGACATCGAGCTCGTCGTGTGCGGCAGCTCGAACTCCGACATGCCGACGTTCGGCACCTGGGAACGCGTCGTGCTCGAGCACACCTACGACCTGGTCGATCACATCTCGCTGCACAACTACTACGAACCCGTCGACGGCGACATCGACAGCTTCCTGACCTCATCGGAAAGCATGCGCCGCTCGATCGGCGCGATCGCGTCCACGGCCGACCACGTGGCCGCGGCCACCCGCAGCCGTAAGCAGCTGACCATCTCCTTCGACGAGTGGAACGTCTGGTATCAGTCCCGATTCCCCGGCGAGCTGGGCCTCGAGGTGCGCGACGGCGGAGCACTGATCGAAGACACCTACAGCGTCACCGACGCCGTCGTCGTCGGTGACCTGCTGATGGCGCTGCTCGACAACTGCGACCGCGTCGCCATCGCCTGCCAGGCCCAACTGGTCAACGTCATCGCGCCGATCCGGACCGAGCCCGGCGGCCCCGCCTGGCGGCAGAGCATCTTCCACCCGTTCGCGCTGACCGCGCGGCACGCCGGCGGGACCGTACTGCGCAGCGCGCTACGCACCCCGATGCTGTCCACCAGTGCCCACGGCGACGTCCCCGCCACCCGGGTCACCGCCGTGCACCACCCCGACCGCGGCGAGCTCGTCATCCTCGCAGCGAACCGCGACCGGATGAACCCGGCCCGCCTGAGCGTCGGGTTGCGGGGATTCGACCCCCGCGGGGCCGGCTCGATCACCCTCACCGAGCACCTGTCGATCAGCGATGACGACCCGAACGCCACCAACTCCGCCGAGCAACCCGACCGCGTCGTCCCGCGGCCGGCCTCGGGCACGACCGTCGCCGACCATGAGCTGAGCGCCACCCTGCCGCCCCAGTCCTGGCACGTCATCCGACTCAGCTACGCGCCCGGCGCGTGAACCGGAACCCACCCTGCGAAGGAGCAGCCATGAACGCGACCCATCCCCCGTTGAACACCCTGTCTCGCAGACGATTTCTCACCGCCACCGGCATGATCGGCGCTGGCGCCGTCCTGAGTGCCTGCGGGGGCGGCTCGAACGCGCCGGGAGCGCAGCCGGAATCCGGTGGCGGCGGCGCCAGCGGTTACGACGGGCCCGACGTCGAGCTGGCGTTCTGGAACGGCTTCACCGGCGGCGACGGGCCGGTCATGCAGAAACTCGTCGACACGTTCAACGCCGAGCATCCGAACATCACCGTGAAGATGACGGTGATGGAGTGGGCGGACTACTACGCCAAGATCCCCTCGGCCGTCTCGTCGGGCAACGGGCCGGACGTCGGCATCATGCACCTCGACTCCGTCCCGACCAACGCCGCCCGCAACGTCATCGTCCCGCTCGACGACGTCGCCGATGCGCTCGGGCTGCAGAAATCCGATTTCGCCGAGATCGTGTGGGACGCCGGCGTGTACGAGGGGCAGCGGTTCGGCATCCCGCTCGACGTGCACCCGCTGGGGTTCTTCTACAACAAGACCGTCATGGAGTCCGCGGGCCTCGATCCGGAGAATCCGCCGATGGACCACGACTCCTACATGGCGGCGCTGGAGCAGTTGAAGTCCGCCGGGATCGAAGGCCACTGGATGTCGCCGCACCCGTTCACCGGCGGGCAGACCCTGCAGTCGCTGATCTGGCAGTTCGGCGGCCAGCTGTTCAGCGACGACGGCACCGAGGCGACGTGGCACGAAGAGCCCGGCGTCAAGGCCCTGACCTGGATGGTCGACGCTATCAAGACTGGCTACAGCCCCACCGACGTCGGGCAGGACGCCGATGCCATCGCGCTGCAAAACGGCAAGACCGCCTTCAACTGGAACGGCATCTGGCACATCAACACCCTGAAGGAAGTGCCGAACCTCGACTGGGGCGTGGCGCCGCTGCCCAACATCGGTGGCGAGCAGGCCGCCTGGGCCGGATCGCACAATTTCGTGCTCCCCAAGCAGCGCACCCCGGACGAGAACCGGCTCACCGCCGCCCGAGTGTTCATCAACTGGGTCAGCCAGCAGTCGCTGGCCTGGGCCGAGGGCGGCCAGGTGCCCGCCCGCAACTCCGTGCGCGAGTCCGCCGAGTTCGAAGCGCTGCCGGAACAGTCGACGCTGGCCGAGCAGGTCGACTACCTGCGCTTCCCGCCGCCGATTCCCGGCATCGACGACGCCTTCGCCGACTTCGACCAGGCGCTCAACGAGGCGGTGTTGTTGACCAAGGAGCCCGCCCAGGCGCTGTCCGACGCGGCCGAACGCGCGAACAAGAAGCTGGAAGAGAACCGGAAGAAATACGGGGAGTGACCCGTGGCGAGTTCGCCCCCGAGAATCCGCCGCTACGCGCCGTGGACGCCGTATGCGTTCATGGCCCCGTTCCTGCTCATCTTCCTCACCTTCGTGGGGTTCCCGGCCGTGATGGGGCTGTGGATCAGCCTGCACGACTGGGACTACATGCTGGAGGCGAAGCCGTTCGTCGGCTTCGACAACTACCTCGTCCTGTTCGACTCGTCGTCAGCGGCGTTCGAGATGTTCTGGAACGGCATGCGCGCCACCGGCATCTTCACCGTCGCCAGCGTGCCGTTCCTGGTCGCCATCCCGTTGGCGCTGGCGGTCCTGCTGAACCGGCGGTTCAAGGGCCGCACGTTCTTCCGCGCGGTGTTCTTCATGCCCTACGTGCTGGGCGTCGCGGTGGTCGGCTTGTTGTTCCGGTTCATCCTCGATCCCAACATCGGCATCGTGAACGGGTTGACCGGCTGGTCGATCCCGTGGATCACCGCGCAGCCGTGGGCCTGGATCAGCCTCGTGGCGATGACGGTGTGGTGGACGTTGGGCTTCAACACGGTCATCTACATCGCCGGCCTCCAGGACATTCCGACCGAGCTCTACGACGCGGCCAAGGTCGACGGCGCATCGGCGTGGCAGCAGTTCCGCCACGTCACGCTGCCCGGGATGCGGATGGTGATGATCTTCGTGGTGACGATCACCGTGCTCGCTTCAGCCAACATGTTCGGCCAGGCCGACCTGGTCACGAACGGCGGCCCCGGTGATTCCACCCGCACGGCCCTGATGGTGTTTCTCGACGAAGGCCTCGGCGCGTTCCGCATGGGCAGCGCCGCGGCGATGTCGTACCTGCTGGCCGTGGTTCTCGGGCTCGTCTCGATCATCAACGTCCTCGCCATGCGAGAGAGAAGGAGGCCGAAATGGCGCTCCTGACGCGCACGGAGCAGCACACGTCGGCTGCGCCTTCGCAACCCGGACAGCCGCCGGGATCGCTGGTCCGCTCGGCGGTGTTCTGGATCTTCCTGCTGGTCCTGGCGCTGGTGTTCGTCGGGCCGATCGTGTGGATGTTCCTCACCTCGATCAAGACCAATCCGGAAGCCACCTCGATCCCGCCGACCATCCTGCCGGACAACGTGACCTTCGGCGCCTACGAAGACCTGCTGCACGTCGGCGGCTCGTACCCGGTGCTGCGGTGGTTCCTCAACAGCCTGGTGGCCGCGACCCTGCACATGCTGCTGGTTCTCACGGTCGCCTCGACCGCGGCCTACGCGTTGGCGCGCCTGGAGTTCAAGCTGCGCGGGCTGTTCTTCGTCGTGATCATCTCGACGCTGTTCGTGCCCGGCTTCGTATTCCTGCTGCCCAACTACATCATCATCGACCGCCTCGGCTGGCTCGACACCATCTGGGCGCTGGTCGTGCCGGGTGCCGCCGGCGCGTTCGGCGTGTTCTTCCTGCGCCAGTTCTTCGCGATGCTGCCAGGTGAGCTGGAAGAAGCCGCCCTGATCGACGGCGCCAACCAGTGGCAGATCTTCACCCGCGTGGTGCTGCCCAACTCCAAGCCGGCGCTGGCCACCTTGGCGGTGCTGTCGTTCCTGAGCAATTGGAACGACTTCATCTGGCCCATCTACGTGTTGTTCAGCCCGGAGCGGCTCACGCTGCCGGCCGGGCTGCGGCTGCTACAGGGCGCCTACACCACCGACTATCCGGTCATGATGGCCGGCGCCTTCATCGCCAGTGTTCCCGTGTTGATCCTGTTCCTGTTCACCCAGCGCTACGTCATCGAAGGCGTCTCGCGCAGCGGCTTGAAAGGATGATCTCCTCCGTGCACCCAGCTTCTCTCGCCCGTCCCCTTCTCGGCGTCGCCGCCGCGCTCGCCTTGACCATCTCACTCGTCCCTGCCGGTTCAGCTGCCCCTGAGGAGGCCGATGCCGAGGTGAGCACGCAGAACCCGATCTCGTCGCCGTTCTCCGACACCTATGCCGACCCCGCGATCCTGCGCGGCAAAGACGGCTGGTGGTACCTGTACGCCACCAGCGACCCGCTCCACGCGGGCCAGAGCCCGTTCGGGTTGATGCACATCGCGCGGACCCGCGACTTCGTGGACTGGGAGTACATCGGCAACGTCTTCTCCGAGGAGAACCGGCCGGGCTGGGCGACGGACTCGTCGTTCTTCTGGGCACCGGACATCCGCTACATCGACGGGCAGTACGTGCTGTACTACACCGTCACCGACACCGTCGACGAGCCCGGCGAGTGGAACTACGCCATCGGCGCGGCCACGGCACCCACACCGGTCGGGCCGTGGACCGACACCGGCGGACCGGTCGTCGGGCCTCGCCCTCGGGGCGACGGGGACTACAACTGGACCATCGATCCAGCCGGGTTCACCGACGATGACGGCAAGCGCTACCTGTACTTCGGCAGCTACGTCGGAGGACTCTGGGTCACTGAGCTCGACGAGACCGGCACCCGAGCCATCGGCGAGCCGGTCCAGGTAGCCCACGACGAACGCTACGAGGCGCCGTACGTCGTCAAGCGCGACGGCTACTACTACCTGATGGCTTCGTCGGCCAACTGCTGCGCGGGCCCGGTCACCGGCTACAGCGTGTACGCCGGGCGCTCGACGAGTCCGCTCGGGCCGTTCGTCGACCACGAGGGGGTCTCACTGCTCGACTCGCGGGTCGGCGGGACGCAGGTGGTCACCCAGAACGGAAACCGGTGGATCGGCGTCGGGCATCACTCGATCTTCACCGACGTGTCCGGTCAGGACCACATCCTGTACCACGCCATCGACCGCACCGATCCATGGCTGAACGAGCCTGGTGGGGTCAACCGCCGGCCCACCTTGATCGACCGGCTGGACTGGATCGACGGCTGGCCCGTGGCCCGGGCCGGCGCCGGGCCGAGCGACAGTCCGCAGCCCGCGCCGGTGACCGCGAGCGAACTCGGCATCGACAGCGCCGATCCGGCTTCCGGCGAGGCGTTCCGACCGGTGTCCGGCGAATGGAGCACCGGCGAGGAGGACGGCGCGGGCGCCTTCGCTCGCCTCGTCCCCGGCGACGGCGAAGCTGCGACCGTGGCCTCCGCGCAGCGCGCACCCCGCGAGGTTCGGTTCGAGGCGGATGTCCGCGGCGATGGCATCTTCGCCGTGGAACTGGCCGGAGCGGGCCGCAACGGCATCACCACGACCGTCGACCCGGTCGAGCGCGAGCTGACGGTCGAAGTCAGGCGGGGGCGGCAGGTGACCCGCGAGTCGGCTCCACTGCCGCAGCGTTTCGACCCGGCCGTGTGGTCGGCGCTGGCTGTGGAGGTCCGCGATGGCAGCCTGCACGCTGTCGTGGCCGAGAGCAGGCTCGGCGACGTCGACGCGGAAGTCACGCTCGACCTGCCGCGCGGCACGGCCAAGCCACGCCCGGTGCGGCTGACGGCGACCGGCGCTGAGGTCCATGTCGACAACGTCACCGTCGTCACGGCCCACGATCCGGTCAGCGAGCCGGTGGCCGAGCCCACGGCCGGCCGGGAGTCGTTCGCCGAGGAGTTCGACGGCGCGCTCGACGACTCGTGGACGTGGCTGCGTCCGGACGACGCCATCACCGTGGGCGACGGCGCCCTGAGCTGGCCGCTGACCGACGGCGACATCGTCGGCAGCGACAACACCGGTGCTCTGCTGCTGCGGGATCAGCCGGCCGGCGACTGGATCGCCGAGACGAAACTCCACCTCGACCTCGGCACCGACACGTTCCGGAACTACCAGCAGGCCGGCATGATCGTCCGGGTGGACGACGACCATCTGCTCCGGCTCGGCAACGTCGCCATCTGGGGCACCCGGCAGGTCGAGTTCGGCAAGGAGATCGACGAAGACGGCACCCTGCGCTGGGGCGCCCACCTCGGCGGGCCGACCGCGGAGACGATGTGGCTGCGAATCGCCCACTCCACCGACCCGGTGACCGGCGAGCACCGGTACCGGTCGGCGACCTCTCGCGACGGCGAGAGCTGGCGCTGGGGTGCGACCTGGACACTGCCCGCCTCGACCGACCCGCAGATCGGGCTCTACGCCGGTGGCGGCGCGAATCCGGCCACGGTGGCGTCGTTCGACTACTTCCGGATCCACCACGCTTCGTGAGGAGAATCCTTGCCGGGCTGGCCGGGTCGGTGCTGGCGCTCGTCGCCTGCACCGCCCCGGCCGGTGACGACAACCCGTCGACCGCCACGACCCTGCCGACCAGAGAGCAGAACGCCATGGGCTTCACCAACCCCGTCCACGATCGCGACTTCCCCGACCCCGCCGTCATCTCGGTCGACGGCACCTGGTTCGCCTACGCCACCAACTCCCGCGCCGGACACATGCCGGCGCTGCGCTCCAGAGACCTGGTGACCTGGGATCCGGTCGGAGACGCGATGCCGGAGCTGGCGCCCTGGGTGACCGCCGGGCGCACCTGGGCCCCGGAAGTGGCGGTGCACGGCCCGGACCGCTATGTGGCGTACTACACCGCGTTGGGCACCGACAGCGGGCGCCAGTGCATCGGGCGAGCCGTGGCGTCGTCGCCGGAGGGCCCGTTCGTCGACGAGTCGGCCGAACCGCTGATCTGCCAGGCCGACGAAGGCGGTTCCATCGACGCCAGCCCGTTCACCGATACCGACGGCACGCGGTACCTGCTGTGGAAGAACGACGGCAACGCCATCGGCGTCGACACGTGGATCTATGCCCAGCGACTCAGCCCGGACGGCTTGACCTTGACCGGTGCGCCGGTCCGGCTGATCAAACAGGACCAGGCCTGGGAGGGAGCCCTGGTGGAAGGGCCGTTCCTGTGGCTTCACGACGGGCGCTACTACCTGTTCTACTCCGCCAACGACTACGGCTCGGACGCCTACGCCGTCGGCTATGCGGTGTGCGACGGGCCGATGGGACCGTGCGTCAAGCCGTCGGGCAGCGCGGCCGGGCCGATTCTGACGACCACCGAGGACGCGGCGGGGCCAGGACACTGCGTCGTGGTGGAGAAGGACGGCCGGACGTGGATGGTTCACCACGCCTGGCCGCCGGACGCCGTGGGTTCGGCCGTACCCGGCCGGACGATGTGGCTGACCGAGCTGACATGGGACGACGGCCGGCCCGTGCTCGACGGCCCCAGGGCCGAGGTCCCGATTCTTCCCTGACCGCGGGGTTGACGCCCCAGTAACACCCGGTTACGGTCGTCGCTACGTTCGGTCAGAAATCGATTGCTCAGGAGTCTGCGCATGCCTCCTCACGGTCCACGACCGCCCGGAGCGATCAGCCGTCGGCGGTTCCTCGGTGGTTCCATGGCCCTCGCCGGCGCCGCCGCGGCGGCTTCCCTGAGCGGCTGCGGGTCTTCGAGCGCAGCAGCCGAAGGCCCCTTGCAGTTCTGGAACTTCTACGCACCTCCGCCCAGCGACGATCCCGCCACGGTGGCGCGGGCGCAATGGATGCAAGCAACCGTCGACCAGTGGAATGCCGAGAACTCCGAGCAGATCGAGCTCGTCTTCGCTCCCGTCCTGGGCAGCGAGAAGCTGTCGACGGCCTTCGCCGCCGGCACCGGGCCGGACATCTTCCTGATCAGTCCCGGCGACATCATCCGCTACATCAACGGCGACGTCCTGGTCGACCTCGAGCCGTACCTGAGCCAGGAGGCCATCGACGACTTCTTCCCGGACAACATGGCCACCCGCGTCGTCGGCGACCAAGTCTTCGCCCTGCCGATGGAGATCGAGCCGCTGGCGCTGTACTACAGCCGCCCGGCCTTCGAGCAGGCCGGACTCTCCGAAGGCGACATCCCCGCCACCTGGGACGAGCTTCTCGACATCGCCGACAAGCTCGTTTCGGCCGGTCAGGGCGGCTGGGTCGTACCCACCACCCAGGGCTACTACCAGAACTTCGTCTGGTACCCGTGGATGTGGCAAGGCGGCGGACGCGTCATGTCCGACGACGGCATGAGCGCCGCGTTCGACTCGCAAGCCACCATCGACGCGCTGACGCTGTGGAAATCCGGTGTCGAACTGGGCCTGACCCCGCGCGTGGAACCGGCCGGAGACGACATCGTCAGCTCGTTCGTCGAGGGCTACGCCTCCATGTGGCAAAGCGGCATCTGGTCGATCTCCGACTTTCAGCGCAAGGCGCCGGACTTCGACCTGGGCGTGTTCCCCCTGCCCGTCCCACCCGGTGGAGAGCCGGCCACGTCACTGGGCGGCTGGGCCTTCGCCGCCAACGCGATGGGCCGCAACCCCGACGCCGCCGCCCGGTTCTGCGCCTGGGCGCTGGGCTCCACCGACGACGCCGGCATCACTCGGGTGGCCGAGTGGTGCGTGCAGACCAAGACCGACATTCCGCCGCGGCAGTCCGCGCTGGACCGCGCCAACGAGATGGGCGGATTCGACACCGAGCTCATGCGGACCTTCCGCGACGACATCTTCCCCAGCGGCCGGGGTGAACCACGCTTCCCACCGGTGATCTACAAGGCGGTCTCGGACGCGATCCAGTCCTGTCAACTCGCCGGGGGCGACGCAGCCGACCAAGCCGCGACCGGGGCCCAGGCGATCGACGCGTACCTGCAAACCTACGAGGGGGCGCAGCTGTGACCGGAGCCATCGACACCGCCGGGCCCGCGCCCGCCACGCACAAGCGTCCCGGCCGATCCCGCGCCGCCGCCAGCGACCTGGCCAAGCGGGAACGGCGCGCGGCCTACCTGTTCCTGTCGCCCAACCTGATCGGGCTCACCGTCTTCGTCGCCGTGCCGATGCTGCTGTCGATCGTGCTGGCGTTCTTCAGCGTCGACGGCTTCGGCGGCTACACGTTCGTGGGCACGGCCAACTTCGAGCGCATGGTCGGCGACCCGCAGTTCATCGACAGCCTCGGCCGCACGATGATCTACCTGTTCGTGCTGGTGCCCGGTCTGTTCCTGTCCGGGTTGGGCTTGGCGCTGCTGGTGCGCAGCCAGTTCCCGCTGGTCGGGCTGTTTCGCACCGCGTTGTTCGCGCCCAACGTCGTCAGCCTCGTGGTCGTCGCACTGATCTGGAACTTCCTGCTGACCGACGACGTCGGCTTCGTCGCCAAGCTGCTCGGCCGGCTCGGTATCACCGCGCCGTCGTGGCTGGGCGATCCGAGCTACGCCCTGGGCACCGTCATGGTCATCACGATCTGGTTCTCCATGGGCTACTACATGTTGATCTTCCTCGCCGGGCTGCAGGACATCCCCCGCGAGTTCTACGAGGTGGCCAGTATCGACGGCGCCGGGCCGTGGCAGACCTTCCGCAACGTGACCTGGCCGATGCTCAAGCCGACGAGCTTTTTCATCCTGCTGACGTCGACCATCGCGGTGATGACCGGCGGGCTGGAGATGCTGGTGATCCTCACCTCCGGTGGTCCCGCCAACTCGACCACGCTGATCGTCTACTACGTCTACCAGCAGGCTTTCGTGTACGGAGAATTCGGCTACGCGTCCGCGATCGGGTCCATCATGGTCCTGATCCTGCTGGCGTGGTCGGCGCTGCTGTTCGCCCTCACCCGGGGAGGCCGGTTCACCCATGCCGACTGACACCGCCACCGCACCGCCGGCCCGGCACGCGCCGGCGCCGCCCACCGGACAGCGACGCTTCCTGGTCCGCCGCAGCCACCGCAAGAAGGCCGCGCTGTTCACCGTCGTGGGGATCATCGCGATCATCACCGCGTTTCCGCTGTTGTGGATGATCACGAGCTCGTTCAAGGGCCCGGACGAGGTGCTCAGTACCGACATCCTGCCCAGCGCGCCGACGGTGGACAACTTCGACTACGTGTTCACCTCGGTGCCTTTCACCCGGTACCTGTTCAACAGCTTCATCATCTCGGTGACCGTCACCGTGGTGGCGCTGTTCTTCCACTCGATGGCCGCCTACGCCCTGGCTCGGCTGAAGTTCCGGGGCCGCGACACGATCTTCATCGCGGTGTTCTCGACGCTGTTGGTGACCGCGCCGGTGGTGCTGGTTCCGCTGTTCCTGGTGGTGCATCGCCTCGGGCTGCTCAACAGCTATGCCGGGCTGATCATCCCGGCGATCTTCAGCGCATTCGGCATCTTCCTGCTGCGGCAGTTCTATCTCACGATCCCGGCCGAACTCGAAGAGGCGGCGATCTTGGACGGCTGCGGGTACTGGATGATCTATCGCAAGATCATCCTGCCGATGAGCAAGTCGATCTTCGCGGCGCTGGCGGTGCTGTTCTTCCTCGCCAACTGGAACTCTTTCCTGTGGCCGCTGGTCGCCACGACCGACCAGGACCTCCAAGTCGTGCAACTCGGGATCGTCAGCTTCTTCGAGGAACACTCCGCCGACTGGAACTACGTCCTCGCCGCGGCCTTCGTCGCCGCGATCCCGACCCTCATCATCTTCGGCTTCTTCCAACGCAAGATCGTCGAATCCGTCAAGACCTCCGGCATGAAGTAAATGATCATGTTCACTAGGCAATCCCCTGCCCCACCACCCGTACACACCTCGTGATGCGGCAGAACGCCTAGGGGTGCACCGCACCCACCGCACATCAACGAAACGTCAGGAGCGCACCACGTGACCAGCAGTCTGTCCTCCGGCCTCGGCGGCATCGCCCTGCGCACCTCCGCCGTCACCCGCTCGATCTCGGCCGAGAACTTCACCGGCGCGAAAGGCGCAGGTGGCATGGCGACCGAAGGCACCGGCGCGCGAGCGGCCACCGGACTGGGCCAAGGGTGGAAGATCTCCCCCTCGATCCACATCGCCCCTGGTGAAACCGCCGTGCTCGGCGAGATCGACGGCCCGGGAACCATCACCCACATCTGGTGCACCACCGCGCCGCACCAGGCGTGGCGGCGTACGCTGCTGCGCATCCACTGGGACGGCGAGCAGGAACCCGCCGTCGAGGTCCCGCTCGGTGACTTCTTCTGCAACGGCTGGAACATCTTCAGCCAGGTCAGTTCGGTACCGGTGGCGGCGAACCCGAACGGCGGGTTCAACGCGTACTGGCCGATGCCGTTCCGGCGCTCGGCCCGGATCACCCTGGAGAACCTGTCCGCCGCCGAGATCGTCCTCTACTACCAGATCGACTACGAGCTCGACGACGTTCCCGACGACGCCAGCTACCTGCACGCGCAGTGGCGGCGCAGCCACCCCGTCCCCCGCGGCGAGGTGCACACGCTGCTCGACGGCGTGCAGGGCGCTGGTCACTACGTCGGCACCTACCTGGCGTGGGGCGTCAACGACCCCGGCTGGTGGGGCGAGGGCGAGGTGAAGTTCTACCTCGACGGCGACGACGAGTTCCCCACCATCTGCGGTACCGGGACCGAGGACTACTTCGGCGGTGCCTGGAACTTCGACGTCCCCGGTACCGGGTACACCGCGTTCACCACGCCGTATCTCGGCTTGAACCAGGTGCTGCGCCCGGACGGCCTCTACGCCAGTCAGCAGCGTTTCGGGATGTATCGCTGGCACCTCCCCGACCCGATCCGGTTCGCCGAGGACCTCCGGGTCACGGTGCAGAGCCTGGGCATCGGGCCGGGGCATCACAACGGGCTCCCTCACCGCTACCGCCCGACCAGCGACGACATCGCCTCCACGGCGTGGTTCTACCTGGACCGGCCGAGCACGCCGTCGCGGCCGGAAACACCGGGACTGATCGACCTCGAGGTGGACTGACGCCCGACCCGCGGACGGCCGAGGTCAAGTCACGTGGACGTCGATGCCGTGCCGGCCGGACGAGCCGTTCGGCGCCGGCGGCGCCTGCTCACTGGTCTGGACTTCGCCGTCCGCGGTGACCGCGCGGACCTGCAGTGTGTGATCGCCTGGCTCGGCGTCCCACTCGTAGATCCACTGGCGCCACGTGTCGGCGCTCGGGACGTCGGCCAGGCGGGCCGGCTGCCACGAACCGTCGTCGACGCGGACCTCTACGCGCTCGATGCCGCGGTGCTGTGCCCAGGCCACGCCGGCGACGGCGACCGTGCCTGCGGTGACGTCGTCGCCGGAAGCCGGGACGTCGATCCGCGAGGCGACTTTCACCGGGCCCCGCTCAGCCCAGCCGCGGGTCGTCCAGTACGCCTCGAACGCGTCGAACCGGCTCACCTCGAGGTCGACCACCCACTTGGTGGCGCTGACGTAGCCGTACAGGCCCGGCACGATCATCCGCACCGGGAACCCGTGCTCGAGGGGCAGCGGCTCGCCGTTCATCCCGACGGCCAGCAGCGCATCGCGACCGTCGGTGAGCGCTTCAAGGGGCGTACCGGCGTTCCATCCGTCGTCGGAGGTCGACAGGACGGCGTCGGCGTCAGGCAACGGGCGGGCCAGCGCGAGGACGTCGGCGATCGGCACGCCCGTCCACAGCGCGTTGCCGATCAGACCGCCGCCGACCTCGTTGGAGACACAGTTCAACGTCAGCCACCGATCGACCAAGCCCATCTCGATCAATGCGTCGTAGTCGATCTCGACTTCGCGTTCGACCATGCCGTGGATGCGCAGCGTCCAGTCGGTGGGGTGGATCAGCGGCTCGGACAGCGCGGTGTCGATGCGGTAGAAGTCGGCGTTCGGCGTGCGCCACGGTTCGGCGCCGTCGACGCCGAGGTCGACGCTGGCCGGTACGTCCGGCGTCGGCAGGTCGATGCTGGCGGCCAGCTCCTCGCGGGAACTTTCCACGCCGACGCGCCGGGAGGCCAGCCACCGTCCGACACCGGTGCCGGTGACGGCGAACGCCGCAGCGGCCGTCGCGGCGGTGAGGAACGCCCGCCGGCTCGTCGCCTCAGGCGAGGACGCTGGTGTCTGTGCGGTCGGCTGATCGACCTGGCGCGAGAGTCCGACCAGCCAACTCAGCGCCGGCAGCGCCACGACTCCGGCAGCACCGACCGGAATGAGGTCGGCGCCGGTGGTGTCCGGCCGGCTCCACACGGCGATACCCGCCACGGCCAGAAGGGCCAATGCGGCCAGGTGGCCTGCGCCTGGCCTGCGTTCGCTGAGCACGCCCACCCCGACGCCGAGGGCCACCAGCACCACAGCCATACCGCCGAGCAGGACGGCCTTGTCGGCGGTACCGAACCACTCGATGGCGAAATCTTTCAGCCAGCCCGGCGTCATGTCGATGAACGTCTCACCCACCGCGACGAACGGCGTCGTTCCGCGCGCCAAGGCTCCGGCGACGAGTTCGGCTGCGGCCAACCCCGCAGCGAGGGCAAGCACACCAGCCAACGCCGAGCGCCAGCGCGGCGTCTGCGGCGTGCTCGCCGAAGGCTGCGGCCGCGTGGATGGACGGGACGAAGTACTCACACCACGATCATGCGCCGCCGCGCTGATCGATGACACAGCCCGAGCATGATCGTCATCGATTGTTCAGAATCTGCCGGTGCAAGCGCCGCGGGCCGACCCGCTGGACAAGAGCAAGCCCAGTGGGAGTCTTGGCTCGAGGGACCATCCGCGCGCATTCTGATCACACCGTGAGGTAGCGACATGCTTCTCGAGAACAAGAACGCCATCGTCTACGGCGCCGGAGCGATCGGGCGAGCAGTCGCCCTCGGTTTCGCCGGCGAAGGCGCCACGGTCCACTTGGCCAGTCGCACGGCGGAACCACTCGAGGCCGTGGCCGACGAGATTCGTGCGGCCGGCGGCGCCGTGGAGACTGCACAGCTCGACGCGCTCGACGAAACAGCCGTCGCCGAGCATGCCGACGCCGTCGCCGCCCGAGCCGGACGCATCGACGTCTCCATCAACCTGATCTCCGTTGGCGACATCCAGGGAACACCACTCGCGCAGATGTCGGTGGCCGACTTCGAACAGCCGATTCACACCGCGGTTCGGACGACGTTCCTGACGGCGAGGGCGGCTGCGCGCCACATGATCGAGCAGCGATCGGGGGTGATCTTGACGTTCGGCGGTGTCGGCGATCCGATGCAGGACTACTTCATCGGCGGCTTCCAGGTGTCACTCGCCGCCGTCGACATGCTTCGCAAACAGCTGGCCGCCGAGCTCGGCCCGCACGGCATCCGCGTCGTCGGCTTGAAGACCGGCGGCATTGCCGAGACCATCCCGGAGGACTTCCCGGGTCGAGACACTCTCGTCGAGTCCCTCGTGCAACCCACGATGCTGGGCCGTACAGCCACCTTCCGAGACGTCGCTGACGTGGCCGCCTTCGCCGCGTCGGATCGGGCGGCCTCGATCACCGGCTCGGAGTTGAACATCACCTGCGGCGCCATCGTGGACTAGACCGGACTTGGCGGGCGCACCCCTGGGATTTCTGTCGCATCAACAGGCGTGCATGGGTGGTGCACTGGGGAATTGCCTAGTGAACATGATCATTTACGGCGGCGACGTGGGGAGCGATGGCGCGGAACGAGCGGCCGCGATGACTCAGCGCGTCCTTCTCGGCCGCGGAGAGCTCGGCGGTGGTGCGTGACTCGCCCTCGGGTACGAAGATCGGGTCGTAGCCGAAGCCGTTCGCCCCGCGCGGTTCTCGGATCAGCCTGCCCTCGACCCGGCCTTCCGCCACGAACTCGCGCCCGTCGGGCCGGACGAGAGCCGCGACGCTGACGAAGGCGGCGCCGCGATGCTCGTCCGGCACGTCCTGCAGCTGAGCGAGCAGAAGGTGCAGGTTGGCGGCGTCGCCGGCGCCGGGGCCGGCCCACCGCGCGGAGAAGATCCCGGGCATGCCGTTCATCGCGGCCACGGTGATGCCGGAATCGTCGGCCAGCGCCGGCAGCCCGGTGCCCGCAGCCACGGCCCGGGCCTTCAGCAGCGCGTTCTCGGTGAACGTCAGGCCGGACTCGACCACGTCGCCGACCTCGGGGAACTCAGCGACACTCGTCAGGTCGACGACGACACCGGCCTCGGCCAGGATGCGGCGGATCTCGACGACCTTGTGCTCGTTGCGAGTGGCCAGCACCACCCGCGAGGCAGTGCCGGTCACGATGCCAAGACGTTCTTCTGCAACTCGGTGAGCTCCCGGCAACCCGCCTCGGCCAGCCCCAGCAACGAATCGAGCTCGAAGCGATCGAACGGCTCGCCCTCGGCGGTGCCTTGCACCTCGATGTAGCGCCCGTCGCCGGTCAGCACGACGTTCATGTCCGTTTCGGCGCGCACGTCTTCCTCATAGCACAGGTCGAGCAACGGCTCGCCGTCCACGACACCGACCGAGATCGCCGCGACCGAGTCGGTGAGCACGGTGTCCGACGCCAGCAGACCACGCTCGCGCATCCACGACACGGCGTCGTGCAGGGCGACGTAGGCACCGGTGATGGCAGCCGTCCTCGTGCCGCCGTCCGCCTGCAACACGTCGCAGTCGAGCACCAGGGTGTTCTCGCCCAGCGCAGCAGTGTCGATGATGCCGCGCAAGGAGCGTCCGATCAGCCGCGAGATCTCGTGTGTGCGCCCGCCGATACGACCCTTGACCGACTCGCGGTCGGACCGCGTGTTCGTCGAGCGCGGCAGCATCGCGTACTCGGCCGTGACCCACCCGAGCCCGGAACCCTTGCGCCAGCGCGGCACCCCTTCGGTGACCGAGGCCGCGCAGAGCACGCGGGTACGGCCGAACTCGATGAGAACCGATCCCTCGGCGTTGTCGAGCCAGCCACGGTTCATCGTGACCGGGCGGAGCTGGTCGGCCTGCCGGCCGTCGGTGCGAGTCATGGGCTCCAAGCTATCGGTTCGGCTACAGCGGCGGTCGAGCGACGTGCCCGATCAGTACAAGTGCAGCGGATACACCTCGAACGACGTGGCGAAGCGGCACCCGAGGCGGGTCCCGGCCTCACGAGCCAAGCCCTCGAGGAACTCCGCCGGGTCGGGATGATCGGGGCCGAGGGCTTCCAAGTACGCTGCGTGGGCGCGCAGCGAAGCGACGCCGAGCTCGAACGTGTCGGTGATCTCGACCGCGTGCTGTGCCTCGGGCGATCCGGCCGCCCAGACGGCGCGGACGCCGTTCCACGGTTCGAACCCTTCGTCGACGAGCTCGCGGAACACCCAGCGATTGCCGGCGTCGCGGGCGGCATCGATGACGGCGCGCCCGACGGCGATGTGATCGGCCTGGTTGAGCATCGTCCCGCCGTAGGTCTCACGCGGGTTTCCCGTGATGACGATGTCGGGCCGGTGCCGGCGGATCACGCGCGCCAGGTCACGGCGTAGCGCCAAGCTGTACTCCACGACGCCGTCGGGATACCTGAGGAACTCCACGTCGTCGACGCCCACGATGCGCGCAGACTCGCGCTCCTCCGCTTCGCGCAGCGGGCCGGCCGTCTCCGGCGGTATCGAGTCGATGCCGGCCTCACCGCTGGTGACGAGGCAATAGGCCAGCTGCTTGCCCTGTTGGGTCCAGCGCGCGACCGCGGCCGCGGCGCCGTACTCGATGTCGTCCGGATGCGGAGCGATCACCAGTGCGGACTGCCAGTCCTCCGGCAGCGGCTCCAGTGGCGAGACGTCGGCCATCAGACCTCCCAGGTGGCGTCGGGCACGGCCGCTTCCACCGGCCCGTCGTACACGGCCCGAGCAGCAGTGACGGCCCGGTGCGGATCGCCCCATGGTGGCACGTGCGTGACCACCAGCCGCTGTGCGCCCGCCGCGGCGGCGTGCTCACCGGCTTGCCGGCCCGTCAGGTGGATGTCCGGCGGATGCTCGTCGCCGTCGTCGAACGCCGCCTCGCACAGCAGCAGATCGGCGTCGCGGGCGAGCTCGACCAACGCCGCGGCAGGTCCGGTGTCACCGGAGTACACGACCGCCTTGCCGTCACGCTCGACGCGGATGGCGTAGGCCGGCACCGGATGGGCCACGCGCACGACACGCAAGGTGAACGGGCCGACGTCGAAGGCGCCGTCGGGATGGGTGGCGAAGTCGAACACGCCGGTCAACCCGGGCTCCGGTTCGCGCCCGTAGGCCGCGGCCATCCGCTTCGCCGAACCTTCCGGCCCGTACACCGGGATACGTCGGTCGATCCCCACCCCGTAGCGCAATGCCACGTAGAGCCCGCACAGGTCCATGCAGTGGTCGGGATGCAGGTGGCTGAGCACGACCGCGTCGACGTCGGCGAGGCCTTCGGTGCCGACATGACGCTGCAACGGACCCAGCGCACCGTTACCCAGATCGACGACGATCCGCGCTCCGTCAGCCTCGATCAGATAACCCGAGGCGGGCGAGTCCGGGCCGGGCATCGAGCCGGAACAGCCCAGCACCGTCAACCGCATCGTCACGCCTCCTCGCCTGCGCGTCGCACCACCGGAATCTCACTCGTCTCTTCCACCGAGGCGATCTCGGGCCCGAGGAACCGGTTGCCGAGCCGGAGGAACGGACGCGGGTCGCCGGTCGAGCGGAACTGGTGCCGCGGCGGCTCGGTGCGGTCCGCACGCATGAGGTCGTGCTCGGCCAGCACGCGGAACACGTCCTTGGCGGTCTCTTCCGCGCTGCTGACCAGGGTCACCTGGTCGCCCATCACGTAGGCGATGACGGCGGTGAGTAGCGGATAGTGCGTGCAGCCGAGGACGAGAGTGTCGACGCCGGCTTCGCGGACCGGGTCGAGGTACTCGTGAGCGACCCGCTCGAGGTCAGGCCCGTGGGTGACGCCCTGCTCGACGAACTCCACGAAGCTCGGGCAGGCGCGGGTGGTGATGCGCAGATGCGGCGCCGCGGCGAAAGAGTCTTCATACGCGCGCGACGTCACCGTCGCCGTCGTACCGATGACACCGATGTGCCCGTTCCGCGTCGCCGCGACGGCACGTCTGACCGCCGGTTGAATGACCTCGACCACCGGGACGTCATAGCGTTCGCGGGCGTCGCGCAACACCGCACTGCTCGCCGAGTTGCACGCGATGACGAGTATCTTCACACCCTCGGCGACGAGGGAATCCATGACGTCGAGCGCGTACGACCGCACCTGTGCGATCGGCCTGGGGCCGTACGGCCCGCGGGCGGTGTCGCCGACATAGAGGACCGGCTCGTGCGGGAGCTGATCGAGCACGGCGCGAGCGACCGTGAGACCGCCCACGCCGCTGTCGAAGATCCCGATAGGTGCGTCGTTCATCGCTGCACGAGCGTACGCCGCCACGTCCGCGGACGACGATCACCCGGGTGCCGACGTGTCGAAGGCCACGTTTCCGGTCGTTCCGGGCGGTGGTCGTCGTGTGATCGTTGCCTGTGATCGTGGGGGCGTGGTTATCGGCGGTGGTTGCCTCATGATCGCGCATGCGGCGTGATCATGAGTCATCGCCGGCGCGATCGCACAACACCTGCGGCGATCATGGGGCACTACCGGCGTCACCGCGCCACAAGCGACCCATGATCTCCGCTGCGGCGTGATCATGAGGCATCGCCGGCGCCAACGCACAACACCTCTGGCGATCATGAGTCACCTCCGGCGCCACAGCGCCACAGGTGACTCATGATTGACGCCGCGCCCATAATCCGCATGTTGTCTCGGCTCACGGCCCGACCGCGTCCGCTTGGTTGTCCACAAGCCGTCGATGCGGCCGGCGTTGTCCACAATTCGCCGCGAGCGCCTGTTACCCGGACAGGCGCGTGTTGATCATCGTCACCGTGAACACCCCGCAGCACGGCGATCACGCCCAGGAAGTCCATGACCTCCTGCGGCGCCAGGACTTCGTCTTTCGCTACAGCGATGTGTCGGCCTGGCTGACGTGGTCACAGGTCCGGCAGGAGATTCGAGCCGGCCGCTGGCGACGCGTGCACCGAGGCATCTACGTCGCGCACAACGGCCCCGTTTCCAGGCAGCAAGAACGCCGGATCTGCCTGCTCGCAGCACCACCTGGCTCCGCCCTTGCCGGTCTGACCGCCGCTGAGCTGGACGGGCTCGAAGGGTTCAGCGTGAACGACGCCTATCTCGTCGTTCCGGCCGGCTTGCGACGCCCCGAGCGGCCAGGTCTGATCACCAAGCTGTCTCATTGGCTTGGCCCCGAGGACGTGCATCCCGCACGCGAGCCCCGCCGCACGCGAATGGCGCGCAGCCTCGTCGACGGTGCCTCGTGGAGCACATCGGACAACTACGCCCGAGCGATCATCTTGGCCGGCGTGCAACAGCGGCTGGTTCGGTGCGCCGACCTGCGCGACGCGCTGAGCCGGCGCGGGCCGTGCTTTCGGCATGCGCTCATCGTGGAATCCATCGACGACGCCGAAGGCGGCATCGCGTCGCTACCGGAGCGCGAATTCGACCTGATCCGGCGCCGATGCCGGCTCCCCGAACCCCGACGTCAGGCGATCGTGCAGGGTCCCGACGGTCGTCACTACCTCGACGCGGACTGGCCGGTATTCGGTGTCACCGCGGAAGTTCACGGCAGCCAGCACCTGGAGGTCGTCACCTGGAATGCGGACCTGGACCGTCTGGCGGTCATCGCCGCCCACGGCCGCAGAGTGCTCCAGTTCACGTCGCACGCGGTGCGTCATCAGCGCGAACGCGTCGGTACCCTGCTCACCGATGCCTTGCGCCACGGCGGCTGGCGAGGCTGAGCCGGTGACGTCCTGACGACCCGGGCGCTCGGACTGCCATTCCGGTCTTGACCCGCAACCAACGCAGAATCGCTCGTTGACGTCGCCGCTCAAAGCAGGATCATGAGTCAACCGCGGCGCCATAACGCCGGAAACGCCTCATGATCGCGCCGACCCCATCGCGAACCCGCCATCAACGCCCCATGATCACGCCGCAGCGGCGATCATGAGTCAACCGCGGCGCCGTAACGCCGGAAACGCCTCATGATCGCGCCGAACCCCATCACCAACCCGACGCCGAACCATCGCCCACGTCAGGCCCAGAGCTGGCCGTCCAAGCGGTCTTCGGCTTCGTCGAGCGTGCCTTCGTAGGCGCCGGTGGACAGGTACTTCCAGCCGCCGTCGGCGACAATGAACGCGATGTCGGCGCTGCGTTCCGCGGCGACCGCCTTGCCGGCCATGCCCAACGCGGCGTGCAGGACCGCTCCGGTGGAGATGCCGGCGAAGATGCCCTCGCGTTCGAGCAGTTCGCGCGTGCGCTGTACCGCCTCGCGCGGGCCGACGGAGTAGCGCGAGGTCAGCACCGACTCGTCGTAGAGCTCGGGGACGAACCCTTCATCGAGGTTGCGCAGCCCATAAACCAGTTCGCCGTAGCGCGGTTCCGCGGCGACGATCTGCACGTCGGGCAGCTTCTCGCGCAGATACCGGCCGACACCCATCAAGGTGCCGGTGGTTCCGAGTCCGGCGACGAAGTGCGTGATCTCGGGCAAGTCCTCGAGCAGCTCCGGGCCGGTCGTCTCGTAGTGGGCGAGAGCGTTGCCGGCGTTGCCGTACTGATAGAGCATGACCCAGTCCGGGTTCTCGGCGGCCAGCCCCTTGGCCACCCGCACCGCTTCGTTCGATCCGCCGGCCGCCGGCGACGCGATAATCTCCGCGCCCCACATCCGCAGTAGCTGACGGCGCTCCTCGGAGGTGTTCTCCGGCATGACACAGATCAGCCGATACCCCTTGAGTTTGGCCGCCATGGCCAGCGAGATCCCAGTGTTGCCCGAGGTCGGCTCGAGAATCGTGGCGCCGGGGGCCAGCCGCCCGTCAGCTTCGGCGGCCTCGATCATCCGCAGCGCCGGGCGGTCTTTCACCGATCCGGTCGGGTTGCGGTCTTCGAGTTTGGCCCAGAGGCGAACGTCGGGCGACGGCGACAGGCTCGGTAGCCCGACCAGCGGCGTCCGGCCAACGGAGTGCAGTAGCGACGGGTACCGCATCAGGGCGTCACGCAGGCCCGCCGCCCGCGACGGCCGGCAGCACCGTGACCACGTCGCCGTCGGACACCGGCGTCTTCTCCCCTTCGAGGAAGCGGACATCCTCGTCGTTGAGATAGACGTTCACGAACCGACGCAACGTGCCGTTCTCGATCAGCCGGTCACGCAGTCCGGCATGCCGCGACTCGAGATCGTCGATCAGGGCCGCCAAGGTGTCACCGTGGCCCTCGACAGACTTCGCGCCGTCGGTGTACTGGCGCAGGATCGTGGGGATTCGGACCTCGACGGCCATGGGACGCGCTCCTGAGTGATGGGTAGACGGACCTTCAACAGTGGAAACGATGGCAGGCGGTGCCATCATTCCCCATCGATGATCTTTACCTCTTCTTCGGTCACCTCGCCGTCGACGATGCGGAAGGATCGGAACTGCGTCTCGCCCTCGATGGCGTCCGAGACCAGCACGTAGTGCGCATTCGGCTCGGAGGCGTAGGCGACGTCGGTCCGCGACGGGTAAGCCTCGGTGTCGGTGTGTGAGTGGTAGATGACGACGGGCTCCTCGTCGCGCTCGTCCATCTCCTTGTACAGCCGCAGCAGATCCATCGAGTCGAACTCGTAGAACGTTGGCGAGCGCGCGGCGTTGATCATGGGGATGAACCGCTCTGGCCGATCGGAACCGGCCGGGCCGGCGATGACACCGCAGGCTTCGTCCGGGTGGTCCCGGCGGGCGTGGGCGATGATGGCGTCGACGAGGTCGCGGCGGATGGTCAGCACGGCTCCCAAGGATACGTGGGCGGCCGCGCGACCGGGTCACCACCAGGCGTTCTGTCGCATCACCAGGCGTGCACGGGTGGTGTGGCAGGCAATTGCCAAGTGAACATGATCATTTCGGAGTCGAGCCGGCGGAGAAGTCAGTCGAGGCCGGCAGACAGGGTGCGCACGAGCGTCTCCTGGACCCAGCCGAGCCAGTCGTAGACGTCGTGGACGTGACGGCGCGGGTCGTTCTCGTCCAGCGCCTGCCACTGCTCGTCGTCGCCCTCGCTGACCCCGAGGCGGGTTCCCAGGGCCAGGCGCAGGTCGGTCAACGTCCGCAGCCACGCCTGCGATTCGTCGCCGTCCAGTTCGATCCGGATCTTCTCGCGCGGCTTGCTGGAATCGTTGGCCAGCCCGTCCTCGGCCGTGGCCAGCGACGCCAGCACGGTGGCTGCCGTGCCGGCCTTGGCCTCGCGCAGGCCGCGCTCGGTGAACCGGCGGAAGTCCGAGGCGGCTTCGTCGTCGTCGGGGTAGGCATCGGGGAACAGCCGTAGCAGGACGGGGTCGGTGGGGCGCTTTTGTTCTTCGTCGCTGAGTCCGAGCTCGGCGGCCCAGCCGGTGTCGCCAGGACTGGCGGCGTGCTCGTCGCGGACCAGTTCGAGTAGCTGCCCGACCAGCGAACGCAGCAGCTCTATCTCGACGGTGTGGAAGGAAGCGGCGACACCGCCGCCTCGGGCCCGACGGAACGCGGTACTCAGACTCGGTCCCCCGCCTTCTGCAACGTCGCCCACAAGCCATACGAGTGCATGGCCTCCACGTCCCGTTCCATCTCCTCCCGCGTCCCGGAGGACACCACGGCCTTACCCTTCTCATGCACCTCGAGCATGAGCTTCTCGGCCTTGACCTTCGGATAGGCGAAGTATGTCTGAAAAACGTAGGTCACGTAGGACATGAGGTTGACCGGATCGTTCCAGACGACCGTGACCCATGGCACGTCGGCCACGGGGGCCTCCTCGGCCTCCGGGCGCTCGATCTCAACGGGTGCGGTCATCACGACCCCCTATGGTGTCATCTCCGGCCATCACCCGGCGTTTGCCCGCCCCGGCAGGTGGTGTACATGCACAGCTCACGTCGCTCCGCACGAGCCAACACCCCATCATCCCTCTTGAGACCGTCCCGGCGCCAGTCTGGCGCGCTGCTGGGCTCGTACGCCGGTTAGCGCATAGTCTGGTGCCTGTGTCGGGTACGACTGCGCTGCTCACCGACCAGTACGAGCTGACGATGCTCCAGGCCGCGCTGGCCAGGGGGACCGGTCAGCGCCGGTCGGTCTTCGAGGTCTTCGCCCGGCGGTTACCCGAGGGCCGCCGGTACGGCGTCGTCGCCGGAACCGGCCGCCTGCTCCAGGCGATCGAGTCGTTCCGCTTCGACGACGACGTATTGGCGTTCCTGCGCGAGACCGACGTGGTCGACGACGCGACCGTGGAGTGGCTGTCCGAATACCGCTTCACCGGCGACATCTGGGGTTACGGCGAAGGAGATGCGTACTTCCCGTACTCGCCGCTGCTCGTGGTCGAAGGCACGTTCGCCGAAGCGGTCCTGCTCGAGACGCTCGCGCTGTCGATCCTCAACTTCGACTCCGCCGTCGCGTCGGCGGCCTCACGGATGACCGGAGCCGCGGGCGAACGCCCCTGCATCGAGATGGGCTCGCGACGCACCCACGAGCACGCTGCCGTCGCAGCGGCCCGAGCGGCCTACATCGCCGGCTTCGAGTCCACGAGCAACTTGGAAGCCGGCCGGCAGTACGGCGTGCCCACCCGCGGCACCAGCGCACATTCGTTCACCCTGCTGCACGACTCCGAGCACGACGCGTTCACCGCCCAGGTCGACTCCCTCGGGAAGAAGACCACATTGCTGGTCGACACCTACGACGTCGCCGAAGCGGTGAAGACCGGCATCCGCATCGCCGGGCCGGACCTCGGTGCGGTGCGCCTGGACTCCGGCGACCTGGTGTCGCTGGCCAGCGAGGTCCGGGCGCAACTCGACGCGCTCGGCGCCACCGCCACCCGCATCGTCGTCACCAGCGACCTCGACGAGCACGCCATCGCCGCGCTGGCCTCGGCGCCCGTCGACGTCTACGGCGTCGGCACGTCGCTGGTCACCGGGGCCGGCGCGCCGACGGCCGGGCTGGTCTACAAGCTGGTCGCTCGTGAAAGTGACGACGGCGACATGATCTCGGTCGAGAAGAGCAGCCCCGGCAAATCCAGCAGGGGCGGGCGGAAGTACGCGATGCGCCGACGCGACCCGCGCGGCATCGCCCGCGCCGAGGTCCTCGGTGTCGGTCACGAACCCGCCGACGACGGCGACGACCGCCCGTTGCTGCGTCCACTCGTCCGCTCGGGCGAGATCGTCGGGCACGAGCCCCTCGACGCCGCCCGCCGTCGCCATGCCGCCGCGCGAGCCGAACTCCCCCCGACCGCGTTGCAGATGTCCCGCGGAGAACCCGCGATCCCCACGCTGTACGAGGAGTCTTCATGACGCGCGCACTGATCGTCGTCGATGTGCAGAACGACTTCTGCGAAGGCGGAGCGCTCGCCGTCAACGGCGGCGCCGACACCGCCTACGCGATCTCAGAGGTGCTGAAAGAGTGGGTCGAAGCGGACGAGGGCGAGCGCCGCTACGACTACGTGGTCGCCACTCGTGACCACCACATCGACCCCGGCGACCACTTCTCTGACGATCCCGACTACGTCACCAGCTGGCCGCCGCACTGCGTGGCGGGCACCGACGGCGCAGCCCTACATCCCAATCTCGACCCACAGCCGTTCGACGCCGTGTTCAACAAGGGCGAGTACTCCCACGGCTACTCCGGTTTCGAAGGACGGTGCCAGGACGGGTCCAGCCTCGAGGAATGGCTGCGCTCGCGCGGCGTGACCGATGTCGATGTGGTCGGTATCGCCACCGACCATTGCGTGCGCGCCACCTCCATCGACGCAGCCCGTGCGGGTTTCAACTCGCGCGTGCTGCTCGACCTCACCGCCGGGGTGTCGAGCCAGACGACGCAGCGAGCGCTGGAGGACATGCGCGCCGCCGGAGTCCAGCTGGAGGGCAAACCGGTCGTCCGCGCGGCGTAGGCGGGCGTCGCCCCACTCCTGGAGACTTTTCCACTCATCCCGCGCGCCGGAAGGGTGAACAACCCTCCACCAGAGGGCTGTGTTGGTGGGTCGTGAAGATCGTCGTGTGAGCCCCGACCGAATCCGGTCGGTCGTGAAGATCGTCGTGTGAAGATCCGCACCCTATACCGGCAAATTCAGCCACGACGATCTTCACGACCAGCCGAACCCCGCAACTACCCGCACGACGATCTTCACGACGCGGGCAGGACGCC
>JAJYTA010000114.1 GCA_021793295.1 Actinomycetes bacterium
TCTACACCGTGCCGGGCCGCGACGCGTGTCGCACGGCTGCGCCGGTCACCGACTCGTCCACAGCTTGGCCAGTCGGCCGACGTTGTCCACATTCGCGACTCTCCCCGTTGAGCCAGGCTGGCCGGCTCGCGGAGAGTCGAAGCCATGAACCCACGTGAATCCGAGGGCACCGTCGTGCCGGTCGCCGGCCTGACCGAGATGCTGTCCGTCATCCCGTACATGGTCGGCTTTCATCCCAGCGAGAGCATGGTCGTGGTCTGCTTGCACGGCGAGCGGCAACGATCCGGCCTGGTCCTGCGCATCGATCTGCCCGCACCCGGCGACGAGGCACGATGGATCGACGAGCTGGTGGCGCGCGCGGAACACCAGGACGCCGATGGCGTGTTGCTGGTCTGCTATTCCGACCACATCGAGGCCGGGGGAGCGAAGCCATGGCAGACGCTGGTCGATGGATTGAGGGCGGCCCTGGAACGCCAGGCGATACGGGTGGCAGAAGCCGCCCTGGTTCGGACCGGGCGCTGGTGGTCCTTCATGTGCCGAGATCCAGCGTGCTGCCCGCCCGAGGGTCTCGAACTCCCGGACGCCCCGCGGGGAGCGGCGGCCCGGTTCGGCGCTGAGACCGCGCTGAGCGGCCGGAGAGTGTTCGCCTGTCGTGCCGAACTCGAGGCCACGGTGTCCGGCCCGCCGGCCGATCGGCTCGCCGAGGTGCGGCGGCTGTTCGCCGCCGCCGCACACGCCCTGTACGCCGAGTACGAGGCCGGTGGACGGCTGACCGCCCAGGCACGCACGGTCGAGCTGGCCGAAGCCGCGTGGGCGGCGTATGCGGCCGGTGAGCGGTCGTTGTGTGCCGAGGACGCCGCACGCATCTGTCTGGGTCTTGAGGATCCGGCTGCGCGCGATCACGTGGCGTCGCTACCGGTGACCGAACGCGGGCCGTGGCTGGCCCTGCTGAGTGACCTCGCCCGGCTGGCCCCGGACGACTTCGCCGCCCCGATCTGCACCGTGCTGGCATGGGTGGCCTACCAGCACGGCGAGGGTGCTCTGGCGAACGTCGCCGTGGACAGGGCACTGACGTGCCGACCGGGCTACAGCATGGCCGCCATGTTGCGCGACAGCCTCAACCGGCAGATCAGCCCCGAACTGATCCGAGAAGTGTCCCGCGCGGTGCGCGCTCGTCGCGATATCGCGTGAGCGCACACCGCGCGGGGCTGAGCTTCTACTGCTGCCCGCTGGTCAGCTCCTGCTGGCGGTCACCGCGCTCGAGCTCGTGGTGCTGAGCGGCTTCCAGCTCTTCGGCCGTGGGCTTTTGGACCACGTCGCCGAAGTAGAACCGCGACAGGCGGGCACGGCGGCGGTTGGCCTTGTACGACGGGTTCGGCACCCCATTGGCGTCAGTCGCCGGGCCCGGATCGATCGGCAGCTGCCGTTCGCGGAAGGCGAGGTCGTAGGCGCTGTGCGGATCGAGCGGCTCGTGCAGCTCGGAAAACTCACCGCTGGGGCTGACCATGATCACACCGGTCTCGCGTCCGTGCAGCAGGGTGTCCCGGTCGCGCCGCTGCAGACCGATGCAGATGCGCTTGGTCACCCAGAACGACAACGGCGTCAGGACGATGAGTCCGAACTGGATGAACCGGGTGATCCAGTTGACCGGAATGTCCAGCACGGTGGCAAAGAAGTCGTTGCCGCCGGCGATCCACAATTGCAGGTAGAAGGTGATGAACGCAACCCCGATGCCAGTGCGGACCGGCTGGTTACGCGGCCGGTCGAGCACATGGTGCTCACGACGGTCGCCGGTCGCGTACTGCTCGATCCACGGATAGAGCGCGAGCGGCGTCAGGATGAGACCAGGCAGGATGATCGCCGGAATCAGCACGCTCAACGTCAACGGATAGCCGAAGATCTCGGGCTCCCATGGAGGCATCACCCGCAGGGCACCATCGAGGAACCCGACGTACCAGTCCGGCTGTGTGCCGGCACTGACGACGGCGGGGTCGTACGGGCCCCAGAACCACACCGGGTTGATCTGGATCGTGGCCGCCATCAAGATGATCACGCCGAAGACGATGAACTGGAAGCCACCGGCCTTGAAGACGTAGACCGGCCAGAACGGGGCACCGACGACGTTCTTGTTGGTCTTGCCCGAGCCGCCCCAGTGGGTGTGCTTCTGGTACCACAACAGCATCAAGTGCACCGTGACCAGCAGAATGATCAGGCCCGGGAACAGCAGGATGTGCAGCGGGTACAGCCGGCTCACGATGTCGTCGCCGGGGTACTCGCCGCCGAACAGCAGCCACGAGAGATACGTCCCCACGACCGGGATCGCGAGCATGCCGCCCTCGATGATGCGCAGGCCGGTACCGGAGAGCAGGTCGTCCGGAAGCGAGTATCCGGTGAAACCGGTCGCGACACCGAGGAAGAGCAAGGTGACGCCGACCAGCCAGTTCATCTCACGTGGCTTGCGGAACGCACCGGTGAAGAACACTCGGAGCATGTGCGCCGACATGGCGGCGAGGAACACCAGAGCGCCCCAGTGGTGCACCTGGCGCATCAACAGTCCACCACGGACCTCGAACGAGAGTTCCAGCGTGGAGGCGTAGGCCTCGGACATGCCGGTTCCGCGCAGCGGCGTGTAGGCGCCGTCATAGACGATGTGCGCCATCGACGGCTTGAACCACAAGGTGAGGAACACGCCCGACAACAGGATCAGAATGAAGCTGAACAGCGCGATCTCGCCGAGCAAGAACGACCAGTGGTCGGGGAAGACCTTGCGGATGTTGCGCTTGAGCCAGTTGGATGCCGTGATCCGCTCGTCGACGAAGTCGACGACCTTGCCGGCACCGTTGACGATGGCACTCATGATGTTCGCCGAGCTCCGTTCCTGACTCGTTCCGCCGTGCTCATCAGCGCTCCCAGTAAGTCGGGCCGACGGGTTCGTGGAAGTCGCTTTGCGCGATCAGGTAGCCCTCACCGTCGACAGCCAGCGGCAGCTGCGGCAGGCTACGCGTAGCCGGGCCGAAGATGACCTTGCCGGCGTCGGCGAGGTCGAAGGTCGACTGGTGACACGGGCACAGCATGTGATGGGTGGTGCGCTCGTACAAGCTGATCGGGCAGCCGACGTGGGTGCAGATCTTCGAGTACGCGACGATGCCGTCGACGTGCCAGTTCTCGCGGCCTTCGGCAACATGCAGTTCCTCCGGGGCCATCCGGATCACCATGACCGGGACCTTGGCGCGCGCGTTGATGCGCTCCGGCCCGTGGTCGGGAAGGTCCTCGAAGGTCTCCGGCATCGCGTTGACCAGCTGACCGAGTTCGAGGTCGGCCGCCCGGATCGGCTGGAACGTGACGTCGGTGACGACCCGCACGCCCTCGCTCCAGATCGTCGTCTCCTTGGCGTCGACCGGCGACGGACCATTGGCAGGGCCGAGATCACGCAGCAGCACCACCGCCGGTAGCGGCAGGAGGGCAAGCGAGCCGAGCAACGAGTTGCGGATCATCTTCCGCCGGCCGAACCCGGTCTCTTCGGTCCCGGTTTCGAAATCGGCGAGGGCGGCCTCGCGGATGTTGTCGTCGCTGCGGAGCTCGTGCCGTTCGTGCACGAGTTCCGGAGACTTCATCAGCGCCCGCGCCCACTGCACGGCACCGAGGCCGATGAGCAGCGTGGCGAGTCCGAGGGTGATACCCAGGGTGAAGTTGGAGATCTGCACGTCGCCGACGCTGACGCCGTCGTCCGGATCGTCCGGCGCGATCTCGAACACGATGTAGGCGACGATCGACAGCACGAGCAGAATCGAGGCCAGCGAGAACATACCCGCGACCTGCCGCTCGGCGCGGCGCTCGGCCTTCGGGTCGACGTCGGTGAGCCGGGGCGGCGGATGGTGCAAGCCGGGGTCGGCTATCGGGTCTGCCTCGTGGCTGGTGCTCGCAGGAGTCGACTCGCGGTCGGAGGCGACGATCTCGGAGCTGGAGTGACCGTTCATGTCCTCGCTCTTCGCGCTCATGACTTCGACGACCTCGTGACGATCCAGGTGGCCATGCCAATCAGTACCCCGATGCCAATCAGCCACGCCCACAGGCCTTCGGCGACCGGTCCGGCTCGGCCGATGCCCAGGCCGCCGGGGTTGGGCTCCTCCTCGACGGACTTCAAGAAGGCGATGATGTCCTGCTTGTCCTGAGCCGGGATCGTCTCGTCGTTGAACACCGGCATCGCCTGGGGACCGGTGATCATGGCCTCGTAGATGTGCTTGGGCGATACCCCGGTCAGCGACGGGGCGTACTGGCCCATGCTCAGTGCACCGCCTTGCCCCGTGGTGTTGTGGCACTGCGCGCAGTTGGCGCGGAACAGCTCGCCACCGCGGGCGACATCGCCGGCGGACGGGTCGACGTCTTCCTCGTCGGGGACATCCGGGCCGGGCGCGAGCGAGGCGACGTAGGCGGACAGCGCGGCGATCTGCTCGTCGTTGTATGCCACGGGCTTGCGCTCGGCCTGCGCGTTCGGCGCCGCCATGGGCATCCGGCCGGTGCCGACCTGGAAGTCGACGGCAGCAGCACCGACGCCGATCAGCGACGGCCCCAGCACGGTGCCGTCCTCCTTGACGATGCCCTCGCCGCCGAGGCCGTGACACGAGGCACAACCCACGGCGAACAGCTTCTTGCCGTCGTCGATCTGGGTCGACGACGCTGCGTCGGTGCTGACCGACGCCGATGGCGCCAGCGCCGCATAGGCGCCCCCGCAGGTGAACAGCACCGCCACGAGTACGGCGATGGCCGCGAGTGGGTGCCGGCGCCGCGACGAGAGTGCCCGGCTGAGTCGGGACCGACGGCCGGCGGGACGGCTGGAAGGCGACTTCACCACGTCACTCCTCGTCACTGGATCACGTAGATGCTGAGGAACAAGGCGATCCACACGACGTCGACGAAGTGCCAGTAGTACGACACCACGATCGCGCTGGTCACCTGTTCATGTGTGAAGCGCCGAGTCATGTAGGTGCGGCCCAGGAGCAGCAGGAAGGCGATCAGGCCGAGGGTGACGTGGATGCCGTGGAAACCTGTCGCGAAGTAGAAGATCGAGCCGTACGGGTCGCTGGCGATCGTCAGCCCCTCGTGCTTGACCAGCTCGGCGTACTCGAAGACCTGGCCGCCGATGAACATCGAGCCCATGATGAACGTGAGCACGGTCCATTCGCGCAGGCCCCACTTGTTGACCTGGAACACGTTGCCCAGTCGGCCGACCTGCCCTCGTTCGGCGCGGAGAACGCCGAGCTGCATGGTCACCGAACTGAGGACAAGCACGGTGGTGTTGCCCAGCGAGAACGGTATGTTGAGCAGCTGAGACTTCTCCGCCCACAGGTCTGGTGCGTTGGCGCGCAGCGTGAAATAGATCGCGAACAAGCCCGCGAAGAACATCAACTCGCTGGACAGCCAGACGATCACTCCGACGGCGACCATGTTGGGTCGCTCGGGAGGCCGCGTCTGGGCAGCGTCGACGGCAGTTGTGGAAGCCACGTCCGCCATTATGTCTCTAGCCTTTCGCGACGGCGAACCGCCCCCGGTATCGCGGGTCGCGGCAGGCCCTGAGGTAGGCTATGTCGCGAGGCTACGTTAACTGAGCCTAACCTCACTGCTGCTGGCGTCGATGCTCGTTCGGATGCCGGGCTCGGTTCGAGCGCATCCGAAGTGGCCTGGTACGGCCCGGGCACGAGTCGCACGCCACGTCGAGCGTGCCAGGCTCCGCCCGGTAGCATCGTCTCGACCAGCAGCAGTGTTCCGACGATGCCAGCGAGGACCCCGCAGGATGAGTACGACCCAGCCGACGATGACCATCCTCGTCTACAGCGACGACCGTGCGACGCGCGAGAAGGTCCGCCTGGCCGTCGGCCGCCGTCCAGCAGCCGACCTGCCGCGGGTCGAGTACGTCGAGGTGGCCACGCATGCCGCGGTCATGAAGGCCCTGGATGCAGGCGGCATCGACGTCGCCGTGCTCGACGGCGAGGCCGTGCCGGCCGGCGGCATGGGTATCGCGCGTTCACTCAAGGACGAGGTTTTCGAGGCTCCGCCGGTGCTCGTGCTGATCGGGCGTCCGCAAGACGCATGGTTGGCCACCTGGTCGCGGGCCGAAGCGGCCGTCACTCATCCGCTCAATCCGGTCGAGGTGGCCGCGGCCGTGGCCGATCTCATGCGCCGTCGACTCGAGGGGATGGCAGCCGCGTCATGAGTGACCAGCCGCAAAGCTGGCCGGCGGTTCTCGGCGCACTGATCCAGGGCGAGGACCTGTCTGCCGAGGCGACGGCCTGGGCGATGAACGACATCATGAGCGGTCAGGCGACCGGCGCTCAGATCGCCGGCTTCGCGGTCGGGCTGCGGGCCAAGGGCGAGACGGTCGACGAGATCGACGGCATGGTCCGGGCGATGTACGAGCACGCCACCCCGTTCCACGTTTCCGGGCGAGCGTTGGACATCGTCGGAACCGGGGGCGACCGGGCCCGGACGGTGAACATCTCGACCATGGCCGCGGTGGTGGCCGCTGGCGCTGGCGCCCGTGTCGTCAAGCACGGCAACCGGGCGGCCTCGTCGGCGTGTGGCGCGGCGGATCTGCTCGAAGAGTTGGGGGTCCGCCTCGACCTGGAGCCACGGCGGGTGGCCGAGATCGCGGACGAGGTCGGCATCACGTTCTGCTTCGCACCCGCGTTCCACCCGTCGTTGCGCCACACCGGCGCCACCCGGCGTGAGCTCGGCGTGCCGACCCCGTTCAACTTCCTCGGGCCCCTGGCCAACCCAGCTCGGCCGAGTCACCAGGCCGTCGGCGTGGCCGACGCGCGGATGGCCGGCATCCTGGCCGGTGTGCTCGCCGGGCGTGGGGTGTCCGGAGTGGTCTTCCGCGGCGACGACGGGCTGGACGAGCTCACCACGACGACGACTTCGCGCGTGTGGGTGATCCGCGGCGGTGACGTCACCGAGGAGCGCTTCGATCCGGGCGACGTCGGTATCGCGCCTGCGCCGCCCGAAGCGCTGCGCGGCGGCGACGCGCCGTTCAACGCCGAGGTCGCGCGCCGCTTCTTCGCCGGTGAACGCGGGCCGGTTCGCGACGCTGTGCTGCTCAATGCCGCGGCCGGACTGGCTGCCTACGACGACTCAGGAGCCGAGCTGGCCGAGCGGATCGCCGACGGGCTGCGCCGGGCCGCTGAAGCCGTCGATTCCGGGGCTGCCGCCGCGGTGCTCCGGCGCTGGGTGGATGCCGCAGCCTGAGCTGGCGGTGTCGGCGCCGGCGTCGTGGTCCGGCGTTCAGGCGAACGTCCATCGCAGGTGGGCGATGCCGGCCTCGGCATAGGCGCGAACGCCGGTGCGCAGGCCGTAGGCGATGTCTTCCAGGACCGAGCAACGTGCGTAGAAGGCCAGCCGCTGCTGGTCCTCGGCGCCGACATCTCGCGAGTAGGCCTCGAGCGTGGGTGTGAGTACCGGCGGGCCCAGATCACGAAAGACCAGGGCGAGGTCGCGCATCGGGTCGGTGAGTGCGGCGTCGGTCCAATCGATCACGCCGGTGATCGCCCCGGTGGCGGCGTCGACCATGATGTGCTCGGCGCCGAGATCGTTGTGGCAGAACACCGCCACGTCCGGCTGCGTCGGCGGGGTGTGGGCGAGAAAGTCCTCGATCGGTGAACGCAGCTCGGCCGGCAGGTGTGAGCGGATCTGGCCGTAGTCGCGTCGAGCGTCGTCGAGCCAGGCCGACAGCGGGTAGTCGTCCCGCGCGACGAGCCCGGCCACCGCGTCGAGCGGCACGTCGTGCAGCGCGCCGAGGAACTCACCCAGCGCGGTGCCCAGCCGTCGCGCATCGGTGACCGTGTAGGTGCTCAACGCCACGCCAGGGACCTTGCGGTAGGCGAGGGCGCCTGCGTCCACATCGACGAACACCGGCTCGGGCACGGGCAGAGTCGACCATCGGGCCACGGTGTGCAGCAGTGTGGCCTCGGCACGGATCGTCTCGCTCCGCTGCGGGTCGGCGGCCTCGATGCGGCAGCGCACGATCAGGTCGTCGTCGACGTCGTAGACGACGTTGTCGCTGCCCCGCCCGAGCTGGACGATCGACCGGACCGGCCGGTCGGGCAGGTGCCTGGCGAGCAGATCGCGCAGGTCGCTCAGGTCGTGCCGGGCGTCGGCCACGTGGGCGCGGGGTCAGTCCTCGGCGCCCAAGGCGAACGCTGCTTCGAGGTCGTGCTTGGAGAACGTGCGAAACGCGATGTGCGTCTCGGTGTTGAGCACGCCGTCGACCTTGTTGAGCCGGTCGGCGACGACGTCGGCGACGGCTTCGTGTGTGCGGACCCGGACGAGGGCCACGAGGTCGATCTCGCCGGTGACGGAGTAGACCTCGCTCACGCCGTCGAGCGCGGCGATCTGTTCGGCGACTTCGGGGATTCGCGCCACGTCGGCCTGGACGAACACGATCGCGGTGATCACTTCGGGGTCTCCTCGTAGCGGCTCGGAACGGACCGGGAACGACATTACCGGGCGGCGCCGATCCGGCTCACCCGACTCCGCTCGTTGCACACCTGGACCGCCTCGGCGCGGCCGCGCTGCGCCCGTATGCGCGGGTCAACGTCGCGGGCGTAGCGGCCGACGGTCGGCCAGCGGTGCAGCGGCGACGCGGTCGGCAGCACCGACGTCCACGCGTGCGACGTAGGAGGCCGCCGCCGGCTGGGGCAGGGTCCACGAGCCGTCGACCTGGACCAGACGGGTGCCGGGTGTCTCGAGCCAGCGCAGTAGACACTCGGCCTCCTCGGCTGTCGCCGCCGGCAACGGAGCTGGAGCCGGTTCGACGGTCTCGGCGGTGGCGACCAGCGCGTCGACATACGGCCTGGGGTCGGCCCCGGGCGGCGAGCACTCGGCCCCGGCCAGCCGTCCGTATCGGATGACGTGCAGTTCCCAACCCCCGGCCTCACGCCGCCGGGCAGCGACCAACTGCGCAATGGCGGCCAGAGCGGCCATGCGTTGCACACGTGCCGCGGAGCGTACAAGGGTGGCGAGGCGATCGCGGCGCACTGCGGCGTCCTCGTACCGCTCGTGCTGCGCCAACGCGTCGATCCGCTCGAGCAGCCGATCGACGACCGGCCCCGGGTCGGATCGGAAAACCTGACGGACGAGCTCGACATGTGCCGCGTAGGTCTCGACGGACTCGGCCCCGACGCACGGTGCACCGCATCGGCCGAGGTCGGCGAGTACACAGGCCGACCCGAGGCGTTTCGGTGACAGCCGCTGGGTGCATTGCCGGATGGGTACCGCTTCGTGGACGGCGGCCATGGCCGCCTCAGCCGTACGGCGCGAGCCGAACGGGCCGAGGTAACTGCCGCCGTCGTCACGCACCCGGTGCACCAACGACAACCTGGGAAACGGCTCGACAGTGAGCTTGATCCAGCTGCCGCGTTCGGGGAATCGGGAACGCCGGTTGTACCGGGGCTTGCGCTCACCGATGAGGCGCAGCTCGCGGACCTCGGCCTCCAACGGTGTGGCGCAGGGGATGCCGGTGACTGAGGTGGCCACCGCGACCATCTCCGTCATGCGGGCCCGGGTTTCGGACGCGGTGAAATAGTTGCGGACCCGGGTGCGCATGTCTTTGCTCTTGCCGACGTACAGCACCTCACCGTCGTCGGCGGTGAACATGTAGACGCCCGGGGCGCGAGGCAGTTGCTCGGCCAAGTGGCGCTTGTCGCGTTGCGCTGCGGTGACTTTGCTCTGCCAGAGGCTGAGCTCCTCGACGGTGTGCACGCCGACGTTGCCCAGCCGTTCGATCAGGCCGTGCAGGACGTCGACAGTGGCGCGGGCGTCGGCCAGGGCGCGGTGGTTCGGTGTCGTGGACGACCGGAACAAGCGGGCCAACGTGGACAGCTTGCAGTCGCTGGCTTCGTCGCGGGACAGCACCCGCCGGGCCAGGCGCGCGGTGTCGAGCACCTGGAAGGCCGGCCACGCGGTGCCGGTGGTCGCACAGGCTGCCCGGAGGAAGCCGACGTCGAACGGCGCGTTGTGCGCGACGAGGACGCTGCCGCGCGCGAACTCCAGGAACGCCGGCAACGCGGAGGTGATGGGCGGCGCCCCGGCGACCATGGCATCGGTGATTCCGGTGAGCACGGCGATGAACGGCGGGATGGCGGTACTGGGCCGTACGAGAGTGCCGAACTCGCCGAGCACCTCACCGCCACGGACCTTGACCGCGCCGATCTCGGTGATCTCGGCGGTATCCGGAGCACCGCCGGTGGTCTCGAGATCGACCACGACGAACGTGGTGGCCACCAACGGCACACCGATCTCGTCGATGGTGCCCTGCACGGCGACGGGGGCCACAGCTCACACTCCCTCGCAGTCGATGCCCACATTCGGCACGGTAGGGGCCGGCACCGACAATCTCGGCCCACGGCCGCCGGCGAGCGGGCCGTTCCAGGCCTGGGCGTCGTTGATGATCATGAAACCGGCCTAGTGTGACGCCAAGCACCCGATCAGCGAATGACGAGGAGGACCCCGTGGCCGTGCCCGAGCAGTCCGGGACGGCGAGACGTCCGTGCGCGCGCTTCGGCGTCGTGGGTGGCAGCGTCCGATCGGATCGGGCATGACCACGCTGCCCGACTCCGTACGCGCCAAGGTCGTCGCGCTGGCCTCCGACGTCTTGGCCGACCTGGCGCCCAACGATGTTCCTCCGTCGCTGCGTCCGGTCGCGAAGTTCGCGCCCGCCAAGCGGGCCCGGCTGGGCGCGAACGCCATCGCGGCGGCGCTTGAATCAGACGCCGGGTTCCGCCAGCACGTGCTGCAGGCGGCTTCCGCGGCCGATCCCGCGCTGGCCGAGGCGCTCGAGACGGGAACGGTACCGCCTGCGGCCGAGCCGGCCGACGTCGCGGCGATGGCCTACCTGCTGCGACCGGCCGGGTGGGAGAAGATCGTCGAGTCCGCTGCGTCGTCGCTGCGTGCCGGTGCGGAGGAGGAGCGTCGGGCGCGTGAGTCCGCGGCAATCGAGCGGATCAGGGAGCAACTGGACGCCGCGCGCGCCTCGGCCCGTGAGACCCGGGCGACGATGAAGGCGGAGATCGACCGGCTCAAGGCCGAGAATGCGACCTTGCGACGCCGTCTGCAGGAAACACGTCAGCGACTCGAGGAAACGCGCGCTCGCGACAAGCAGGAGTACGACACGGTCGAGAAGGACCTCGCGGACTCGAGGGCCGCACTGCGCTCAGCCGAGACCGAGGCGCGACGACTGCGCAGCCGGTTGGCCGAGTCCGACCAGGCGCTGGAAGCGGCGCGGCGCAGCGGCCGTACCGAGCGCAGCCTCGAAACGGCTCGGCTGGCACTGCTTCTGGACACGCTCACCGAGGCTGCGGCCGGGTTGCGCCGCGAACTCGCGCTGCCGGCTTCGTCGTTGCAGCCGGCCGACACCGTCGACGCGGTGGACCCGAAGCCGGCGCAGCCGCCGCAGGGCCGGGCGCGATCCGGCGACGAGCCGGCCTATCTCGACGAACTGCTCACGATGCCACGGGTGCACATGATCGTCGACGGCTACAACGTGACGAAGACGGCGTGGTCGGCCATGCCGCTCGAGGCGCAGCGCACCAGACTGATCCAGGGCCTGAGTGCGCTGGCCGCACGGACGGGCGCCGAGATCACCTGCGTGTTCGACGGCGCCGACGTGGCTGCACCTCCGCCGGTGGCTCCGGCGCAGGGCGTGCGGGTGCGGTTCAGCGCCCCGGGGCAGAGCGCCGATGAGCTCATCCGTCGGATGGTGGGGGCCGAGCCGGAGGGCAGACCGGTCGTCGTGGTCTCGTCCGACCGTGAGGTCGCAGCGGCCGCGCGGCGCCCGGGTGGGCGCGCCGTCGAGGCCGTGGCGCTCGTCGGGTTGCTCGCGCGCTGATCACCGGGGTGTCGCGGAGAAACCCGACTTTGTCGGTGGCGGGCCGTAGCGTCCTGTCGTGGCGAGCGAGAGCTCGTGCTCATCGGACTCTGCTGGAGGTGTGACAGTTGCACATCGACTGTGATCGCTGCGAGATGCGAGGGCTGGCCTGCTCGGACTGTGTCGTTTCCGTCCTGCTCGGCGACACCGCGGGGCAACTCGGGGGAGAGGAGCAGCGGGCCATCGGGGTGCTCTCCGAGGCCGGTCTGGTACCGCCGCTGCGCATGGCTGCGCCTGATGATCAACCGAGAAAGTCGGGCGAAACTCGGTCCAGGGATTTGCGGGGGATGCGCTCGGCTGGCTAGGCTCCCCGCCCAGGTGCTGCGAATCCCGTCCACGGAAGGACCAGAGTGCCTGAGCATCGTGGCCAGTCCCGCCGTCCTCGTCGTGTGCTCATCGCCCTGTGCACGGCGGCGGTCACTGTTTCTGGAGGGTTGGTCCTGACGTCGGTCGGGTATGCCGACCCCGAGCCGACCATCGCCGAGGTCCAGGACAAGGTCGACAATCTCTATCATCAGGCCGAACAAGCCACAGAGCGGTACAACGCGGCCACTGACGAGCTCAACGACGTGAAGCGCCGTATCGAGCGGGCGAAATCGGCCGTGGCAAAGCAACAGGCCCGCGTCGAAGCCGTCCAGTCCCGCATGGCCGGGTTCGCGGCGGCGCGATACCGCGCCGGTGGGTTCGACCCCACGCTACGGACGTTCCTGGCCGAGAGCCCGGCCGATTTCATCGCGCAGGCGTCCGTCGTCGATGCCTATGCGAACCAGCAGACCGAACAGCTGGCCGAAGCTGCCGATGTGCGTCGCGCATTCGAGCAGGCCAACATGGTCGCCGAAGAGGAGCTGGCCCGGCAGCGGGCCATCGAGGCTGAACTCGAAGCCGAGAAGCAGAAGGTCGAGCAGTTGCTCGCCGAGGCCGAAGAGATCCTCGACGAGCTCGAAGCCGAAGAACGCCAACGCCTCGAAGAGGAGCGCGAGCGGGAGCGGCAAGAGAACGCCGAGAAGCCCGATCGCGACAACGATGACGACGACGTCACCCCCGACGTCCCACCGTCGGAGAAGGCCGGTGTCGCTGTCGAGTTCGCGATGAACCAGCTCGGCAAGCCCTACTGCTGGGGCGGCAACGGGCCGGACTGCTGGGACTGCTCCGGGCTGACGTCGGCTGCCTGGGCTCAAGCCGGGGTCAGTCTGCCGAGGTCCTCAGGCTCGCAGATCAGCGCCGGCACCCGGGTGTCCATGAGTCAGCTGCAACCGGGCGACTTGGTCTTCTACTACAGCCCCATCAGCCACGTCGGCATCTACATCGGCAACGGCCAGATCGTGCACGCCACCCACCCCGGTGACGTCGTGAGCGTCGACCCGGTCGACATGATGCCGTTCTCCGGAGCCTCCCGGCCGGGCTGAGTTCACGTTCGTCACTACCACGCCTGCGCTGCGCACGTTGTAGCCAGCTCGGTGGGCAGCGACGTCCTGATGCCGGATCGGCGCACCGACGTGTCGCCTGCATGATCAGGGGGCGCGCCTCTGGGCTCATGAGCAGTGGGCGTCTCTGTGCGCATGAGCTGCGTGCGCGTCCCCGCGCGCGACCCGTCGAGTTCGCGCCTGCGCGTGATCTTCTTGCGGTCTGCGCGCATGATCGCCTTGCCTATTGTCTGGTCGGCGCGACCTGCGTGATTCTCGTGCGCGGTCTCTGCGCGTGGGGTGTTCGCGCCATTCCTGGCTCATGATCGCGTGGCATGGGTGATCATGAGGCGGTTGTGGGCGCTGTTTGGTGGATCATGAGTTGTTGGTGGCGTTATCGCGCCGGTGGTGTCTCATGATCGGTTGCGCGTGGGGGCGTTCGCGCCATTTGTGGCTCATGATCGCGTGGCATGGGTGATCATGAGGCGGTTGTAGAT
>JAJYTA010000319.1 GCA_021793295.1 Actinomycetes bacterium
GAGCGCCCCGCCCGACAGACGCGCCTACCATCCGTCGAACTAGCTTCGCTGACCGTGCACCACCCCGAGCCAGCCCGGGTGAGTGCAGCGCTGACTGCCCTGGGTCTTCTGGATGAGTCAGTGGTCACCGTGGCGCCAGCCGCAAGACCCGGCATCACTGCCGTTGTCACCACCCCACACGGCGACGTCTCGATCCCATGAACGCCGCTCACATGTTGATCATGTGCCCGGCGATGCCGTCGACGGCTTCCTTGACCGCTTCGGACAGCGTCGGGTGCGCGTGAATGTTGCGCCCGACCTCGTCGGCGGTCAGGTCCCACATCTGAGCCAGCGTCAACTCCGGTAGCAACTCGGTGACGTCGGGCCCGATGAGGTGGGCCCCGAGCAGCTCGTTGTGCTCGGCGTCAGCGACGATCTTGACGAAGCCGGTGGCGTCCCCGAGGCCGTGCGCCTTGCCGTTGGCCATGAACGGGAACTTGGACACCTTGACCTGGTGCCCGAGTTTCTCGGCTTCCTCCTGGGTGTAGCCGAACGCGGCGATCTGCGGCTGGCAGTAGGTCGCCCGCGGGATCATCGCGTAGTTGATCGGCATGGTGTCGGCGCCGGCGATGGTCTCGGCCGCCACCACGGCCTGGGCCTCGGCGGTGTGGGCGAGCATCAGCCGCCCGGTGACGTCGCCGATCGCCGAGATGCTCGGCACGTCGGTGCGCATGAACTCGTCGATCTCGATGGCGCCGCGGTCGTTCACCGTGACACCGGTCTTCTCCAGCCCGTAGCCCTCGACACGCGGGGCGAAACCGATGGCCTGCAGGACCTTGTCGGTCTCGATGACCTCCTGCTTGTCCCCCGACGTGACCGTGACCTTGACCTTGTCGCCGGAGTCGTCGATGGATTCCACCCGGGTGGAGGTGCGCACGTCGACGCCGAGCTTCTTGTACTGCCGGGCCAGTTCCTTGGACACCTCGGGGTCTTCGAGCGGAACCATCCGGTCGAGGAACTCCACGATCGTGACCTGCACGCCGTAGTTGGCCAGGACATAGCCGAACTCGACGCCGATGGCGCCGGCGCCGGCGATGACGACGCTCCCAGGCAACTCGCTTTCGAGGATCTGCTCCTCGTACGTCACGACTCGTTCACTGAGCTGGGTGCCGGGCAGCAGTTTGGTGGTGGCGCCGGTGGCGACGATGCAGTGATCGAACGTCACCGTCTCGTTCCCGCCGTCGCTGAGCTGGACGTCCAGCGTCGTGGCGTCGGTGAAGGTGCCCCAGCCTTGGAACTCGGTGATGCCGTTCTTCTTCATCAGGTAGTGCACGCCTTTGACCCGCCCGTCGGCGACGGTCCGGCTGCGCTCGTACGCCTTGGAGTAGTCGGCGGTGACTTCGCCGTCGATGGTGATGCCGAACGTCTTCTGCGCCTCGTGCTGGATGATGTGAGCCAGCTCAGCGTTGCGCAGCAGCGCCTTGCTCGGGATGCAGCCCACGTTCAGGCAGACCCCGCCCCAGTACTTGGACTCCACGATCGCTACGGACTTGCCCAGTTGCGCCGCACGAACAGCTGCGGTGTATCCGCCCGGGCCGGCTCCCAGAACCACGACGTCGAAATGCGCACTCATGGGCTTTAGCCTAGATGCCGCGCCCGTCGATATCCGCCGCCTCCCCCGGACAGGGCGCCTCATTCACCCCCAATGCTGGTGGCACTCCCCTGCCCGAGGGATCCCGAGCGCTCGGCTCACACGCGATGGTCAAGGGGACAGACCGAGACACGAAAGGACCGGACATGTCCCCCATCACTGTGCAACCCCCCGCTCAACGACGGATCAGGCGTGTTGCCGCCGCGGCCCTGATCGCCGCGTGCACCGGCATCGCCACGGGCGTCGCGCAAGCCGCCGACACCGCCCAGTCCCCGAACACCGCGAAGCGTGTGTCAGGAACCACCAGCGTTCACGGCTCGGGCGGCGGTGAGCTGCAGTTCTCCGGATTCGAGGGCGACCAGGTGAATTTCGACATCCGCGGACACACCACCGAGGCCGACAGCCCGGTGTCGGTGAAGGGCACCTTCGCCGTCACCCACGAACGTCCCGACGGCACCCTGTTCGCTGAGATGAGCGGCTCCCTGGACTGCATGTGGGTGGCGGGGGACGTCGCCGTGGCCACCGGAGTCATCGAGGAGTACGACATGCCGGGACTGCCCGAGCTCGAACCGGCCGGGCGACGAGTCGGGTTCACGATCGACGACGGCGGACGCCACGACCGGATCGGCTGGAGCTGGGCGGTCACCGGGTTCGAGGGAGACGTCTCACCGTGTATGAGCACGGCACCGTTCTTCGAGGTGGAACGCGGCTGGTTCGCCGTCCACGACTGACCCTGCGCGCGGCGCGCCCCGGCCGCGGTCAGAACAACCGGGTGGTGGGGTCGTCGATGCCGCGCAGGGCGTCGTAGTCGACGGTCACGCAGGTGATTCCGCGATCGGTGGCGAGCGTACGTGCCTGCGGCTTGATCTCCTGCGCGGCGAACA
>JAJYTA010000320.1 GCA_021793295.1 Actinomycetes bacterium
AGGCGATGATGAACGGCGACCCCGCCGTCGCGGCGTCCGCCCGCGCAGTGCGAGCCGCGCACGGCCTGGCCGTCCCGGCCTTGCTCCGCACCCCACCCTGGACCCCTGCTGTCGAATGATCATGTTCACTTGGAAATTCCCTGGGCCACCACCCATGCACGCCTGTTGATGCGACAGTTCGCCTGGTGGTGTCCCGTCCGCCCCGCTTGAATCGGGTAGGGCTCAGCGCAGGCCGGCAGCGTTGACCGCGGCCACGGCGATGCCGACCGCGATGAGCAGCGGCCCGATCGCCCACATCTGCAGGCGATGCACACCGAGCCGTTCGGCGCTCGCCTCGGGCCGGGCGGGATCGTAGATCACCGTGACAGGCTTTCCCGGCTTCGGACCCGGAAAGGAGTACAGCGAGCTCGATGCCTCGATCTGCTGTCCCTGCGCGGTGGTGAACTCGAACCGGCCGACCCGACTCCTGGTGCTCGCGCCACCAGGCCCGAGTACGTCGTCCCGGCCGACGAACACGCCGTCCGCGCGGAGCATGCGCCGAGTCAAGCGCACCCGGGTGACCACCTCGTAGCCGCCGCCGCAGCAGATCGCCACCCCGAGAATGACGCCGAGCATGTGGCCCATCGGTTCTCCTTCGTCACCGGCCGTGCGGCAGGGAGCAGTCCGAGATCATGCCATCTCGGGCGAGCCTTCGACGTCCGGGGACCGAAGCGGGCCGTGTCCTGGTGATTCAGGCGGTGCCGGTTCTGACCTGGCGAGAGCCTCTCGATCCGGCCAGGCCGAGTGCGACCATGCCAACGGCCAGCGCGAAGTGTAGCCAGTTGTCGGCATCGTTGAGCGGGACGAAGTTGGCGTCACTGCCGCTGTCGATGATCAACCCGTAGATCCACAGCACCGCATAGATGAGCCCGCCACCGATGAGGTAGATGACCGACAGCCGCGCCGTGCGCGCCATCGCCAGGCCCGCCACCCCGAACAGCAGGTGCACGATGTTGTGCAAGATCGACACTTGGAACAGTCCCAGCAGCTCGGCCCCGCTCGAATGGCCGGCGAACTCCAAGTCGTCGACATTGGTGGTGATTCCGGGGATGAAGCCCGCGACACCGACTACCAGGAAGACCGCGCCCACGGCCATGGCCACTTGCTGAACGAACACCTTGGAGCGCCCCGCGGAAGCGGGCTGCGACGAGGCCATCACGATCGTCTCCTCTCGATCGTCACGGTAGACAGTTCGAGCCCGGCCGCCCCCGTGCCGGCTGTCGGCGCGGGACTTCGGCGGCCGATCTAGCAGCTCTGTTCGAATCGGTACCCCGATCCCGGCCGAGGATGCAGTCTTCGGCCGGCGGTGCATGAGGCGAATCGGGTCCGGGTACTTGCCAGCTGAACATCCGCCGAGCGAGGAGAACTCATGACCACCGTTGAACAGTCCATCGACGTCGACGTCCCCGCGCGGGTGGCGTACAACCAGTGGACGCGGTTCGAGTCGTTCCCAGAGTTCATGGACGGCGTCGAGTCCATCACCCAAGTCGACGACACCCATACGCATTGGGTCACCGACATCGCCGGGGTCACCCGCGAGTTCGATGCCGAGATCACCGAGCAACATCCCGACGAGCGCATCGCGTGGACGTCCACCGACGGAACCAGCCACGCCGGCGTCGTGACCTTCCACAAGCTGACCGACACGTCGTCGAGGGTCATGGTTCAGCTCGACTGGTCGCCGGGGAACATCACCGAGAAGGTGGGCTCAGCCCTCGGCGTCGACGAACGTCAGGTCCGCGCTGACCTGAACCGCTTCAAGGACCTCGTCGAGCAGAAGGGCGAGGCCTCCGGCTGGCGAGGCGACGTTCCTCGTTCCTAGTTGTTCGCAGTCCGGGGGTCCGACCGCGCCGTGACCGAGCGAGAGGTGTGGACGATCGGGCACTGGACCTGCCCGGAAGAACTCTTCCTCCGGCCCTTGCGGGCGCAGCGCATCGAGATGCTCGTCGACGTGCGCTCGCAACCGGGATCGCGGCGTAACCCGCAGTTCGATCGCGAGGCGATGCCGGCCTGGCTCGGCCGGGCCGGCATCGCCTACCGCCATGTGCCTGAGCTGGGCGGCCGGCGCGGTCGTCAGGACGTGGATCACAGCATCAACGCCGGTTGGCAGCAGCCCGCGTTCAAGAACTATGCGGACTACACGCTCAGCCAGGCCTATCACCAGGGGATCGAGCAGCTCGCCGCATGGGCCGCGGCGCACCGCGTCGCGATCATGTGTGGCGAGCCGATGCCATGGCGCTGTCATCGCATGCTCATCGCGAACACCCTCACCGCGCAGGGATGGACGGTCTGGCACCTGAGTGTCGACGCACAGCCGCGGCGCCATGAGCTCGGGCAATGGGGCGCCGTGCCGGTCGTGAGCGGCGACGCACAAGTCACGTACCCGCCGGTGGAGTGAAGGCCGGCAGGCGCGACGCGTTCGCCGGCGCTTCAGGCCTCGGCGATCTCGTCTCGTAGGTCGCGG
>JAJYTA010000115.1 GCA_021793295.1 Actinomycetes bacterium
GGCAGCGATCACCCGTCGGCCTGCCACTACGCGACCGTGCGCGAGGACGTCGTCGTTCAGCATTGAGCGTGGTCTACTCACCCGGATGAGCCGGTTGACCAGGGAGTGAGTCGGTTCGACCGGGCGGGCCGGGGGCGGGCTGGGTTTGTTGGGCTGCCCGCCCGGTCGTGGCGCACGAGCCTAGATGACCAGACGTTGCATCGGCGTTGCGAACGAATCGGGCGACGTGGTCAGCCGTCGTGGCCGAACGTGGCCTCGAGCTCGCTGAGTATGGCCGACACTTCGGCGTGGTGCGGCGAGCCCGGTGACAGGCGCTCGAGGCGGGCCTGCCAGGCTTGGACGTCGTCGCGGCCGGCCGCGGACTCACAGTAGCGGCGCAGCGACTCGGCGTCGCCGAGTTCGAGCAGCACGTTGCGAAGCCAGCCGTGCAAGCGATAGCGCATGGTCACGATGCCCGGAGCGGTGGAGCGCGGCAGCAGCTCGCCACGGTAGAGGGCCACCGCATTGGCGTGGTCGCCGGCGGCCAGATAGTCGGCCACCTCCGCGGCGTCAGTACTGATCGGCCTGGTGAGGCGGTAGCGCCCGGCCGAGGAGATCAACCCGGGCACGACCTTGCGCAGTCGCGAGATCTCGGCCCGGACGGTCACTTCGGCGGCATCGTGTTCGTACAGCTTCCACGCCAGATCGCCGGCGGACAGACCGTCGGGCGCGGCAGCGAGCAGGAGCAGCAGCTCGGTATGACGCAAACTGATCTCCACCGGGCCGGTGTGCAGGCTCAGCGTTCCGCGGTCTCGGCCGAGTGCACAGATGCGGCCTCCCGGGTCGGCCGGCCGCGTGCGGTGGTCGGGGGTGAGCGTATCGTCGAATCGCAGCTCGGATTCGATGGCGGCGACGGCGGAGCGGACCAAGAAAGCCGACTGTGGTGACACGACGTCGGTGCCGCCAGTGATGTCGAGCACGCCGATGACCTCGTTCGACCACGGGTCGTGAATGGGGGCGGCCGTACAGCTCCACGGTTGGACACTGCGAGTGAAGTGCTCGCTGCCGAACACCTGGACGGTGTCGTTGACCGCGAGCGCGGTGCCGATGGCGTTGGTGCCGATGGCCTCCTCTCGCCAGGCGGCGCCGGGAACGAGTTGCATGCCCTCGGCCCGCCGGCACAGATCGCGGTCGCCTTCGGCCCACAGCAGCCGTCCGTCGGCATCGCTGACCACGACGATGACGCCGGCATCGGAGGCGTGGTCGATCAGCAGGCTGCGCACGACGTGCATGACGCGGTGCAGCGGATGGGTGACGCGTGCCTCGGTGAGCTGGTCGTCGGTGAGGACGACCGGTGACGCTGGGCGGTCGGGGTCGACCTGGTAAGCGGCACTACGCCGCCAGGAGTCCAAGACGAGCGGGCGGACATCCGGCGTCGTGTCCGCCCCGGTGAGGAACGTTTCGTGCGCCCGAATCGTGTTGCGCCAACGCCGCACCGGGTCGACCCCGTGCGGAAGAGCCAACGAGAGTTCGGGCACGTCGTGTCCTCCTCGTGCGCCACCCTGCCGACGCAGTGTGATGGACAGTGTGATGGACGCCGTGTGATCAAAGACAGACTAGTTCGTGCGGCAAGGCTCGGCATCTCGAGCGCATCGCCGGCGGTGAGGCGCGCTGGGTGTCCGAGGCGATCACTAGGGTTGGCGGTATGTCCGTTGCTCGTGCTGACCGCCGCCTCCTGCTGGTCCATGCCCATCCCGATGACGAGACGATCGGCACCGGGGCCACGATGGCTCGTTACGCCGCCGAGGGTGCTCAGGTCACCCTGGTGACCTGCACGCAGGGTGAGATGGGCGAGATCCTCGTACCCGAGCTGGCGCATCTGGCGCCGGACCGCGACGACGCGCTCGGCCCGCATCGCGCCGGCGAACTGGCCACGGCCATGGCTCATCTCGGCGTGACCGACTTCCGCTTTCTGGGCGGCCCGGGTCGCTACCGCGACTCCGGCATGGTGTGGGGCGAGCAGGGCCGGCGCGCGCAAGCCCCCGAGTCCGTGGATCCCCGAAGCTTCTGGGCGGCCGACCTCCGTGAGGCGGCCGATCCCCTGGTCGCCGTCATCCGAGAGGTACGCCCACAGGTCCTGGTGACGTATGACGAGAACGGCAACTACGGGCACCCGGACCACATCCAGGCACACCGGGTCGCGACCTATGCCGCAGCGCTGGCCGCGGTGCCCTCGTACCGCCGCGATCTCGGCGAGGCCTGGGACATCGCGAAGATCTACTGGACGGCCATGCCGCGCAGTGTCGTCCAGCGCAGTATCGACGCCATGCGCGAGCGCGGCGCGGAGGGCTTCGACGGCGTCGAGTCGGCTGACGACCTCGGGTTCGTCGTGGACGACGCCGACGTAGCGGCCATCATCGACGGCAGCGATCACCTCGACGCCAAGGTGGCCGCCATGCGTGCCCACGCCACCCAGATCGACGTGAACGGCCCGTTCTTCGCGTTGTCCGACAACGTCGGACAGGCCATCTGGGGACAGGAACACTTCCGCCTCGCCCGCGGTGCGCAGGGGCCGGTCGATCCCGACACCGGGGTCGAGTCCGATCTGTTCGCCGGTGTGACGCTCTGACATCGGCGATGTCCTCCCGTCGTGCTCGCAACGTGCTGAGTGCTCTCGCCATCGCCGGCCTGGCCGTCGTGGCCGTGGTGGTGGCCGTCGCCGGTGCTTTCTTGCACCGGTGGCGAAGTCCGCTGGGCATCGTGCTGGCCGTCGGGGGCGCGGCCGGCGTCGCGATCATCGCCCGCGCCTGTGCGCGCAGCCGGGCGGGGTCGGCGGTGGTGGCGCTGGCGTGGCTTGGTCCGACGTTGGCGCTCGCGCAAAACGCGCCGGGTGAAGACCTCGTCATCACCGGCGGCGAAGCGGGGCTGGTGTTTCTGTTCGGCGGATCGGTCAGCCACGCCGTAGCCTTGGGGCTGGGTGTGTCCAGTGATCGGCCACCGTCGGTCACGTAGGATTCGCCCCGGCAGGTGCTGCCCTGCCTCGATGATGACCCGAAAGTCAAAAAAAGATAGGTGTCCGAGCGTGACTGACCAGTCACCCAGCCAGCGTGATGGCACGGCTGGATCGCACGACCCGGCAGACGCCGAACCTGACTCTACTCCGCCATCGGTGTCGCCGGGCGACAAATCCGGAGATGAGACACACACCACGGTCTCCACGACCGTAGACGCGCCCGCCGAGCCCCCGCCGGCGCCGCCGCCCCCGCAGGGGAGCGCCGATGAATCCGCGGCGCCCCGGCGCACGGCGCGCCGCGCCGGTGTCGCTGCCGCCATCGTGGTGGCCGCACTCGGTGTCGCCTACGGTGTCCTCTACTTCGTCGCCGGTGACTCACTGGCCCGCGGCGCGACCGTCGCCGGCATCGACGTCGGTGGCATGACGCCGTCCGAGGCCGAAGCCACGCTGGCCGAGCAGCTGCCGGGCGTCGTCGACGCCCCGGTGCATCTCACCATGGCCGACGGCGAGACGTCGTTCGAGATCGTTCCGTCCGAGGCGGGCCTCACCATCGACGTCCCCGCTACCGTGGCCGCCGTGCCCGGCGGGAGCGCCAATCCGGTGTCGCTGGTGCGCTCTCTCATGGGCACCGATGCCGTGGCACCGGTGCCCGCGGTCGACGAGCAAGCACTGACAGCGGCCGTGGAGGACGTGGCCAACGGTGCGAACGCCGAGCCGGTCAATGGTTCGGTGGCCTTCGACGGCGGCAAGGTCGTCACGAGTGAGCCGCAGAACGGTGTCGCCGTCGACGTCGAGGCGAGCGTCGAGCGGCTGACCGCGGCGTACTTCGGCGACAGCTCCACCGAACTGCCGATCGGTGACGTCGAGCTGGTGGTCGACGAGGTCGAGCCGGCCGTGACGGCCGACGAGGTCCAGCGAGCCGTCGAGAAGTTCGCCGAGCCGGCGATGTCCGCACCGGTGACGGTGGCCGCGGGCGACGAGACCGCTGAGATCCCACCGGACATGATCGCTCAGGCGTTGTCGATGAGCCCCGACGACGAAGGCGTGCTGCGCCCGGAGCTCGACGCCGCTGAACTGGCCGACGTGGCTCACGACGTCCTCGCCGAGATCGGGCAAGAAGGCAAGGACGCCACCGTGACCATCCAGAACGGCGCGCCGGTCGTCGTGCCGGCCCAACCCGGGCAGGGCGTCCAGCCTGACACGCTCGGCGAGGCCATCCTGCCGGCGCTGACCGAGTCCGGTGCCGAGCGGCGAGCCGAAGTCGAGTTGACCGAGGTCGAGCCCGAGCTGACCACCGAGGCCGCCGAAGAGCTCGGCGTCACCGAGGTCGTGTCGGAGTTCACCACGAGCTTCCCGCACGCGGAGTACCGCAACGTCAACATCGGAACGGCCGCGGCCAGCATCGACAACACGCTGCTGCTGCCGGGCGAGGAGTTCAGCCTCAACGAGATCGTCGGTGAGCGGACGGAGGCCAACGGCTTCACGGCCGGCACGATCATCAACGGCGGCCGGCTCGAAGAGTCGCTCGGCGGCGGTGTCTCCCAGGTGGCGACCACGACGTTCCACGCCGCCTATGTCGCCGGGCTCGAGGACGTCGAGCACTGGCCGCACTCCATCTATTTCGACCGCTACCCGGTCGGGCAGGAGGCCACGGTCGCCTGGGGCGCCAAGGACATGCGCTTCGCCAACGACACGCCGTACGGCGTCGTCGTCGACACCAGCTTCACGCCGAGCAGCCCGGGTAGCAACGGCTCGCTCACGGTGCGGCTGTGGAGCACCAAGCACTACAAGGTCGAGACGTCGGTGTCCGAGCGCTACGACCACACCTCGCCGCGCACTATTTACGACACGTCCGAGAACTGCGCGCCGCAGGGCGGCAGCCAGGGATTCAGCATCACGTCGTACCGCAAGGTGTGGGACCCGGACGGGAAGCTGGTCAAGGACGAAGAGGACCCGTGGGCGTACAACCCCAATCACAAGGTCGTCTGCGGTGCCGATCCCGACCGGTAGTGATACGCGTGGTGCTCGGTGAAGCCGATCCGGCGGTAGGTCGCCTGGGCAGCGGTGTTGGACTCCGTCACCTGGAGGTAGGCCTCGTTGGCGCCGTGCCCGGCCGCCCACGCGGCCAGGCCGGCGACGACGTGACGGCCCAGCCCGCGGCGGCGGGCGCCGGGCGCGACCTCGACCGCGGTCAGTCCCAGCCAGCAGCGGCCGCTGGGCGCGGTCGACACCGCGCCGCGGGCGACCGCCACCCGCTCACCGTCCTCGTCGATTGACGCGAAACCCACGGTCGCGGCGTTGACCAGGACGTCTACGGCGTGGTCGGGTAACGAGCCGCCGCGATAGTGGTACGCGTCGAGCCAGGCTTGGTCCGGCGTGTCCTCGACACGAACCTCGGGCAGGTCGTCGCGCGCGCCCTGACGGACGTCGTCCAGCACAGCGGTCATGACGGTGGTGCGGTTGAACGGCGCCGACCAGCCGCGGGCGTCGAGCTGTGGACCGAGGACCTGGCCGAGCGGCTCCGGAATCTGGAACAACGCGGGCAGGCGCCGCTGTGCGTACCAGGCTTCGACGGCCTCCACAGCTTGGCCGACCGGCATGCCGGGATCGTCCAGCGGCAGACACGAATTGCCCCGCCCGGTGAACCCGCCGGAAGCTCGGAGCAGCCAGCCGCCCAGCCATTCGGCCTCGAGCGCCACCCAGCCTCCAGCGGCGGCCGCCTCCAGGTCGCGCACGTCGCGGCGAGTGACGGTCCGCTCCGGGATCTCCTTGATCACGATGATGTCGTCCGGCGTGATGTGCACCACGTCGCCGCCGCGGTCGCGTCGCACCCGTGCGCCGTCCGGCGTCCACGCCTGCAGCGTGCCCAGCACGTCGGTCGCGCTGAACTGGTGGTTGTGCAGGCGGTGCCGCACGATGACGCGGCGGCCGACCAGTTCGGCCGCCTCACGCCGCCGACCCGGGTATCTCATAGGCTGACCTTGGTGGAAGATGGAAGCACGCCATCGCAATACTAGAGCTGAAGTCCGGATGAAAACGGTCGGCGCTCGTCGTCGGCTCCCGATAGGAGGACATCGCCGTGACCTACGTCATTGCGCAGCCATGCGTCGATCTCAAGGATCTGGGCTGCGTCGAGGAGTGTCCGGTCGACTGCATCTATGAAGGCGAGCGGATGCTCTACATCCACCCCGACGAGTGTGTCGACTGCGGGGCGTGCGAGCCGGTCTGCCCGGTCGAGGCGATCTTCTACGAGGACGACGTGCCGACGGAGTGGAAGGACTACTACACCGCCAACGTCGAGTTCTTCGACGATCTCGGCTCGCCCGGCGGCGCTGCCAAGATGGGCGCGATTCCGAAGGACCACCCGTTGGTGGCTGCACTTCCGCCGCAGAACGCCGAGGGGCACTGAGACTGGTGGGGGCGCCGCGTCCCGGCTTGCCCGATTTCCCGTGGGACGCGCTGGTTCCTTACCGCGAGCGGGCCGCGGCACACCCGGACGGCCTGGTCGACCTGTCGGTCGGTACACCGGTCGATTCCACGCCTGAGGTCGTCCGCCGGGCGCTGCAAGGGGCCGCGGACGCGCCGGGCTATCCCACGACGGCCGGGCCGCCGCAGCTGCGCCAGGAGGTTCGGCACTACCTGGCCCGGCGGTGGGGGCTGCAGCTGCCCGACGGCACCGGTGTGTTGCCGACCATCGGCTCGAAGGAGCTGGTGGCGTGGTTGCCGACGCTGCTCGGGCTGGGGCCCGGCGACGTCGTGGCGCACCCGGAACTGGCCTATCCGACCTACGACATCGGCGCTCGCCTGGCCGGGGCGACCCCGATGCCGGCGGACTCCGTGACCGCGCTCGGCCCGCGCCGGGTGGCGCTGATGTGGATCAACTCACCGGCCAACCCGCATGGCCAGGTGCTGCCGGTCGAGCACCTGGCCAAGGTCGTCGCGTGGGCGCGCGAACGGGGCACCGTCGTGGCCTCGGACGAGTGTTACCGGGAGTTCGGCTGGCAGGCCCGCCCGCCGTCGGTGCTCGACCCGGAGGTGAACGGCGGTTCGCTCGAGGGCATCCTCGCGGTGCACTCGCTGTCGAAGCGTTCCAACCTGGCGGGGTATCGAGCTGGGTTCGTCGTCGGCGACGCGGGCATCGTGCAGCGACTGCTCGACGTGCGCAAGCACGCCGGCATGATGATGCCGAGTCCGGTGGCCGCGGCGATGGCGGCAGCGCTGGCCGACGACGAACACGTCGACCTCCAGCGCGAGCGATACCAGAATCGCCGGGCGCGGCTGCACGCCGCCTTGTCCGGGGCCGGTTTCCGTATCGACCACTCCGAGGCTGGGCTGTACCTGTGGGCCACGCGGTCCGAGCCGTGCTGGGACACCGTCGGCCGCCTCGCCGAGGCCGGGATCCTGGTGGCGCCAGGGGAGTTCTACGGCCCGGGTGGCGCCCAGCATGTGCGCGTGGCGCTGACGGCGACCGACGAACGCGTCGAAGCTGCTGCGCGGCGGCTGGCTTCAGGGGGTTGAGGTCACCGCGGCGCGAGCCGTCTCGACGTCGGGTCCGGTGCCCAGAGCGACCTCGTCGCCGGAGCACGTGAGCACCGCATCCTGATCGGAGCCGTCGAACACGGTCTCGTCCCCGCTCTCGGAACGCTCGGCGTCGGGGAAGGCCGCCGCGTAGAACTCGTCGATGGTGTCACACAGCGGCGTCGCGCCGCCGCCATCAGCGAGGATGAGCGCGGCTGCGCTCGCCTCGTCACGTCCCCACACGGTGATCTCGCCCCCGGCCCAGGCACTGACGCGGTCCTTCGGCTCCGACAGTGCGGCGTCTTCGTCGTCGCCGGGCGCCTCGAGGAGGAACAGCAAGTCCGCGGCGCCGAAGGTGTCCGTGCGGAGCCGGTCCCAGCCCGACGGCCCCGCCGGGTCGCGGACGTCGACGGCGTCTTGACCGTCGCGGTAGCGGTCGGGGAACAGGATCTGAGCCGTCGTGGTGGGCAGCTCGCTGTAGGTGGCGTCGACTGCTTCCCAGCCGCCGTCGAGGAACACGTCGCAGGTGAACGTCATGCCCTCGATGTAGGGGAACTCGAGCTGGCGGGCGACGAAGTGGGGGAGCTCGTCGAGGTCGGCGGCGGTCTGCCCGGACGTCGCCTGCAGCGCGAGAAGCTCGTCGAACGGCAGGTGGCGGCCGATGAACTGCTGGCTGTACAGCGACGCGTCGCCTTCCACGACGTTCAGCGCGGCGTAGGCGGCATCGGAGCCCAACGCCTCGGCGATCGCCTCCTGATCAGGCAGACCGAGCTCGGCATCAGCCATGGCGTGGACGAGCTCGTGCGAGGTGATCAGGGCCCCGAGACCGTCCATCTGTTCCGAACCGATGACGAGCTCGCCTGATTCGGGGTCGTAGAAGCCGCCCACGCCGGCATCGAGCGCGTCGAGCTGAGCCTGGGCGAGATCGGTTCCGGGCTCGACGGCGCCGAGCGCCGACAGCAGACGGGCATCGACCTCGGCGGTGGCCGGGTCGAGTTCGGCTTCGGTGATGGCCACGGCACGCTTGCGGACCTCGTCCCGGCTGACGAACTCGATGTCGACGTCGTCGCCGGCCTGCAGTCCGCGCTCGGACTCGATGATGTCCTGGATGGCCGCGACCTGCTCTTCGACGGGGCCGTCCGGGATCGAATCCCCCGATCCGCCGAGCCCCAGCCCGCCGCCGCTGGCGAGACACTCGAACAGGATGGGGTCCACGGACCCGCCACCGAGCAGTTCCCCCAGGTCGCCGAGGTCGAGATCGCCGAGGCCGGATTCGCCGAGCAGGTCCTCCAGCCCGCCCAGCCCGCCATCGCCTTCCTCGCGGGCGGCGTCGAGCTCGTCCCGCGCGGCGTCGCGTTCGGCGCGCATCTCGTCGACCCGCTGGTCCATCAGCACGTACACCGTGCCGGCGAGGGCCACGGCCAGCACCGACGCTGCCGCCGTGGCGACCTTCCAGCCGGTGGCGCCGGAGCGACGTGGCGGCGGCTGCTCCTCAGGAGGAGGCGGAGGCGGGAAGTTGTCGCTCATGATCGCTCCACGGTATCTGCGCGCGGTGTGTGTGCCACCGAGGTGGTCACGACCCGGGGGTCAGGGGAGGTGGTGCGCCGGCCCGAGTCGTCGACGGCGATCAGCGAGACCGGGCCCCACCCGGGCTGACGGTCCGGCAGCACGGTGACGTCGTGGCCCAGCTGCCGCAGGCCGGCGCTGACCTCGTCCGGAACCCCGGGCTCGAGCCGGACCCGGCAGCCTGCCGTCGGGGGCACCTCGACCGTCCAGCGCGGCCGGTGCTGAGCGGTTGCCGGGTCAGCACCGTCGGCGAGCACCGCCGCGGCCAGCTGGGCGACGATCTGCGGCTGTACGTGTCCGCCTCGGGTGCCCAGCAGCAGGCGCAGGTGCTGCTCACGCGTCCAGAGCGTGGGCGCCAGGGTGTGCAGGGGCCGGCGACCCGGAGCCAGCTCACCGGGGTGGCCGGCTTCGAGCGTGAACCCCAGGCCGCGATCATGCAACAGGAATCCAGCCGACCCGGCACCGACGCCGGAGCCGATGCCGCGGAAGTTCGACTGGATCAGCGACACGCCGAGCCCGTCGGCATCGACGACACACAGGTAGGCGGTGCCGCCGGAGGCCGGGATCGGCGCCGGTCGGTCCCGGGCCCCGGCGCGGTCGACGCTGGCGGCCACGGCGTCCAGCCGGTCCGGGGCCAGCAGGTGGTCAGCGGGCATGGTCGGGCGCTGTGGGTCGACGACGACGTCGTCCCGCCCCGCGGCCAGGGCGCGGTACGCCTCGATCATCACGTGCCAGGACAGCGGGTCGCTGATCCCGCCCGTCGGGCCCAGGCGCTCGAGCACCGCACAGGTTCCGGTGGCGAGGTAGCCCTGCGAGTTGGGCGGGACGGTCCATGCGGTGGTACCCCAGACGTCCACGCCCAGCGCCTCAACCCAGTCGGCCTGGTTGCGGTGCAGGTCATCTGCGGTGATGACGCCCCCGGTGGCTGCTGTGATGGCTGCGCCGGCAGCGGACTCGTAGAACGCCGCCCGCCCGCCGTCGGCGACGGCCCGCAGTGTGGCGGCGAGCTCGCGGCGCACCACGCGGGCCCCGGCGTGCGTCGCGGCGAGCAACGGGCGCGCGGCCTGCTGGTGCTGCAGGGCATCGACGCGCGAACGGACGGCACGAACCAGGTCGTCACTGGCCGGGAAACCGTCCGCGGCCAGCTGCACGGCACGGTGCAGCACCTCGGCAGGGGTGCGGCGGCCGAGGCGATCGAGCAGCGCCATCCAGCCGTCGACGCAGCCGGGCACCGGGATGGCGGCCGGGTGCGAGCCGGGAATGGTGACGTGACCGGCGGCGCGCAACGCGGCGGCGTCGACCCCTGAGCCGGCCCGTCCGGACGCATTGAGTGCCAGCGGTCGCGGCTGTCCTGGAACATGGACCAGGGCGAACAGATCGCCGCCCACACCACAGGTCTCCGGCGCCACCACGCCCTGGACGGCGCAGGCGGCCACCGCGGCGTCGACGGCGTTGCCGCCGGAATCGAGCATGTCGATGCCGGCCTGCGTGCTCAGCGGGTGTGGAGTCGCGACGACACCGCCGTACCCGGAGGTGTGCTCGTCCGCGCGCACTCAGGCCCCCTCGGCGACGTCGATGTGCACGTGGTCGAGGTGGCGCATGGTCGGATTGTCGGTGTCACCGGACGGGTGGGTGTAGGTGCGCCAACCCTCGTCGGAGCGTCGCGCCGTCCAGATCCGGTCGTCGTAGATCACCGTGGCGATGCCCAACTCGTCGGCGTAGGCCGTCGCCCAATGCGCCACGGCCCAGCCGCGCCGATTGACGGCGGGGTCGTCGTAGGCGCGAAGCATGACATCAAGCGCGCGGCCGTCGTAATGCGCCGAACCCTCGATGTGGCCGGAGTCGACGCCGCCGGGTTGGAACCCGCCGATGTCGAGCCCACCGAAGGCGGACTCGAGTGCGTCCCGCACGGTCCGAGCCCGGTCGGTCAGCCCGTCGGGCCCCTCGGCTTCGGCGGCGACGGTGTCAGGTGTGAACGTGCACCACAACGCGGCTTCGGAATAGCCGGTCAACGCGGATGCGAGCACTCGCGCATCGTCCTCGTGGTCGGCGTAGGCCTCCGGGTAGGCGCTGCGCTGGACCGCCTGAGCGGCCTCGGTGATCTCCATGTCGCGGTAGCCGGGCACCTGGAGGAGCGCGTCGTAGAACGCGCCGGCCGCGTAGACCGGATCTTGGACCTGCTCGGCCGTGCCCCAACCCTGGGACGGCCGCTGCTGGAACAGGCCGAGCGAGTCGCGGTCGCCGTAGTCGATGTTGGCGATGTCGGACTCCTGATACGCCGTGGCGAGCGCCACCGTGACGGCCCGCGCGGGTACGTCGCGGGCCAACCCGACCGAGGCGATCGTGGCCGCGTGTTTGGCCTGGTCCAGGGTGAGGACGGTGGTGTGCCCGTTGACGGTGGCGCGGCACTCCGACGTCCGCCCGAGCGGGCCGTCCGGGCTGCTGGCCCAGTAGATGAGCAGCGCGGCGGCGCCACCGCCGAGAACGACGATGGCCAGGGCAGTGGCCAGAAGGCGTCCGGTGCGACTCATGCGCACAGCTCAACGTTCGGCGTGGCAGGCATGGTTCCGTGCTGGCCGGTCATGCCCGCTCAGTTCGCGTGCAACGCGGCGTTCAGCCCGCCCCAATCGCCGGACCGGGCCAGCGCCTCGACCGTGCCGGTCACGCTGTTGCGGCGGTAGAGCACACCGTCGCGTCCGGACATCTCGCGCGCTTTGACGACGCTGCCGTCGGGCAAGCTGACCTTGGTGCCCGCGGTGACGTAGCACCCGGCTTCCACGACGCAGCCGTCGCCCAACGAGATGCCCACGCCGGCATTGGCGCCGACCAGGCACCCGCTGCCGATCGTGATCGTCTCGGTGCCCCCGCCGGAGAGGGTGCCCATGATGGACGCACCGCCGCCGATGTCCGAGCCGTCCTGAACGACGACGCCCGCGGAAATGCGACCTTCGACCATGGACGTGCCGAGTGTGCCGGCGTTGAAATTGACGAATCCCTCGTGCATGACCGTGGTGCCAGGGGCGAGGTAGGCGCCGAGGCGGACGCGGTCGGCGTCGGCGATGCGGACCCCGGTCGGGATCACGTAGTCCACCATGCGCGGGAACTTGTCGACGCCGTAGACCGTGACGGGTCCGCGGCGGCGCAGGCGCAGCCTGGTGGTCTCGAAGTCGTCCACGGCGCACGGGCCGTGATCGGTCCACACGACGTTGTTCAGCGCGCCGAAGACGCCGTCGAGGTTCAGCCCATGCGGCTCGACCAGTCGGTGGGACAGCAGATGCAGTCGCAAGTAGGCGTCGTCGGCGCTGGTCGGCGCCTCGTCCAGGTCGATCGACGTGTGGACGACCTGCCGGCGGACCCGGCGGTCGGGGTCGTCACCTTCGAGGCTGGTGAGTTCGCTCGGCGCGTCTGCAACCGGTGTCGGCGGTTTGCCGAGAGCGGGAGATGGGTACCAAACATCCAAGATCGTTCCATCTGTCGTGATGGTCGCCAATCCGTAACCCCAGGCCGGGCGTGCGTCACTCATACGCACAGCCTACGGGGGAGAGCGAGCCGTCCTGCCCCTACGTCCAGTCGAGAGAAGGAGAACCGGATGCCTCATGAACCCAAGACGCGTCACCGGCTGCGGGCGGCGACGACCGCGGTCGTGATGTTGGCGGCCGCGGTGACCGGCGGAGCGCAAGCACAGGCCGCCGACGCGGACCTGGTTTCGGTTTCGGCTGAGCCGAGCGGGCCACTGGCTGCGGAGATGAACCGCCTGCTCGCGTTGCAGCCCGGTGGCGTTCAGGTCTCCGACAACGCGATGGCCTGGGCCGACGGGGCCGTCGTGGTGTGGCCGTCGCCGGGTGAGGAGCACGCACCGGCCGGGTTGGGTTCGAACGTGCGCACCGACGTCGTCGATGCGCTGGGGCTGGGGCTGCTGGCGATGGAATCGGCGTCCGCCTCGGAGTCAGCAGCGGCGGCGGAGCTGGCCGGCACCTGGCGAAGCTGCACAGCGGGCTACTACTGCTTCTACACCGGGCAGAACTACGACGGTACGCGGTTTCAGTTCTCCAGTACGTGCTCGGGCAATGCGTCGTCGTGGGGGTTCAACAATCAGACGTCATCCTGGGTAAGTCGCAACTACAACAAGCGCGTGACCGCCTACGACTACGCCGGCGGTGCGCACCTGTGGACGATGTCACCCGGCGCCATGAAACCGAGTGTGTCATCGGCAGCTGACAACCGGATGAGCTACTGGACCTGCGCCAACGTGTAGCGGGCCGTCGGGTTTGTGATCGTTTTGTGATGGCTTGGCTGCAGCTTGACGGTAGTGATTCGAACATGTGTCTGGTAGCGTGTGGGCATGTTCGACAGTTGGGACGATCAAGACGACGGGCCGGGTGGGTGTCTGCCTGGTGCGGAGGTTGTCCCGGCTGTTCCTGACTATTTGGCTGCGCGGGACGCGGCCTGGTGCCCGGATGATGATGCCGCGGTGGGCCTGCCCGGCGACGGCGACGACTTGGGTGATGGGGTTGATCCGGGGGTGTGGCGGGAC
>JAJYTA010000116.1 GCA_021793295.1 Actinomycetes bacterium
GCCGGTGTCTACGTCCACCAGGATTCCGGGCTACGCGACCTGTCGGCCTCGTACGACTCCAGCACGTTCGCGCGCCCGGACGCGGTGTGGATGGCCCGCTGGGACGGCGTCGCCGCGTTGCGAGACTGGCCGCACGTGCCGAACGCGCGGTGGTCCTACCATCAGCGAGCCAAGCAGTACCGCGGTGATCATGACGAGACCTGGGGCGGGGTCACGCTCAACATCGACAACGACCTGTTCAACGCGCCCGTGGCGACGGTGTCTCAGCCGTATCGCGTGACCAGCTCGACGGCGCTGAACGCCCGCACCGGCCCCGGCCCCAATTACCCGGTGGTGCGCAGCCACGCACCGGGGAGCACGCTGCCGGTGCTGTGCCAGGGACACGGCACGAAGGTGGGCACCACCGCCGTGTGGGACCGGCTGTCCAACGGCACCTGGGTGAGCGATTTCCACCTGGCGACACCGTCGAACACGACCTTCTCGGCCAGTCTGCCGCGGTGCACCTATCCCGGCCAAGTCACCAGTACGTCGCCGGTGAAGATCCGGTCCGGCCCCGGGGCCAGCTACGCCGAGCGCGGTGTGCTGCGTCCGGGCGCGCTGGCCTACGTCATCTGCCAGAAGACCGGTTCTCGAGTCGGCACCTCCCGGGTCTGGAACCGGATCGGCAGCGGCGAGTGGGTCAGCGACTACTACGTCGCCAATCGGTCGAACACATCGTGGAGCGCACCCGTGCCGCGTTGCCCGTGATGACCGCAGCCATGGCGAGCGCCCGCTTGGCACGGTGAATGGATCACCTGGCCCGCTGAATGGTCGCGATCCGCCCGAAATGCCGGAAGTGTGGAGCCGTTCACCGCGCCAAGCACGTCGCCGGCCGGCCGGACAGTTACGAGCCCGGCAGTGCGATAACGTGCTGATGCAGTGAACGCGGGATGCGGAGGGGAACGTTGGCACGGCTGCGAGAGATCGTCATCGATGCGGCGCACGCGGCGCCGCTCGCACGGTTCTGGGCGGCCGCTTTGGACGGCTATCAGGTGCGCGCGTATGACGATGCCGAGATCGCCAGGCTGGCGGAGCTCGGGCACACCCCCGACACCGACCCGACGGTGGCTGTCGACGGGCCGGGCCCGACGATCTTCGTTCAGCAGGTGCCCGAACCCAAAGTCACGAAGAATCGCGTCCACGTCGATCTCGAAACCGGCGACCGCCCCGCCGAGGTGCAGCGGCTCACTGCGCTGGGTGCCTCGCTCCTCGACTCGTACGATGACTGGACCGTCATGCTCGACCCGGAAGGTAACGAGTTCTGCGTGAGCGATCGAGGCTGAGCCACCTCGCTGGCGCTCACCACACGACGTCGCCCTTCAACACCGCCATGATCAACATGTCGTAACGCTGCCCCTCCCACATCAGGGCCTCGCGTTCGCGCCCCTCGAGAACGAATCCGCACTTCTGGTAGGCCCGCATGGCGTGCTCGTTGAAGTCGAACACCTCGAGCCTGACGCGGTGCAGCCCGATGACGTCGAACGCGTAGGCCAGCATCAGCCGGATCGCTTCCGGTCCGTGACCCTGACCGCGGTAGTCCTCGACGAGGTCGACGCGGAATCCGCCGGACTCGTTGTGAACGTCGATACCGTTGAGCGCCATCCCACCGGCGTAGGTTCCCGTGGCGATGTCCTCGATGGCGAAATCAAGCCGGTCGTCTTGTTCGTCGCGGCTCGCGCAGAACCGTTCGATCTGGTCGAACGTGAAGGTGGTGTGGGTTCCGGTCAGCCGCCGAGACACGGGGTCTTGTAAAGATTGGTACACGTCGCGTGCGTGCCGGGCCTGCAGGGGTACGAGCCGGATGCGCTCGCCGGTCAAAGTCGGAGTGGTGGCCAGTGCCGAATGGTCGATCATGTGCGTCATCGTTTCGACCCGCGCGCCGGCGCGGCAATGGGTTTTAGCCGCCGGGGACGGCGCGAAGACGCTGAAAGCCCCTCGGAGTAAGGGTCCGAGGGGCTTTCGCGATGGGCCGGACCTCACGGCGGCTGGGTTGAACCCGACCCCCGTGCCGACGCCTCCGACGGACGCCTGCGACGCACGACCTGGACGTTCCTGTCGTACGCGTTCCGGCCTGCCGCTCGGCTCCGCGCGAGCTCCTGTGCGTCGGACACAGTCCACCGGGGTGGGCCCGGTGCGAGCCCGCCGTTTTCCGGGCGGCACGTCCCCGCTCCTTCGGAGCCCTCGGGTCACCCCGGAGCCGGACTCCGAATCCGTCGAGGACGATGCTGACGTTTCTAGTGCCGTGCCGCCACATCAGCAAGAGGTTCGAAGACACAGAATCCGGCCGATGCGTTGCCCACAGGAGTGTCCACAGGTTCGTGAGCGTCAGACTCCCTTCGCCCACAGGCCTGTGCATGAAATCTGTGGATGACCAAAGCCGCAGAGACGCCGGCTACCGGCGGTTCAAGACACGGGTGACCGCCGCCACCACCGTGGTGGCGAGCACGGCTCCGGCGAAGACCAGGCCGTAAGCCATCCACAGGTCGGCGCCTTTGGGGTCCCAGGCAGCGTCCTGGCCGAGACTGAGCAGCGGGATGAGTAGATCGAGGGTGTAGCCGAACGGGTTGAACGTGGGATGCACGTCAGTTTCCACCGGTTCGATGTCCTGGCCCGAGAAGTACGCGGTACCCAGGGCGAGCAGGCCGACGAACCAGACGGCTGCCAGCCCCGGCCGGTACCCGTAGCCGACCGTCACGTCCTGGGCGTAGCCCCAGAGCTTCATGAGCAGCTGGCCGAACGACGACGTGCCGAGCAGGTCGCGCCGGTGCCGCTGCCGCGCGAGCAGCACGGTGCGCGAGGCGGCGTCGTTGCCGGCGCGGCTGTAGTGCGCGGCCAGCTGCTCGTAGATCTGGTGCTGGTATCCGGTCAGGTCGCGGCGTAGCCAGGCCAGGGCGGTCGTGACGTCCGCATCGCCGGGGTCGTCGAAGGTCAACCCGGACAGCATGACGTTGGTGGTGTCGTCCGGGTCGAGGACGAGCGTGCGCACCGCGGCGTCGCGGAGGTCGACAGCGCTCTCGCCGGACGGCAACTCCACCGTCCCCGCCTGCATCTGCGACAGGTCGACGATCACGAGACGTCCGGGCTGCGCCGCCGGGGCGATGTCCATGCCGTTCATCAGCACCCGGCGAGACACCTGCGCCTGGTGCAGGCTGATGAGCGGTTTCTCCTCCTCGACCGGCCCGGCCGGGCCTGGCTCGGCCATGCCTTCACTGATCGAGACTCGCTCCCACCAGATCTCGCCCAGCCGAGCCCGGTCGAAGCGCACGTCGCCGACGACGTCCAACGTGGCGCCGCCGTCGTCGCTGTACAACGTGCCGAACTCCACGGCGCCGTCGACGGTGAGGTCCGGGGCGTACAACGCCGTCCGCCCGGGATTGGTCAGCGAACCCGGACCCCGGAAGATCAGCCGGCCGGCCAGGGTCGCCTCGGCGAAAGTCAGCTGCCCGACGAGGTTGAGCCGGCGGCACTCGACGTTGCCCTCCACCCGAATGCCAGCGGCGGTGACGACGTGGTCGATCGAGGCCTGCCGGTCCTGCGTGGAGCCGACCTCGCCGGTCAGGCCTGCCAGTTGCACCGCGAGACCGACTTCGGCCCGTCGCAGGACCAGGGTTCCGGCCAGGTCGGCCTCGCGCACGATGAGCGCGCCGGCCACCGAGGCGTGCGCGGCGTCGATGGCGATGCGCCCGGCGTGCCGGTAGCGGCCCCCGTCGATCAGCAGGTCTCCACCCAGCCGACACCGGGACAACACCACCGCGCCGTCGACGTCGAGGCCGGTGAGCCGGAGCACCCCGGCCGTCAGATCCGCCGCCAACAGCGCCGCGCTGCCGTGGGCCTCGATGGTCGCATGCCGGATGCTCGCCCCGGCGGAGAACGACGAACCGCTCAGACGCAGCGCGCCCCGGAACACGCCGTGGTCGACCAACAACTCGTCGGACGTGGTCTGCATAGCGCTGAAGACGATCGGACCGTCCGCCGACCCCACGCCGGTGCCGGCGAGCATCGAGTTGCCCAGGACGATGCGCCGTCGCACATGGGCCTGGTCGAACGAGACCAAGCCGAAGATCTCCGCCCGCTCGAGCGAGATCTTCCCGCCGACTTGGACCCCAGTACCGTCGAGCACCCGATGGCCGGTGCGCCGCAACACCGCGCCGTCGAAGATCAGGTCGCCGCCGACGGAGCCGTCGCGTAGTACCACCCGGCCGTCAGCCCAGAACGAGCCGAGATCGGAGGAGTACGGGTCGTCCCCGATGACGAAGTCGCCGCGGACTTCGATGCGCGAGGCGATCAACGCGTTGGCATCCGGGTTGTACAGCTGTGCGCCGGTGAGGACGACGCTGTCGGCGACCGCGGCGGTCAATCGCACGGCGCCGTCGCACACGAGTCCGCGGGCGGTGAACCGGCCGTCCACCCGCAGCCCGATGGCGTCGACGCCGATCCCAGGGACCTCGATGTACGCCCCGCGCAGCAGGACGTCGCTGCGAATGCGCGCCTGGAACAGGCGCAGCACGCCCTGCATCCGGGCGCCGTCCATGACCAGGCTCTTGCCGATGTCCACATGCGTGAGGTCGACATCGCCCCGGCACCAGAACCGCCGGCCGAGTACGAATCGTTCGCCGACCACGGCCCGCGACGCCGCGAGTGCCCGGCGCCCGCCGTCGAGCGCCGCAGCGTCGAGGAAGACCCCCGCGCCGACCCGGATGCCCTTGACGTTCACCGCGCCTTCGGTCCGCAGCCGTTCGAGGTTGAGATCACGCCGTACGGTCGCCGACTGGAAGCTGAGCGCCCAGGAGTCGTCCGGATTGCTCACGTGCGCGGCGACCGCTCGGATGGAGGTCGCTTCGACCTCGTCGAAGACGACCCGCCCGACCAGTGTGGCGCGGTCGGCGACCAGTGAACCGACCGCGGCGCCGATGCCCACGATGGCGTAACCACCGGGATTGCTGATCTCCAGGCCGCGCAGCGCCAACGTGTCACGCACGACGCCGCGGTTGATCAGTAGCCGGCCGAGCATCCGGGCGCCGTGCTCGGCCTCGATGCGATCGGCTTCGATGTCGCCGGCGCGCAGCGCGTCACCGCCGGGGTTGGCCAGCACGGCACCGTCGAACGTCACGCGCCCGGCGATCGTGGCGTGGCCGAGGTCGACCGCGCCGCTGCAGCGCAAGCCGACCCCGTCGAGCCCGCCGGCGACCATGCGCTGGGCGTCCAACGCCACGCCGTCGCGATGGCGCAGGACCGCGTCGGTGAGATCCACCCGGCCGGCGATCGATGCTCCAGAGAGCTTGACCGGCCCGCGAGCACGTACACCGACGAGGCCGAGACCACCGTCGACGCGAAGGCGCTCGGTGTTGATCGCCGGCCCGCCGTCGGTGAACAGCCGGGCGCGGTCGAGCAGAAGGTCGCCGCCTACGGTCAGATTTCGAGCGTGAAACAGCGTCGCGATGCCGGCGAACCGGGTGTCTTCGAACGACGCGGACCGGTTGACGTGGGTGTCGACCATCGTGACCGAGTCCACGAGACATTCGCGGACCGAGACCGAACTCTCGACGTCGACCGATTCGGTCCGCAGATCGGGGACGCGGCACCGGACGAGCTCGACCCCGGCCGCGGTGAGCTCGGCGAGCTGCACGACGTCGTCGATCCAGCACAGATCCAGGCGCAGCGGGCGGACGAGGCGGCCGTAGCGCAGCCGCAACCCGCCTGCGATCCGCACGCCGGTGAGCTGCACGGCCCCGACGTGACCGGACTCGTTCGACTCGCGCAGGAGCTCGTCGATGACCTTCGCCCGCACCGTCCGGGAGGCGTCCCACGCCTGCGCGGACTCGGCCGCGCGGGGGTCGATGTCTCGCCCCAGGTCAGCTTCGACGCCGCGCGACACGGCCTCACGCAGCGCCGATTCGGCGCGGCTGGACCGATCGCGCACGCTGCCTCCCGGTGCGGCGGACTCGTCAGTACAGTCGGCCGGGGCGTCCCCCGGCCGACTGTGTCGATCAATGTACCTGGCCGCACATTGCGGGCATTCGCGTGCCCATGGCGCCGACCGGGATCAGAGTGCCCAACCGCCCGTGTCGGTCCATGACGGTCAGCGGTCGGTGCGATAGAAACCACGGTGGCCCCTCGGGGTAAGGGTCCGAGGGGCCGGTACCACCGTCAGAGCTCGCCCGACGGCACCTCGCCGGCGGTGAGCGTCAAGACGTCGCCGTCGGCGTTGGTCATGGTGAGGGAGTCGCCGGAGACCTCCGCGGTGACCTCGCCGCGCAGGACGCTCAGCATCGCCGTGTCGATCTCGCCGAGTTCGCCCGAACATCCCTTCTTCGTCGCCAGCAGCGGTTCGAACGTCACGACACCCTCGCCGACCTCCGCCGATCCGCCGAAGCCGTTGCAGCCGGTGCTGCCGGTGACTTCGCCGGCGTCGTTGATCTGCAGCCAGGCCGACGGGCCGTCGTCCGCGGACTGCAGCGACACGTCGGCGGTGGCCACCTCCTTGAGGATCCACTTCGTGCTGACGATCGACGCGGGCTCCGCGGTGGTCTCGGACTCGGACGTGCCGGAACCGTCCTCCGGTACCGCGGTGGTGCCGTCGTCGCTGCCGTTGCTGCCGCAGGCGGCAAGCAGCGCGATGCCCGCCACGGCACTGAAGATTCGAAGTCGTCGCATACCGATGCGACGCGCCGCGGCGATGATCCGTTCCCCTCCTCGGGCACAAAGTTCCCGACCAGGCGTGTCGGGCCGTGCACCGCGGGCCGGATCACGAAGACCGAGGTTGCGAAAAGTTACTCACTGGTAGCAAGATGTGGGTTACTCACTGGTAGCCACGCCGACCGCGCCGCACGGAGGAGCCACATGGGCCACTACAAGTCCAACCTTCGCGATATCGAATTCACGCTGTTCGACCTGCTCGGCACCGGTGAGTTGCTCGGGCAGGGGCGCTATGCGGACGTCGACGTCGACACCGCGCGAAGCATCCTGGCCGAGATCGACCGGATGAGCCGCGACGAGCTCGCCGCGTCCTACACCGACTCCGACCGGCAGCCGCCCGTCTACGACCCGCAGCAACGCACCGTCACGATTCCGGAGTCGTTCAAGAAGAGCTTTCGTACCCTCATGGACTCCGAGATCTGGCGGTTCGGGCTGCCCGAGGAGCTCGGCGGCACCCCGCTGCCGCATGCGTTGCACTGGGCGGGCGCGGAACTCGTTCTCGGCGCGAACGCCGCAGCGTGGATGTACGCGTCCGGCCCGGCCTTCGCCAGCGTCATCTGGAACAACGGCACCGACGAGCACAAGCGCATCGCCGAGATCATGATCGAACGTCGCTGGGCGGCGACCATGGTCCTCACCGAACCCGACGCCGGCTCGGACGTCGGCGCGGGCCGCACGCGGGCCTATCCCCAAGCAGACGGCACCTGGCACCTCGAAGGCGTCAAGAGGTTCATCACCTCCGGCGAGCACGACATGGCCGAGAACATCATCCACCTCGTCCTGGCCCGGCCGGTCGGGGTCGAAGGTGCCGGTGGCCCCGGCACCAAGGGGTTGTCTTTGTTCGTCGTCCCGAAGTACCGCTTCGACCTGTCGACCGGTGAGCTCGGTGAGCGCAACGGCGTCTACGCCACCAACCTCGAGCAGAAGATGGGCCTGAAGGTCTCCTCGACTTGCGAACTGACCTTCGGCGACGGCGAACCCGCGGTCGGCTACCTGCTCGGCGACGTTCACCACGGCATCGCGCAGATGTTCCAGGTCATCGAGTACGCCCGCATGATGGTCGGAACCAAGGCGATCGCCACGTTGTCCACCGGCTACCTCAACGCACTCGAGTACGCCAAGGAGCGCGTCCAGGGCGCCGACCTGGTCAACGCCGCGGACAAGACGGCACCGAGGGTGACCATCACGCACCATCCCGACGTCCGCCGATCCCTGATGACGCAGAAGGCTTACGCCGAGGGCATGCGTGCGCTGGTGCTGTACACCGCGTCGATGCAGGACCGGGTGTCCCAGGCTGCCGCCAACGGCGAGACCGACGAACTCGCCGAGAGCGTGAACGACCTCTTGCTGCCCATCGTCAAGGGGTACGGCTCGGAACGCTCCTGGACGCTGCTGGGCTCGGAGTCGCTACAGACCCTCGGCGGCTCGGGCTTCTTGCAGGACTATCCGCTCGAGCAGTACGTCCGCGACGCGAAGATCGACACCTTGTACGAGGGCACCACCGCGATCCAGGGCCAAGACCTGTTCTTCCGCAAGATCGTCCGCAACCGCGGCCAGGCGATCGGCTGGCTGGCCCAGCAGATCCAGAACACCATCGCCGAAGAGGCCGGCGGCGGCCGGCTCAAGGTCGAGCGAGAACTGCTGGCCACCGCGCTCGGCGACGTGCAGGGCATGCTGACCGCCATGATCAGCTTCGCCACCGCCGCCGATCCGGCCAGCGACGGTGGTGACCCCCGCAACGTCTACAAGGTGGGCCAGAACACCACCAGGTTCCTGCTGGCCACCGGCGACCTCGTGGTGGCGTGGCTGCTCGTCCGACAGGCGAGCATCGCGCTGGCGAAGCTCGACGGCGACGTCTCCGCCGCCGACACTGCCTTCTACGAGGGCAAGGTCGCCGCCGCGCAGTTCTTCGCCCGGCAGGTGCTGCCGCTGCTCGGTGCTCAGCGCGCGATGGTCGAGGCGACGGACAACGCGCTCATGGATCTCGACGAAGCTGCGTTCTGAGCAGGCTCAGCCGACCGGGCGGCGGCGCGGTGCACCGTCGCGACGCCGCCGGTTACCCGGCCGGGCGCCGTTGTTGCGGCGAGCGGGTCCACGAGGCGGCTCGCGCCGTGCCATCGCGGGCGCTTCGGACAAGGCCGAGGCCGTGATGGGCTCACCGGCGACCGAGCGAGCGTCGACGTTCTTCGCCTCCACGCCCGCCCGGCGGAACAGCTCGCCGAGATGCCGGGCTTGCCCATGAGTCGCCATCGTGACCACGGCGCCCGACGCGCCCGCGCGGGCGGTCCGACCGGATCGGTGCAGGTAGGCCTTGGGTTCACCGGCCGGGTCGAAATGCACGACCAGCCCGACGCCGTCGATGTGAATTCCGCGCGCGGCGACGTCAGTGGCCACCACGACCTGGGCGCGCCCGGACCGGAACCGGTCGAGGTTGCGCTCGCGAACCCGCTGCGAGAGGTCACCGTGCAGGTCGACAGCCGGCACCCCGGCGCCTTCGAGGTCTTCGGCCAGGCGGGTCGCGCCGCCCTTGGTCCGGGTGAACACGATGCTTCGCGGGTTGGCGCGGACGAGTTGCGTGGTGACGTCCAGCTTGTTGTGCGCGCCGACGACCAGCACGTGGTGATCCATGGTCGCGACGGAGCTGACCTCGGGGTCGATTTCGTGCCGGGCCGGCTGGTCGAGGTGCCGCCGCACGAGCCGGTCGACGTCGCCGTCGAGCGTGGCCGACAGCAACAGCCGTTGCCCGCCGCGCGGTGTCTGGGCGAGTAGTTCGTCGACGGCCGGGAAGAAGCCGAGATCACACAGGTGGTCGGCTTCGTCGAGGGTGACCACCTCGACGGCGTCGAGGCTGCAGGCACCCCGCTCGATCAGGTCGCTCAACCGGCCAGGGGTGGCGACCACGACGTCGGCGCCGCGGTCGAGCCGGCGGATCTGACGGTCGTACGGCGCACCGCCATAGACGGTGACCATCCGCAGCCGCAGAGCTTCGGCCAGCGGCTCGAGCGCCGCCGTCACCTGTCCGGCGAGCTCACGGGTCGGGACGACGATCAACGCGCGCGGGTGGTTGGCGGCGCTGCGCGACCCGGCCAGCCGGGTCAGGATCGGCAGGCCGAAGGCCAGCGTCTTGCCCGAGCCGGTACGGGCCCGGCCCAGCACGTCACGCCCGGCCATCGCGTCGGGCAGGACGGCAGCCTGGACCGCGGTCGGTTCGACGATGCCGTCGACACCGAGGATCTTCACCACGCTCTCGGGGACCCCGAGAGCGGAGAAGGCGGAGTCGGCCGGGTCGAACGCCTCGATGGCGGCCCGGCGCGCAGGATCGAAAGCACGCCGGTCGCTGCGGTGACCATTCGGGCGACGGTCGTTCTTGCGGTAGGGACGGCGGCCGGAACGATTGTCGCGGCGCTGGGGACCACCGCTGGAGCGTTGCGGACGACGAGAATTGCTCGTGGGCAGGCTGGCACGGTCGTAGGACAAGACTGGCGCTCCGGTTCGGAAATCGAGCGGTCGGCGCACCCGGCGCGTCGCCGCGGGTGCGGAACGCGATGAGCCTTCAGGGGCGCGGTACCCGACTTTCTCTCGACGTTCCACCGTCATAGAACCCGGGCACGAGAACGGCCCTGCGGTGAGCAAGGGCCGTGGCTGTGATCGAGCTTACCGCCACAGTCTGCCGATTGCACACCGCGGCGCGGAGACCCGCGTCACGTCGTGAGGGAATCGGTCGCGGAACCGCTCAGCCGGTGGTCGCGAATCCTGAGCTCCGGCGGTCGTGAAGATCGTCGTGACAAAAAACGCCGCTATGCCCGGCGCCCCACCACACGACGATCATCACAACCGACCAAACCCCGCGCACCCCGACACGACGATCTTCACGACCCGCGCATCAGCGCTCACCCTCCCACACAAGGGCGACAGCAGCCGGGCCGCTACGATGTCATCGCTGCTCTCCCGCGTTCGACCGACGAGTAAGGGTTTCCGTGTGTCCGCGAAGACCATCTCCAACACACGGCTCGATCATCCGGCAGCGGGGGCTTACGTCCTCGAGGTCCAGTCGCTGGTGCGGCGGTTCGGTGACCTGACCGCGGTCGACGACGTGTCGTTCCGTATCGCGGCGGGCGAGACCTACGGCCTGCTCGGACCGAACGGCGCGGGAAAGACCACCACCATCTCGATGGTGGCCGGGCTGATCTCGCCTGATGCCGGAAGCGTGGTCGTCGCCGGCCAGACCATGGATCCGAAGAAGGTCGAGGTCAAGGGCAACATCGGCTTGGTCCCGCAAGACCTGGCCATCTATCCCGATCTCACGGCCCGGGAGAATCTGCGCTATTTCGGCCGGCTGCAGCGAATCGGGCGCGACGCGCTCGATAGACGTATCGACGAGGTCCTCGACCTGATCGGGCTGAGCGACCGCGCCGGCGACCTGACCAAGGAGTACTCCGGCGGCATGAAACGCCGGCTCAACATCGGGATCGGCCTGCTGCATCAACCGAGCCTGCTCATCCTCGACGAGCCGACCGTCGGCGTCGACCCGCAGTCGCGCAACGCCATTCTGGAATCGGTGGAGGCGCTGTCGGTCGAGGGGATGGCCGTGCTGTACACCACCCACTACATGGAAGAGGCCGAGCGGTTGTGCGATCGCATCGGCATCATCGACGAGGGGCGGATCCAGGCCGAGGGCAGCCGGGACCACCTGGTCCGCCTCACCGGCGGGGTCGACCACATCCGCCTCAGCGGGTCCGGCGACATCGAAGCCGCGGCGCAGGCGCTGCGGGCGCTACCCGAGATCGAACAGGTCGACGCCGACCGGCGCATGCTCATGCTCACCGTGCATGATGCGCCCACCGCAGTGGCGCGGGTCGTCACCACTGCCACCGAGGCAGGGGTGTCGCTGTCCGACGTCGAGATCACCCGGCCCGATCTGGAGTCGGTGTTCCTGCATCTGACCGGCAAGGCGCTGCGGGACTGACATGCGGCAACTGTGGACCATCGTCGGCTTCGACCTGCGTCAACGCCTCCGCGACAAGTCCATCCTGATCTTCGGCATCGCCGTCCCGCTCGCTCTCATGGGCGTACTGAACCTGCTGCTCGGCGGGTTCGACGAGAGCCCTGAACTGGAGCCGGTGACGGTCGCGGCCAGTGTCCCCGCCGACGATCCGCTCGCGCCCACCATCGTTGACGTCCTGACCGGGCTCGATGTCATGGACGTCACCGTGAAGGACATGCCCGCCGACGAGGTCGACGACTACGTAGCCGATGGCGATGCAGCCGTGGGCATCACCGTCGACGATGGTTTCGCCCAGACGGTGTCGACCGGCCGGCAGGCGCGTGTCGAGATCATCGAGGGCGACTCCAGCGGCCTGGAGGCCGACGTGGTGATCTCCGTGGTCCAGGGCACCGTCGACCAGCTCACCGCGGGGGTCGTCGCCACCGTGGCGGGCAGCGCCGAAGGCCTCTCCCCCGACGAGCTCGCCACAGTCGGCCGCACCGCGGCAACCCCGAGTGACCACATCGCGCTGATCGAGGGGCAGGCCTCGAACGAGCAACTGAGCACCAAAGGCACGCTCGTGGCCGGCCAGACCGGACTGTTCCTGCTGTTCACCGTCGGTTTCGGCGTGCTGGCGCTGCTTGCCGAGCGTGAGCAGGGCACCATGGCCCGGCTGCAGTCGATGCCGATGCGCCGGTCCACCGTGGTCCTGGCGAAGTCGTTGACCGGTTTCCTGCTCGGCGTGTTCGCCACGTCGTTCCTGCTGACCGTGGGGTCGCTGCTGTTCGGTGTCGACTTCGGTGACGTGCTCGCGGTGGCTGTGCTGATCGTCACCGCCGTGGCGGCGGCGACCTCACTGACGTTCATCGTCGCCAGAGTGGCGCGCACGGCTGAACAGGCCAACGTGATGCAGTCCATCGTCGCCGTGGTGCTCGGCATGGCCGGCGGTGCGTTCTTTCCGATTCCCGCGACCGGGCTGGCCGCCACCATCATCGACGTGAATCCGATCGCGGCGTTCATCCGGGGCCTGGGCATCACGTCCGGCGGCGGTGACCTGGCCGACCTCGGCACACCCTTGTCGATCATGGTCGGGTTCGCGGTCGTGTGCCTGCTGGTGTCCCGAGTGATCCCGGATCGGGCGGCGACGACATGACGGCGGCCTTGGCGATCGGCGCCGTCGAGCTGCGGCGTTTCTTCCGCGACCGGTCGAACATCTTCTTCGTCTTCGTGTTCCCGCTGCTGATGGTCCTGGTCATCGGATTGCAGTTCGGCGAGCAGAGCGGGCAGAGCCGGGTCGCCGTCGCTGGCGGCGACTCAGCGCTGCGAACCGCCGTCGTGGCCGAGCTGGAGACCGAGGACGTCAACGTGACGTTCGACGATGCCGATGACGTGCGTGAGCAGCTGGCTCGCGGGCGCAGTGACGTCGGCGTGTTCATCCCCGCCGAGGCCGCTGATGCGTTCGAGGCCGGCGAGGACGTACGCATCGAGATCGTCACCGCCGACCGAGCCGGTTCACCGGCGACCATGCAGAAGGTGCGGACCGCCGTGCAGGCGGTCGGTACCCAGCAGAGCCAGCTTGCAGCGTTGACCGGTGCCGGCCTGGACGAGGCCACGGCGCATGACGCACTGACGCGGGCACGCGAGACCGTCCAGCCGCCGGTCGTGGAAGTGCTGGACACCGATGAGCTGGCGCAGGAGTTCAGCGGAGTCGGACAGTTCGAGGTCGGCGCGGTCCAGCAGATGCTGCTGTTCGTGTTCCTCATCTCCCTCGCCGGGTCGGCGACCTTGATCCAAGCTCGTCGCGAAGGGGTGATCGCCCGTACGTTGGCCGCCCCGGTGTCCG
>JAJYTA010000117.1 GCA_021793295.1 Actinomycetes bacterium
CACAGCCGGGCCGGCGCCGGACACGTCGATCGTGGTGTCAGACACGATCGCGCCTGCGTCGGCGTAGAACGCTTCCAGCGCCTCCGAGGACGTCAGCGAGCGGACGAGGTCAGCTGCCAGGTCCGGATTCGGCGTCCAGTTCATCACGGCGTACCCGATGCCGCCGTCGTACGGCAGGCTCGGCGTGGCCTCCTGGTTCACCACGGGCGCCGGCATCACCCCGACGTTGTCCGGCTCGAGGAACTCGTTGAAGTCTTTCCAATGGCCGATGTCTGACATCAAGCCGATGATGTTGGCCGCTTCACCGGCCTGGAAGATCGCGAACGAGTCGTTGAACATCGCGGTCGAGTTCGCGCCCTCGTTGTTGAGTCCGGTGTCGCCTGCCGTCTGCCACAGCTCGAAGATCTGCTTCACGTGCGGCGCCGACCAGTCCCGATCACCAGCGATCCAGGCGTCGTACTCCTCCGGCGTGAGCACGGCCGAACCCATCGCCGACAGGAAGAACTCGATGCCGTAGCCCTCCTTGTTGCCCAGCCCGATGCAGGCGGCCCCGGTCTTCGTCTTGATGCTCTCGCAGCCGGCGACGAAGTCTTCCCATGTGCTCGGAGGGTTGTCCGGGTCGAGCCCGGCCTCCTCGTACAGAGCCTTGTTGTAGTAGATCGGGTGCCCTTGCAGGGTCAGCGGCGCCGCGAAGACCTCGCCGTCCTTGCTGAACGCCTCCCATCCGGCGAGGCGCTCACGGTCGTCGGCCACATAGTCGTCCAAGACGAGCAACGCATCCACGCGGTCCCGGATCTGGCCGCCGCCGTTGAACATCACCACGTCGGGCCCTTCGCCCGCCTGGATCGCGGTACCCAGCAAGGTGTAGTACTGATCGAACGGCTGCGCGACGAACTCGACGGTCACGTCGGGGTGTTTCTCCGCGAAGTCCGCCTTCGCTTGCTCGAAGTACCCCGCAGCGTTCTCCTCACCCGACTTCCAATCCCAGACCACCAGCTTGTCTGTGCTGCCTCCGGTCGACGACGACGATCCCGGCTCCGAGGCGCTGCCGCAGCCGGTCAACGCCAGCCCCCCGATCAGGACCGCCGAGAACAGTGCTCGCTGCTTCATTGCCGCTCGCTTTCTCGTGGGTGACCGGATCACCGGCCAACGGTGTGTAGATGGGCCGCAAACGTAACTCGTATGACGTCTAACGTCAATGGAGTGACGTATGATGTGAGCCGGGCTACGGCGACTGGCGCCGTTGGCTACGGGGAGGGGACATGACGGCATCGGAAGACGCAACGGCTAGCGTGGCCACGCCTGCACCTTGGCCTCAGCGCCCGACCAACCTGGCCAAAGCCGTCACGGCCGAGCTGGTGCAGCGGATCGTCCGGGGACAGTACCGGCCCGGTGAAGCACTGCCGCCAGAGCCCGCACTGTGCACAGCGTTCTCGGTCAGCCGCACGGTCGTCCGTGAAGCGGTGAAGATTCTCCAGGAGAAGGGCCTGGTGCAGATCCGCCAAGGATCGGGCACCATCGCGCAGCCCTCCACGGCCTGGAACATGCTCGACGAGGTCGTTCTGGCCGCGGTCATCGCCGAGGACGACACCCTGTCGATTCTCGATGACCTCGTGGTCACCCGGCGACTACTCGAGTCGGACATGGCCAATGTCGCCGCACGTCAAGCCACGCCGGAGATTCTCGAGGAGCTGGAGTCCCTCGTCGATCGGATGGACCAGCTCGTCGACGACCAGGCCGCTTATCATGACCATGATCGCCAGTTTCACGACACCGTGATGCGCGCCTCCGGCAACCGCATCGCTCGCGCCGTCGTGCGCTCGCTGGAGAGCCAGGTCGTCAACACCGCCCGCTACATGGGCCAGACCGCACGCGAACTGTGCGTGGCGTCCAACCTGGGTCACCGTCGCATCTACGAGCGCATCGCCGCCCACGACCCCGACGGCGCCACCGAGGCGATGTACACCCACATCACCGAAGCCTGGCTCGTCCGGCGGGGTGACCGGGGCGACCCCGAGCGCATCGTCCGCTGAGGCCGGGATACATCTATTCGCCGGGCCGAGCGCCGGCCCGGTTCGGCTGTTCCACCTCCGCCGCGTCCAGGAAGGAGCGGGCACGCACCCGGCCGTCGGTGTCGGTGAGCCACAGCAGGAGCCGGGCCGGGCCGGCAGGTGGCGGAACCGCGATGGTCACCGCGGGTGAGAGCAGGAACGGCTCGGCCGTCACGGGTGCCGTACTGGCCTGGGGATGATCCACGACGCGGTCAACCGGTGTCCCCGACGCGACCCACGCGGCGTGTACGACGCCGGACAGCGGCGCTCTCCCGTGGTGCGAGACGTGCAGGTCGAACTGGAACGTATCGGTCGGCGGCTCGATGTCCGCTCCGGCGACGCGGGGCACGATGTCGAGCACGAGCACCGTCTCGGCGTTGACGAATGCCGGGATGCAGCCGCCCCAGTCCTTCGGCCGGCGCTCGGCGTCGAGCAGTCCGGCGGCCTCGTGTTCCACGTCGGCCAACTCGGTGTACACGTAGCCGGCGAATCGATCCTGTCGCCGGAGTTCCTGGGTCTGCCACCGCAGCTGCCAGGCGCGTTCGAGACTCGTCGCGCCTTCGCCGTATTCGCTGTTGATGATCGGCAGCCCACGACGAGGCACGGCTGAAGACGCGTAGAGCGACTTGTCGACCGTGAAGTCCGGGCCGAGGCGGACCGGGAAGGTCTCCTGCTCGCCCGCGGCCATCCGGGCGAGCGCATGCTTCCACTCCCCCACGTCAGGCTCGTAATAGTGCCAATCGACGAGGTCGGTGACGACATGAGACCAGCCGGAGTTCTCCACGATCGGCCGGGAGCCGTCGAGTTCGCGCAGCAGGTCGTAAGCCCGGACGGCTGCCTCCCGGCACTTGGCGCTGCCCGGGATGTTCCAGTCCAGCCCCCACTCTTCGTTGTAGAGCCCCCAGATGACGATGCTCGGATGGTTGCCGTCGCGTTCGACCATCCCCGGTAGCTGCGCCTCGAACGCGTGTACCGCCTCAGCCGAGAAACGGCTCGGGTTGGGCGGTTCGGCCCACACGAGCATGCCGGTACGGTCCGCCTCGTGCAGCCACAGCGGCTCCTCGAACTTCAGGTGCTTGCGCACGAGGTTGTACCCGAGCTCGCGGGCCAGGGCCAGGTCGCGGAACAACGTCGGCGCGTCGGCTGCGGTGAGCCCGGTGCCGGGCCAGTACCCCTGGTCGAGCACACCGCGCAGATAGCAACGCTTGCCGTTCAGGTACAGCTGTTCCCCGCGAGTTTCGAACCGGCGCAGGCCAGTGGTCGCCACGACCCGGTCTGCACCATCGCCGTCGCCGGTGCGCACCGCCACCTCGTAGAGGTGCGGACGTTCAGGGGTCCAGGTCACCGGTTGGTCGAGGTCGATCCGGCCCGAGACGTGCCCGTGCTCGTCGGCGGTGAGGTGCACCGTCTCGCCCGAGCCGAGGACCGTGACGGTGACAGGCGCGTTGCCCGGCGCGTCGCCGGCGAGCTCCGCCGTCACGTCGATGCCGGTCAGACTGTCGCCCCGGAGCGCCACGCTGCGCGAATACGTCCGCCCGCGGGCTTCCAGCCACACCGTCTGCCAGATGCCGGACGTGGGGGTGAACGCGACGCCGTCATAGTCGTCGCGGGGGATGGAGCGTTGTTTGCCGTGCGCGATGGCGCGTTTGTCCGCCGGGGCCATCACCGCGACCTCGAGGTCGTGTGTCTCGCCCGGGGCCACCACATCGGTCACGTCGAACTCGAACGATTCGTAGCCGCCGACGTGCTCGCCGACGACCACGCCGTCGATACGGACGACAGCACGATGGTGCACGGCCCCGAAACAGAGCACGACACGGGCACCGGTCCAGGCGGTCGGCGGGATCACCGCGCGACGATAGACCCCTTCCTCCAACCACGTGCGGTGCACGCCCGAGGCCGGGGTCTCCCAGGCGAACGGCACGGTGATCGGCCCCTCGTACCCGTCGGCACGGAAGTCCCAGCGACCGTTGAGGTTGAGCCACCGGTCGGAGCGGTCCCGGTCGGGCCGCGGGTATTCAGGCCGGGGAACCGTGGGCGAGTCGTCCGCAGCGCGGAACGTCGCGGCCTCGGAACGGAACACTGTCATGCATCAACCCTTCACGCTGCCGGCCAGGATGCCGTTGATGAAATGCCGCTGGAGCACGATGAACAGCACCAGCAGCGGCACGAGCGCGACGGAGCTCGCCGCGAGTAACTCAGCTGTCACGGTGGCGTAGTCGGCACCGATCCGGTTCCCGGTGATGTTCTGGGCGAGCGTCGACAGCATCACCTGCAACGTCGCCATCCGTTCCGAGCTCGCCACCACCACCGGCCAGACGAAGTCGTTGTAGATGTTCATGATGGTGAGCACCGCCAGGCCGGCGAGGCCGGGGCGGATGACCGGCACGACCACCCGCAAGAACGTGCCGAACTCACCGCTACCGTCCACCCGGGCGGCGTCGAGCAGTTCGTCGGGCACGGCGGCGATCACCTGCCGCATCCAGAAGATGGCGAAGGCGTCCACCGACCCCGGCAGGATGAGCGCCTGGTAGGTGTCGACCCAGCCGAGGCTCTTCATCTGCAGCAGCAGCGGGACGATCAACACGATCGTCGGCATCATCAGCGTCACGAGCACGGCGCCGAAGATGAGGTTCTGCCCGACGAACCGGTACTTCGCGAAGGCGTACGCCGCCAACGGCGCGAAGAACATCGTGATCGCACCCTTGAACACGAGCACGACTGTGGTGTTGACGAAGGATTGCCCGAGCGGCACGTCCTGGAACATCGCCGCGTAGTTGTCGAACGTGACCGCCGACGGGTCGAACGTCAGCGGCGATCGGACGATGTCGTTCGCCGGCTTGAAAGCCGACAGCAGCGCCCACACCACCGGAGCCAGCAGCGCGGCGAGCAGCAGCATGAGGAAGACGTGCGAGCCGAGGTGCCTGCGCCGGCGGCGCCTCCTGCCGACGGGCGCCGCATCCGCTGCGGGTCGCTGCGCCTGCTTCATCGCGGCTGTGGTCCCGGTCATCGCTAGTCCTTGGCTCGCAGGAGACGGACGAAGAACAACGAGAGGCCCATGACGAGGAACACCAGCAGGAACGAGTTCGCCGCGCCGGTGCCCAGGTCCGCCCGCGTGATGTGGTTGTAGAGGTGGTAGCCGGCCGTGGTGGTCGAGTTGTAGGGACCACCCTGAGTGAGGACGAACGGCTCGGCGAACATCTGAAACACCGCCAGCGTCTGCAGGACGACGGCGAACATGACGGTCCGCCGCAGCAGCGGCACCGTGATGCTCAGCAACTGGCGGGACTTCGAGGCGCCGTCGAGCTCCGCCGCTTCATAGAGGTCGGCGTCGATCGACTGCAGCCCCGACAACACGATGATGACCACGAATCCGGTGGTCTTCCACAAGAACAGCAGCGCCAACGTGGGCTTCGCCCAAGCGCTGGTCGTCAACCAGCCGACGTCGGGCAGCCCGGCCAGCCCCAGCAACGCGTTGACCGCGCCGTACTCCTGGTCGAACAGGACGACCCAGATCTGGGCGACGGCAACCAGCGGCGTCACGAACGGCACGATGAACCCCACGCGGTACAGCCCGCGCAGTTTGAGCGTGGCCGAGCTCAGCAGCACCGCGACCACGATCGCGACCACGAGCTGGATCGGAACGATCAGCAGCCACAACACGCCGGAGTTGCCCAGTGAGCCCCAGAAAGCCGAGCTGGTCAGCAGGTAGGTGTAGTTGTCCCAGCCGACCCACTGCGCGGCTCCCGTCCCCCGCCAGTTGGTGAAGCTCAACCGGGCGGTGAAGATCAACGGATAGACGCTGAACACGAGGAACACCGCGACGAACGGCAGGACGAACAGGTAGGGAGCCGACCTGCGGCGCAGGCCGGTGGTCCTGGTTCGCCGCCGGCGAGCCACGGAGTGGTGGGCGGCCGAGACGGTGGTCACTGCCGGTCGATGAGGTTCGTCTGGATCGACTCGGTGGCCTGAGTCATGACGTCGCTGGGGGTGAGGTCACCGTCCAGCATCCGCTGCAGGTCAGTACCGAGATAGTCGACGGCCCCGTCCCACCAGCTCGGTATCGGTGTGCCACCGGGGATCTGAGCGCCCGCCTCGGTGGCCACGGCCCACAGATCCTGGCCCCCGAGAGCCTCGACCGGCTCGAACAGCGGCGCTGACGGGTCGGCTGCGGGCTGGTAACTCGGTATCGAGGTGTTGAGGCCCTGCGGGTAGACGTCGTTCGGCCCCCACACGGCCGTGTAACCGGCCTCGTCGAACATCAGGAACTCGTAGAACAGCCACGCGAGTTCGGCGTTCTCGCCGTCTTTGGGCACCACGAACGACGAACCACCCATGGCGCCGCTGCGCGCGCCGCCCGGCTCCCAGGCCGGCAACTGCATCGCCCGCCACTGGCCAGCGGTGTCGGTGAGTAGTTGCTGTGGCGCGAAACTGAACCAGATGGCCCACGGATAGAACACCTGGTTGCCGTTCTCCAGCTCCGCGAGGTCAGTCGGCGACAAGTACTCGGCGCGGGTGCCCAGTTCCTCCGCACGCACGGTATCGAGGAAGGTCAGGACCTGCTCGAACGCGGGGCTGTCCAAGCGGAGCTCACCGTCGGCATCAGCCAGCGACGTGCCGAGCTGACCGGCGTACATCTCGAGCTGAAGCTGGCCGAGGAACTCGGATCGTTCCAGGTGAATCGGACCGGATTCCGGTTTGGCCGCCTTGTAGGCCCGGGCGGCGTCCAGGAGGTCGTCGTAGGTTTCGATCGCGCTGACGTCCACGCCGGCGGCATCGAGCGCGGCTGCGTTGTAGAACAGCAGGCCCGGCGTGAAATCGAACGGCACGCCGTAGATTCCGCCGTCGACGGAGTTCACCTCGACCTTCTGCGGCGCGATGTCGTCGAGGTACGGGGCGAGCACGTCGCTGAGGTCCCACAGGTACTCGGCGTAACCGCCGACCTTGGCGTCGTCGAGGAAGACGCCGTCGGGCACGTCGGCGCCGGTGATCAGGGTGTTCTGCAGTCGCGCGTCGATGTCGACGGCGACGTGGTTGACCGTGATGTCGGGGTACACGGCGTTGAAGTCGTCGATGACCGCCTCGAAGACCTCGAAGAGATCGCCGGACCGGTCCCAGATCGTGATCTCTCCCGCGGGCTGTTCAGCATCGGGTGCCCGAAGGGTCCCGGCATCGCCGGTGTCGTCACCCCCGGTCACCTCGGGCCCACATGCGGCCAGCCCGAGCCCGACGACGGCGACGACAGCGACGCCAGTCAGTCGTGCCGGCCGGCGTCGGCGGTGGTGTCGGTCCATGGCCCCTCCCGGTTTTCCATCGTGTGCAAAGGACCCTAGCGCCGGTTTGCACACGTTGCAAACGCTACGATGGCGTTCATGCCCGCAACACTTCGTGACGTCGCCGACCGCGCCCAGGTTTCCGTCCGCACCGTGTCCAACGTGGTCAGCGGCTACCAGCACGTGAGCCCACAGATGCGGCAACGGGTCCTGCAGGCCATCGAGGAGCTCGACTACCGGCCGAATCCGGTCGCGCGGACCCTGCGTACCGGGCGCACCGGCATGCTCGCGCTCGTCGTTCCCGAGATCGACGTGCCGTACTTCAGCGAGTTGGCGCGCGAGGTGATCGACTCCGCCGCTGAGCTCGGCTACCGGGTGATGGTCGACCAGACCGGGCACGACCACGAGCGCGAGCGACAGCTACTGCTCGGCGAAAACCGCACCATGCTCTTCGACGGGATCTTGTTCAGCCCGCTGGTCACGAAGGCCGAGCTCTTGGACATGCACGGCAGCAGCCGCATGCCACTGGTGCTTCTGGGCGAGCACGAGTTCGACGGCCGCTACGACCACATCGCCATCGACAACGTGCAGGCCGCCCACGACGCGGTGACTCACTTGATCTCGCTCGGCCGCACGCGGATCGCCGCGGTCGGCACCCAGCCGCTGGAAGGGTACGCCACCCCCCTGCAGCGCACGGCCGGCTACGAAGCCGCGCTTCGCGAAGCCGGGCTGCAGGTCCGCCCCGAGCACACGATCCCCGCCGCGCACTACAGTCGCACCGGCGGCTACACCGCCTGCGTGGCCCTGCTGACCACCTCGCCCCGGCCGGACGCGATCTTCTGCTTCTCCGACCTGCTGGCCATCGGGGCCATGCGGGCGGTGTTCGACGCCGGGCTGCGGGTGCCCGACGACGTCGCCGTCATCGGGATCGACGACATCGACGAAGGCCGCTTCGCCCGCCCGTCGTTGAGCACCGTCTCGCTCGACATCCCCTTCATCGCTCGCGAGGCCGTCCACCGCATCGCCGCACGGATCGAGAACCCCCAGACGCCGGCCGAAGAGATCGTCGCCACCCATCAACTCGTCGCCCGCGAGAGCACGCTCGGCATGAGCGACGAGCATCCGGCACACCGATGATCACGACGTGGGCCAGACGACCTCGACGGCCTGCCGGAATTCGACGAACTCGTGTTGGCTGCAGTGACCGAGAAGGGTGGATCGCCCCGTGGGGGCACCGAGACGGTAGCCTCAGCTGGTGCGCTGGATGCCAGTCACGGAGAGCAGAAAGGCCCGCACCGCATGATGTCGGACGCTGAACTCGCCGAGCGGATCCGAGAGCGCGGCCTGCCAGAGACGGTCGTTCGCATCGCGACAGACGGCGGTGAGACGGTCAGCCCCGCACTGTTCTACCGTGCTGAGTCCGTGCATCATGATCCTGCTGAGGCGGTGATGAGCAGCACCGCTGAGGATCTGGTTCCGCTGTGGTCGTGCGGCATCGAGCATGCGTTCGCAGGCCGCGACCGCTACCTGATCTGGGACCCCGAGAGCGACGAACCACGTGCGGTCTTCGAAACCTTCGCGCAGTTGGTGCGGGAGCTGCTCACCGACCTCTGGGAAGACGAAGAGGACGACGAGGAACGCGCGCGCATCGCGCACCTGCTCCTTCCTCCGGACGAAGCAGCCGCGGCACTTGTCCCACTCGAGCGCTGAGTAACGGTCCAGATGCGCCTGGCTCTGTCGACACCCGCGCTCGACTTCCGGCCCGAGCCGGAGGCGGACGACTCGTTGACCGGGATCTTGGCGGCGATACGTGTTACCGCGATTGCAAGGTCCCTGGGATCTGGTTGGCCGGCACGGAGGCGACGTCGAGGCTGCGCCGCTGGGCGCCGCCCGGGGTGGTTCGTGCGCGTGACAACGGTCCATGCTCAAGAAACCGACGCGAAATCAGCCGCCGAACGTCGCACGCGCCGGTTTTTCGACCATGGACCGCTCACACGAGCATGATCGTCCCGATCTCCACAGCGATCCCACCGAATAATGCAGACGAGCCATGCCTAGCGACAACACCAAGCGTGTCATGACGCCGACACGAACTCGTTTCGGCCTGCTTGAACAGCTCGGACCAGCTCGCGGTTTCTCTAGCGTGGGGGCTCGCCGAACGCGGTCACTCGCCGCGATCATTTCGGCGCAGAAACACGCGTGGGCAGCCAGTCCTGGCCAATGATGGTCGGATATAGCAAGATTGCCCCTCACCTACGTTTCAGCAGGTGAGGGGCAATCGCTCTGGTAGCCCCGACGGGATTCGAACCCGCGCTACCGCCTTGAGAGGGCGGCGTGCTAGGCCGCTACACAACGGGGCCGTGCGACCAAGGTCGCGAGGTGAAACATTACCCGAGGAGGCGGTCAGTACCAAACCGGCCGTCTTCGCCGAGCAACTTGCGCATCACCGGTGCGATCGCCGCGGCCATGCCGGCGTATCCCTCGGCGTTCGGGTGCAGGCCGTCGTCCAGCACGTGCGCTTGCTCGGCACCCACCACGTCCAGGCCGTTCAAGAGGTGAACGTCGTCGTCTCCGTGCTCGCGGAGCACCTGGGCGGCTCGCGCGACCTCCTCGCGGATCTGGGCCAGTGTCATGCCGGTGGCAGACACCGTGTGTTCGCGCGCCGGGGAGATGATCGGCGTGATCACGAGGATGGGTACGTTCGGGTGTCCATCGCGGATCGTGCTGAGCAGTCCGATCACCGCGGGCAGGAACGATCGTCGGTTGAACGTGCCGGAGCCGTACACGTTGATGCCCAGGCAGGTGATGATCACGTCGGCGGGCCGGTCCCGGATCATCCGAGCCACCATCGGGTCGAGATGACACTGGCCGCCATAGCCCAAGCAGGTCAGATCCAGGCCCAGCTCTCGGGCGACCAGGGCCGGCCAGGTGCGCGTCGGCGACGCTGCTGCTCGGCACTGCGTGATCGAGCTTCCGTACGTGATCAGTCTCGGTCGCGCCGCTCTCTCGGCGCGCCACACCCGCGCGTCGGTGTCGAGCTCCAGCGAGGCGAGCCGGAAGTCGCCGAACTGCGGCAGCCACAGCTCCAGGGTCTTCTCCCCCGCTGGTAGGTCGACGTCGAACCTTCCGTCTGACGTCACCGGCGACGACGCCACCAGACCACCGTCGACCACCACGTCCACCGGGCTGATCTCGCCCGCGGAGGCGTAACCCTCCACGTCGCCTACGACCGCTCGGCCGCGGATGGTCGTCGTGTCCGTCCCGAAGGCGACCCGGACCCCGGCCGGCATCGCCGCACGCAACTCCAACTCCGTGCTGGCGTACAGCTCACGCCGGCTGTGCTGGATGCGCCAAGCGCGAGTCCACTGCGGCGTGTGCTCCAGCTCGATCGCACCTTCCCACGTCAGAAGGTCGTCATCGGCGCGAAGCAGGTTTTCGTTGCCATGCGGCGTCGTCGCCATGTCCGCCCTTCCTCTCATCGCGGCGCCACCCCGGCGCCGGCACGTAGCGCGAACCGTACCCCTGATCGCCAGCACGTTCGGCCGCCGAGGTCGGCTCACCAGGTTCCTCACATCCTCTCGAATGCGGCACCGTCGAGGCGGTAGTAGAACGGGTCTCCCGCCTCGATCTCGTTGCGCTTGACGGTCTGTCCGGTGAAGGCCGACTTGTACAAGGCCGTGATCAGTTCGATGGCCGCCCGGCCGCTTGCGCCGCTGGTCTCCGGGCGGCGCCCATGACGGAAGTCGTCAAGCACGCTGCGCAGTTGGCAGCCGTGGTTGGTTTCCTCGTCCGGCAGATCGTTTGCCCAGCTCGCTGCGTCGCGTTCCGGAACCGGGGCGGTGGCCTCGTCCCGGCCGCGCATCTGAACGCCGACGTGCCCGCCAACGGCGCGCTGGCCATCGTGGGCGAGTCGGGGTCGGGCAAGACCGTCAGTATGCGGGCACTGCTGCGGCTGCTGCCCGACAGTGCGGTGGTCTCCGGTACGGCCGAGTTCGACGGTACCGATCTGCTGAAGCTCTCCGAAGACGAGCTGCGTGCGGTCCGTGGGCCCGGCATCGGCATGGTCTTCCAGAACGCCATGTCCGCGCTCAACCCCACGCGGACGCTGAAAGCCCAGCTCACCGAACATCTGCGCTGGCATGGCAGCTGTGGCCGGAAGGAGGCCGTCGACCGCGCGATCGACGCGCTCGACCGGGTCGGCATCCCCGAGCCCCAGCGGCGAATCCGGATGTATCCGTTCCAGCTCTCCGGCGGCATGCGGCAGCGCGCCATGATCGCGATGGCGATCGTGGCCCGGCCCCGGCTGCTGATCGCCGACGAGCCCACCACCGCGCTCGACGTCACGATCCAGCGCCAGGTGCTGGACGTGTTCACCAAGCTGCGCGAGGACGGCCTGGCGGTCGTGATGATCACCCACGACCTCGGCGTCGCCCGCTACGTCTGTGACGACGTCGTCGTCATGAAAGACGGGCAGACGATCGAGACCGCGTCGATGGACCAGTTCGTCTCCCACGCCCAGCAGCCGTACTCACGGCGTCTCCTGGATGCCGCGCCCGACGTCACGACTGACGGGAACGACACGCCGGGCGAATCCCGGGATGACACCCGAGCCGACCCTGTGCTGCAGGCCCGCAATCTGGTGAAGGTCTTCCAAGGCCGCGGCGGCGACGTGCACGCCGTGGACGACGTCAGCATCACGATCAATGCGAACGAGGCTGTCGGCGTGGTCGGTGAGTCCGGCAGCGGGAAGTCGACGCTGGCTCGGCTGATCATGCGGTTGATCGAACCGGCTGGCGGCATGGTGACCTTCGATGGGCACGACCTGTTGACCGCAGCCGGGTCCGAGCTGCACGGCCTGCGCCGGCGCGTCCAGATGGTGTTCCAGAATCCCTACGGGTCGTTGCTGCCGCATCTGACCGCCATGGCCAACATCGTCGAACCGCTGCGTGTCCACAAAGTCGGTAGCCCAGCCGAGCGCCGAGCCCGGGCGCTGGAACTACTCGAGCTGGTGGGTATCCCGCGAGCGCGCGCCCACGCCTACCCACGGCAGTTCTCCGGCGGCCAGCAACAACGGCTGGCCATCGCCCGTGCGTTGGCCCTCGAACCGCAGCTTCTGGTCTGTGACGAGCCCACCTCAGCGCTCGACGTGTCGATTCAGGCGCAGATCCTCGACCTGCTCGACGACCTCAAACGCAGGTTGGGCCTGTCGATGCTGTTCATCACGCACAACCTGGCGGTCGCCCAGCGGCTGTGCGACCGCGTCGTCGTCATGGCCTCCGGCCACGTCGTCGAAGCCGGGCCCACTCGAACGATCTTCACGAACCCTCAGCACCCCTACACCCAGGCGCTGCTTGCCGCCGTGCTGCCCATCCGGACCGCGCCGATGCCGTGGCAGGCGAACACCGCGATCGACACCCGATCCGGCGACCTGGTCGAGCTGGCCCCGCAGCACTGGGTTCGCAGCGCCACCGCGCACGCGAACCCGGGCAGCGCCCATCAACCGTCCTCGTGAACGACCACTGTCCTTGGAGGTTCCACATGAACCAGCCACGACCGATCCGCCGCCGCACGTTCCTGGCGGCAACCCTCGCCAGTGCCGCCGCCTTCAGCACCGGGTGCGGATTCAGCGGCGATGACAGCGGCTCGGGCGCCGACGACGGTGGAGCCGGCGGCGATCAGCCCGACTCTGGCGGCATCCTCCGGGTCTCGATGATCCCGGTCGCCGACCTCGACCCGGCCATCGCCAGTGGTTCGTCGAACGGGCAGATCATCATGACCGCCTTGTGGGAGGGGCTGGTCGTCCTGGACGCCGACGACCCGTCCAACGTGCTGCCCGGTGTGGCCGAGAGTTGGGAGGTCTCCGACGACCAGCTCACCTACACCTTCCACCTGCGCGACGACGCCATGTGGTCCAACGGCGACCCGGTGACCGCCCAAGACCTGCTGTGGAACTGGAAGCGGATCCTCACGCCAGGTGTCGCCGGGGAAGCCGCACCGTCCTACAACCAGGCCAACATGCTCGTAGCCGGCGCTGGTGACTACATGAACGGCACCACCACCAACTTCGACGACGTCGGCGTCAAGGCCCCCGACGACGCCACGCTCGAGATCACGCTCGAAGCACCGAACTCGACGCTCTTGCTGCGTCTTGGCCATTCCGAGTTCCTCCCCCTGCATCCACCGACGATCGAGGAACTCGGCGACCAGTGGCTC
>JAJYTA010000118.1 GCA_021793295.1 Actinomycetes bacterium
ACATCGCCTACGACGCCGGGTTCGGCATCGGCGCCATCGGTGTCGGTGCCCTGGCGGCCGTCGCCGACTTCGGCCTCGCCTTCGCCGCGACCGCACTGGTCATCGCCACCTCCGTGCTCGTCCGCCCCCGCCCGACACCGTCCAAATGATCATGTCCAGCAGGTGATCGCCAACCGCACCACCCGTGCACGCATGGTGGTGCGACACAACGCCTGGTGATGTGGCTCCTGAGCCCGCCAGCCCCCGACACCGAAAAAACCTTCCGCCGACGTGTCGATACAGCCCGTCGTCATTCGTCGAGGGGGCAATGGCCGGGTCGCACCGGGCGACCGGCCCCCGACGGGAGGCAGAACATGAGCACCACATGCCACGACAGCCAGCACAACGTGAACCGCCCCATCTACGTCACCCGCTCGCTGCTCGGCTACGGCATCATCACCGGACCGATCTACGTGGCGGTCTCACTGGCCCAGGCGCTCACCCGGGACGGCTTCGACCTCGCCCGCCATCAGTGGAGCCTGCTGGCCAACGGCACGTACGGCTGGATCCAGGTCGCGAACTTCATCGTCGCCGGACTCATGACGCTGGCCTTCGCCGTGGGGCTGCGGCGCACGCTGCGGCCCGGGCGCGGCGCCATGTGGGCTCCGCGCCTGTTCGGCGGGTTCGGAGCGAGCCTGATCGCCGCCGGCGTCTTCCGGGCGGATCCAGCGCTCGGCTTCCCGGCCGGCACACCGACCGACGCGGCCACCGTGACGTGGCACGGCGTGGCGCACTTCGCCGCGGGTGGCGTCGGCTTCACCTGTTTGACCATCGCCACATTCGTCGTCGCCGCACGGTACGCAGTCGACGGGCGCCGTGCATGGGCCTTGCTCTCACGGACGGTGGGCGTGGTGTTCTTCGCCGGCTTCGTCGCCGTCGCTGCCGGCGGCGGAGCGGCTGCGGCCAATGTCGCCTTCGTGCTCGCCGTGCTCGTCGTGTACGCGTGGCTCTGCGCCGTCAGCATCGACCGGTACCGTCTCGAAGGTTCGAAGCTCGCCGCAGACCCTCGTTGACCAGTACCCCACCCACCACAAGGGAGACCACCATGCGTTACCTGGTTCTACTGAGAGGCAACCAGCCGGCCGAACAACCACCTGCCGAGCTCATGGACGCGATCATGAAACTCGGCGAAGAGGCCACCCAGGCCGGTGCCATGCTGGACAACGCCGGGCTCGCTCCGAGCGCCATGGGGGCGAGGGTCGAGCTCTCCGGCGGCTCGCTGGACATCGTCGACGGCCCGTTCACCGAGTCCAAGGAGTACATCAGCTACGCGCTGTACCAGGTCAAGTCGAAGGAAGAGGCCGTCGAATGGGCGCGGCGGTTCATGCACCTGCACCAGGAACACTGGCCGGCCTGGGAAGGCGAGTCGCTCGTCCTCAAGGTTTTCGGCCCGGAGGATTTCGCGCCACCGGCCTGACCGTCGCCGCAGGTTCCGACCAGGTGGAACAGCGCCTCGATGTGCTTGGATCGGTGAGTGTCCGCCGACGTCCACCGCAGCATCGAGGCGCTGTGGCGCATCGAGTCCGGCCGGCTCATCGCCGGGCTCGCCCGCGTCACCGGTGACGTCGGCGCCGCCGAGGAACTCGCGCAGGACGCCTTGGTCGTCGCTCTCGAGCAGTGGCCGCGCACGGGGGTGCCGCCGAATCCGGCCGGCTGGCTGATGACCACCGCGAAGAACCGTGCCGTCGACCTGGCGCGGCGCCGGCGTACCTACCAGCGCAAGATCGTCGCCGTCGGTCGTGATCTGGAGAGCAGGCAGCACGACGGCGAGTCCGGCATCGATGATGCGCTCGACGACCACATCGGCGACGATCTGCTCCGGCTGATCTTCACCGCGTGCCACCCGATCCTGTCCATGGAATCTCGGGTCGCGCTGACACTGCGCTGCCTCGGTGGCCTGTCGACGACGCAGATCGCGCGGGCGTTCCTGATTCCGGAGCAGACCGCCGCCCAGCGCATCGTGCGCGCGAAACGGACGCTGCTGCGCAACGAGGTGGCGTTCGAACTGCCCACGCGAGCAGAGATGGACGACCGGCTGGCCGCGGTCATGGAGGTCGTCTACCTCGTGTTCAACGAGGGCTACACGGCCACGGCAGGGGAGAGCTGGATGCGCCCGGAGCTGTGCGAAGAAGCCCTCCGGCTGGCGCGCATCCTGGCCGCGCTGGTGCCTGACCGGCCCGAGGCGCACGGCTTCGCCGCTCTCCTGGAGTTCCAGGCGTCGCGAATCCCCGCCCGCACGACGCCGTCAGGCGAGCCGATCCTCCTGCCCGACCAGGATCGTCGGCTGTGGGATCGCCTGCTCATCCGGCGCGGACTGGACTCCTTGGCCCGAGCCGAACGGCTGGCGAGCGCGCCCACCCGCGCCGGCGCGCCTCCTGCTGCCCTGGGGCCGTACTGCCTGCAGGCCGCGATCGCCGCCTGCCACGCCACGGCCGTCCGCGCCGAGGACACCGACTGGCAGCGCATCGCCGCGCTCTACGACGTCCTGCGGCACGTGTGGTCCACGCCGGTGGTGGAACTGAACCGGGCGGTCGCGGTGGCGCGGGCATACGGGCCCGAGAAGGGCCTGGCGATCGTCGACGGTCTCGTGGCCGACGGCGCACTGGGCGGCTACGCCCAGCTGGCCGCGGTCCGCGGGGACCTGCTCGAGCAACTCGAGCGCTGGAATGAAGCTGCAGCGGCTTTCACCCAGGCGGCCGCCGAGACCCGGAACGGGCGGGAACGCGAGGTCTTCCTGGACCGGGCCGCGCGCCTGACCTGAGCCCGTTTCAGGCGTTCTGGGCGGCACACGAGAACGACGCCGATGCAACTGGCCGGGAACTTTCCGGTTACGATCCGCCATGTTCACGACAACGCTGTCATAGTGTATTGACGCTGGTACGCATGAGGGCGTTCACTGGCTAAGGCTGAGCAGCATCACTCCATGTATGAAAGGCACCATCATGCGGCGAACCACGGTGATCGCAGCGCTGGCGGCAGTAGGGCTGACCCTGTCGGCCTGTGGCGACGACGGCGAGAGCACCAGCGGCGACGGCAATGGCAACGGCGGCGGCGAGGTCGAGGTCTTCACATGGTGGGCCGAAGGCAGCGAGAAGGCCGGCTTGGACGCTCTTGTCGAGGTCTTCCAGGAGCAGCACCCCGACTACGAGTTCGTCAACGGCGCCGTCGCGGGTGGTGCGGGCAGTAACGCCAAGAACGTCCTCGCCTCACGGTTGCAGACCAACGACCCGCCCGAGACGTTCCAAGCGCATGCGGGTGCAGAGCTCACCGACTACATCGAGGCCAACCAGGTTCAGGACATCTCCAACCTGTACGACGAGAACGGCTGGAGCGACGTCTTCCCGGAGGACCTGCTCGAGTTGCTGACGGTCGACGGCGCCATCTACTCGGTGCCGTCCAACATCCACCGCGCCAACGTCGTCTGGGCCAACCCGACCGTGCTCGAGCAAGCAGGCATCGACCCGGCCACGCCGCCGGCCAGCCTCGACGAGTGGTTCACCCAGCTCGACGCCGTCCAGGCCAGTGGCGCGACGGCGTTGTCGATCGGTACGGACTGGACCCAGGTGCACCTGCTCGAGACCGTCCTGCTGGCCGACCTCGGCCCGGAGGCCTACATCGGGCTGTGGGACGGCTCCACCGACTGGGCTTCCCCGGAGGTCGAGGCCGCCCTCGACGACTACGCGAAGCTGCTGGAGTACACCAACACCGACCGGCAGAACCTCGACTGGCCCGATGCCACTCAGCAGATCATCGATGGCAAGGCCGCCTACAACGTCATGGGCGACTGGGCCGAGGCAGCCTTCCAGGAGCAGCAACAGAAGTTCGGCACCGACTACGTGGCCTTCCCGGTGCCCGGCACCGACGGCGTGTTCGACTTCCTCGCCGACTCGTTCACGCTCCCGGTCGGCGACATCAACACCGGTGGGACCGAGGCGTGGCTCGACACCATCGCCAGCCCTGAGGGCCAGAAGGCGTTCAACCTCGCCAAGGGATCCATCCCGGCGCGCACCGACGTCGACGCGAGCGAGTACCCCGAGTACCAGCAGACCGCCATCGAATCCTTCGCCAACGACACGATCGTGCCGTCGCTGGCGCATGGTGCGGCGACGCCGGTGGCGTGGCTGGACGCCGTCACCCAGGCGGTGAGCCGGTTCAGCGCGAACGGCAACGTCGACGACCTCAAGTCCGGACTGGCCGACGCCGCCGCGAACAACCTCCAGCAGGAGGGCTGACGCCGTCAGCATCCGGTTCGCCGCAGAGGAGTGAGTCGTGCTCACGAAGGTCCGTAGCTGGGGCCCGCCGCTGCTGTTGATCTCGCCGACCCTGGTGTTGCTCGGCGTGTTCGTCTACGGGTTGATCGGCGTCAACATCAACACGTCGCTGACCGACAACATCCGTGGCCAGACGACGAAGTACGTCGGGCTCGAGAACTACACGTCGTTGTTCACCGACGACACGTTCATCTACTCGCTGCGCAACCTGGCGATGTACACGGTGGCGTTCCTGGCCGGGACGCTGTTCTTCGGGTTCGTGTGGGCCTGGCTGCTGGAGCGGGGCCTTCGCGGCGAAGGGATCTTCCGCACGACCTACCTGTTCCCGATGGCGGTGTCGTTCGTCGCCTCGGGTGTCGTGTGGCGATGGCTGCTCAACAGCAACACCGGCGAGAGTGCCAGCGGACTCAACCGCGGCCTGGACATGATCGGGCTGGGGTTCCTGCAGAACTCCTGGTGGACCGACGAGACCTGGGGCATCCTCGCGATCGCGATGCCGGCGATCTGGCAGCTGTCCGGCTACATCATGGCGCTGTTCCTCGCCGGCTTCCGCGGCATCCCGGACGAGCTGCGCGAGGCGGCGCGGATGGACGGCGCCAGCGAGTGGAAGCTGTACCGGCACGTCATCTTCCCGCAGCTCTCGCCGGTGGCGTTGTCAGCCATCATCATCATCGGGCACATGTCGCTCAAGGTGTTCGACCTGATCATGTCGGTGGCCGGGCAGACGAACTACACGACGCAAGTGCCGGCCACCCAGATGTGGTTGGCGTTCACCAGAGGTGAGTACGCCGTGGCCGCGGCGATCGGCACCGTGATGTTGGTGGTCGTCGCGGTGATGATCGTGCCCTATCTGGTCCACAACTACCGGTCGGAGCGGGGCCGATGACCACTCAACTCGTCGACGAAGCCACCCCGGCCCCCACACGCGCGGCGCAGAGCACGAGCCGCTCCGGGCGGGCGCGCACCTCGCGCACTCTTCGGTACTTGCTGCTGATCATCTTCTTGATCGTGGTGCTGATCCCCGCGTACGTCCTGTTCGTCACCAGCTTCAAGAGCGCCGGCGATGCGACGCCCACGCGGGCCTGGCAGTTGCCGACGGAGTGGTACACCGACGGCTGGGCGCGCGCCTGGGACACTCTGTCGCCCGCGCTCGGGCGTACGTTCGCGCTGGTCATTCCGGCGTCGATCGTGTCGTCCATGTTGGGGGCGATGAACGGCTTCGTGCTGGCCAGGTGGCGCTTTCCCTACGCCGACCTGGTGTTCACGCTGATCCTGTTTGGCATGTTCATCCCGTACCAGGCGGTCATGATCCCGCTGGTCGAGCTGATGCAGAACCTCGGCGTGCCCAGCGGCATCGCCAGCCTGTTCGTCCTGCACACCGTGTTCGGGTTGCCGATCTGTACGTTGATCTTCCGCAACTACTACGCCTCGGTCCCCGAGGACATGATCGAAGCCGCCCGAGTGGACGGCGCCGGCATGCTGCGGACGTTCGCGCTGATCATCCTGCCGCTGTCGGCTCCGGGTTTCGTGGTGACGCTGATCTGGCAGTTCACCTCGGCGTGGAACGACTTCCTGTTCGCGATCTTCTTCTCCAACGCCCAGAACGGGCCGGTGACGATCAGTCTGAACTTCCTGGCCAGCGGTCAGCTGCAGGACTACTCGGCCAGCATGGCCGGTGCTCTGATCGCCTCGTTCCCGACTCTGATCGTCTACATCATCCTCGGCCGGTGGTTCGTCGGCGGCCTGATGGCCGGCTCGGTCAAGAGCTGACGTCCACCCGTCCGTTTCGGGCCGTGATCGGTCGTGAAGATCGTCGTGGCGGGAAGTGCGCTCCATAGCGGCATTTTCGATCACGACAATCTTCACAACCAGCATGATCGAGAGGAAAAGTCGGCCCGACACGCGTGTTCGATCAGGGCCAGCGGGTACGTGGCATGAGATACCGTCGGTGTTGCTGGTGTGAAAGCTGTTACGAATGTGACTCATGGGGGTGTCGCGGATGACGGCAGTCGTCGTGGCCATGCTGGGCATCGTGATCTTGGCAACTGGGATCATCGTCGCCGTCGGCGGCTATCACCATCTGCAGCATTCCCCCCGGGTGCGCCGACGCATGCGCAGGTGGCGCTTCGTGGCGACGTCTCGCGTCTACAACACTCGTGATCGCAGCTTCCAGGTCTTGCGGTTGACACGTCGCGTGGTGGCTGAGCGCTTGAGCCGGCCGGTCCCGAGCGCGACGCGAGTCCGCCAGCCGCTCCCGCGTTAGCCAGCCGCTCCGGCGCCAGGGAACTTCAGCGTGCAAGGATGGCGCATGTGTGGGAGTACATCGTCATCGCCGCTGTCATCGTCGTCATCGCCGTCGCCCTGACGGCGTTCCTGGTACCGCGCCGCCGAGCTCGCCGGGTCGAACCGCCGGCGCAGGCTGACCGCCGTGACGCCGCGAGCCGATCCGGCACCGCGGTCGAATCGCCGGCACCGGATTCCGGCGTCGAACAGCGACCCGCCGACCAGCGACCGGCCGACCACGCTGGCACCGAACCGCCGGTCACCGAGTTGCCAGCCCCGGAAGAACCGGCCGTCGAACGGCCCGAACCGGCCGCCGGCCGGCTGGTCCGGCTGCGTTCTCGTCTCGCGCGCTCGCAGACCGGGCTGGGCAAAGGGCTGCTGGCACTGTTGTCGCGGGAGCGTCTCGACGAGGACACCTGGGAAGAGATCGAGGACACGCTGCTGGCCGCGGACCTCGGTGTGGCTCCGGCTGGTGAGCTGGTGGAGCGGTTGCGCACTCGGGCGCGAGTCGAGGGCATCGCCGACGCCGAGGCCGCTCGCCGCGTGTTGCGTGAGGAACTGATCGCCCTGGTCGACCCCACCCTCGACCGGACCTTGCGCACCGACCGACACGTCGAGGACGCCCGCCCGGCCGTCGTCATGGTGGTGGGCGTGAACGGCACCGGCAAGACCACGACCGTCGGCAAACTGGCGCGCGTGCTCGTCGCCGAAGACCGCGACGTGCTGCTGGGCGCCGCTGACACCTTCCGTGCCGCAGCGGCCGACCAGTTGACCACGTGGGGTGACCGCGTCGGTGTGCCCACCGTTCGCGGCCCCGAGGGCAGTGACCCCGGCAGTGTCGCCTTCGACGCGGTCAAGGCGGGCATCGAAAGTGAAGTCGACACCGTCGTCATCGACACCGCCGGGCGGTTGCAGACGAAAGTCGGGCTGATGGACGAGCTCGGCAAGGTCAAGCGGGTGGTGGAGAAGCACGGCCCGGTTGACGAGGTGCTGCTGGTGCTCGATGCCACGACCGGCCAGAACGGCATGATGCAGGCGCGGGTGTTCGCCGAGGTGGTCGATGTCACGGGCATCGTGCTGACCAAGCTCGACGGGACCGCCAAGGGTGGCATCGTGGTCGCCGTGCAGCGCGAGCTCGGCGTCCCGGTCAAGTTGGTCGGCCTCGGTGAAGGGGCGGACGACCTCGCGCCGTTCGACCCCGAAGCCTTCGTGGACGGCATCCTCGGCTGAATCCCGACGTGCCGGCTCGGTGCGCGCCCGATCGGGTATGACTGACCCATGCGCTACGGACTCAAACTCAGCCAACGGGCGACCATCGACGAATACCGGGCCGTGTGGCGAATCGCCGATGACGCCGGGTTCGACCACTGTTGGAACATGGACCACTTCGCCACGCTCGGCGGCGACGTGGACGGCGACATCTTCGATGCGTGGACGTTGTTGGCCTCGATGGCCGAGGTCACCAGCCGCACCAGGATCGGGTGCATGGTCACCGGCAACACCTATCGGCATCCGGGGGTGCTGGCGAAGATCGCCACGACCGTCGACCACCTGTCCGGTGGTCGGCTGGAGTTCGGGCTCGGCGCGGCCTGGGCGGAGTACGAGCACACCATGTTCGGCCTGGAGTTCGGGACGGCCGGCCAGCGCCTCGACCGGCTCGAGGAGGCGTGCCAGATCATTCGGTCGCTGTGGACGCAGCCGCGGACCACGTTCGAAGGACAGCACTACCGCATCCAGGACGCGGTCGCCGAGCCGAAGCCCGTGCAGCGGCCGTACCCGCCGATCTGGATCGGCGGCAGCGGGCGCAAACGGACCCTGCGGATCACCGCGATGTACGCCGACGTCTGGAACTGCACGGGGGAGAGCCCGGCGGAGTTCGCCGAGCTGTCCGGTGTCCTCGACGAACACTGCGCCGACGTCGGCCGCGACCCTGCGCAGATCCGGCGGACCATCCAGCTGCGCCTGCCGGAGACCGCCGACGACGCGCTCACTCAGATCGAGCAGTACGCGCAGGCCGGCGCCGACGACGTCATCCTGATCGTCGTGGCGAAGCCGGAGGAGCCCGACGCCGAGCAGGCGGTCGCGCAGGCCGAGCGCGCGGCGGCGTTGCTCCCTCGGTTGCGCGAGGCCTGAGCGCGGTGATCGTTGGCGCGCATCGGCTGCCCTGGCAACCAGATCGCGCCAACGATCACCGATCGGGGTGTCGGGCGAATCCGTAGAGGGTCAGGCGGGCCAGTTTCTCGGCTTCGTCCGGATGCGGAAGGGGCACGGCGACCAGGATCCGGAACATCATGATCCCGGCCGGCCAGTCGAAGAACATCTGCCGGTCGACGTCCGGGGCGAGCTCACCGCGCTCGACGGCGCGATCGAAGATGATGTTGCTGGTCTTCAGCCGATTGGCCAGCGAAACGCGGTACAGCTCGGCGATGCGCGGGTCGCGGGCGGCCTCGGCGGCCGCGGTGCGAAAGAACGCCTCCCCGTCCGGACGCCTGGCCAGCATGAGCAGGTCGCGGTAGACCTCGGTCATGTCGCCGAGCAGCGAACCGGTGTCGGGAACATGGACCTCTTGGTCCAGCAGGGCGGCTACGGCGGCATAGGCGAGGTCGTCCTTGCTCGCCCAGCGCCGGTACACCGTGGCCTTGCCCACCCCCGCGGCCTCCGCAACCGAGTCGACGGTCATCGCCTGTGCGCCGCGGTCGAGGAGCTGGCGGACGGCGGCGGCGAGGATGCGCTGATCGGCTGCGGGGTCGCGGGGCCGGCCGCGACGCGGCTCGCCGCCGGTTGGTGGGGTGGACGCGGTCACAATGACCGGACCTTAACGCAACGTCCCCGGGTCGCCCGCCGCGGTGAGCAGCTCGTCGTCGGCCGGCTTGCCCCGGTCGGGCATGGCGATCGCGGCCAGCAGCGCTCCGGCGACGATGACCACGGCGGCCACGACGACCGTCGTCGTCATCGCGTCCACGAATGCCTGGTCAGCCGCAGCGACGAGGGCGCTCGCCTGGGCTGCGGGAAGCTCCGCGGCCACCGCGTAGGCGCCTTGGATGCTGTCTTCGGTGGCGTGTGCAGCCGGGCCGGGAAGCTGCATCACCGAGTCGGCGATGGCGCCGGAGTAGACGGAGTTCAGCACCGAGATCAGCACCGCGATGCCGAGCGCCCCGCCCACCTGGCGCACGGCGTCGTTGACCGCCGACCCGACCCCTGCCTTCGCGCGCGGAATGGACCCCATGACCGACTCGGTCGCCGGGCCCATGGCGAAGGCCATGCCGAAGCCCATGATCACCGTCGCGCTGAACCCTCGCGGCAGGTAGTCGCTCCCGACCGTGACGCCGGCGAAGATCCAGAACGAGACGGCGAGCAGGACGAGTCCGAGAGCCGTCGGCCAGCGCTCACCGATGCGCTGGGCGATGAGCATGGCCGTCGGGCCACCTGCGACCAGCCCGATGGCCAGCGGCAAGATCCGGATACCGGCTTCGAGCGGACTGTAGCCGAGCACCGTCTGTAGGTAGACCGACAAGAAGAACGCTGCGGCCATCATCGCGAAGAAGACCAGCGTGATCGACAGGACAGGAATGCTGAACCGCCGGTCGGCGAAGAACTGCATCGGCAGCATGGGCGCCGGGTGCCGTCGTTCCCACAGCACGAACGCCACGAGGATGACGGCGGCCGACACCATGCCGCCGACCGGGACCACGTCGGTCCACCCACGTTCCGGCGCCTCGATGAGCGACCAGACCAGCGCTACGAGCCCGAGGATCGACAGTCCGGCGCCGACGAGATCGAGGCGTGGACTGCGGCGATCGCGTGACTCCGGGACGAGCCACATCCCGAGCCCCAAGGCGCCCGCGACGATCGGCACGTTGATCATCAGGGCCGACCCCCACCAGAAGTGTTCGAGTAGCCACCCGCCGATCGCCGGCCCGCCGGCGATCCCGATGCCGGCCATTGCCGACCAGATGCCGATGGCGGTCTTGCGCTCGGCTGGATCACGAAACACGTCGATGAGGATCGACAACGTGCTCGGCATGATCAGCGCTGCCCCCAGCCCCATGACGGTTCGAGCGGCGATGACCGTACCGGCGGAGTCGGCCGTAGCTCCCCACGCCGAGGAGGCGCCGAAGACGACGAGCCCGAGCACGAGGGCGATCTTGCGGCCGTACTTGTCGCCCCACGCGCCGGCCGTGAGCAGCAGGCCGGCGAACGCGAGGGTGTAGGCGTCGATGACCCACTGCAAGTCACTGGCCGAGGCGGCGAGGTCACGCTGCATCGTGGGGATCGCGGTATTCAGCACGGTCGTGTCCATGCCGATGAGCACGAGGCTCAGCGACAGCACACCTAGCGTCGCCCACCTGCGCCGATAAGTGCGCTCAGGTGATCGGTCGACGACATGGGGCTGGTCAGAGGAGGCGTTCATGGCCGCTCCGAGTCCTATTGCGAGACTAGGCAGTTCCGTATATCTAGAAAAACTAGACCCGCGAGTATCGAAATCACAAGATCGCGCGGACGTGGGCTGCGTCACCCGGGCCCGGCCGTGCGAAGCTGTACGGGTGCGCGTGGGCATCCTGGGGCCGTTGGAGGTCACCGACAACGGGCGTGCCGTCGCGATAGGCGGCATCCGGCTGCGCACGCTGCTGGTCCGGCTCGCCCTCGACGCCGGGCGCTCCGTTCCGGTCGGTGCGCTCAGTGCCGCGCTCTGGCCGGAGCAGCAGCCGGCCGAACCCGTCAACGCGCTGCAATCGCTGGTCTCCCGGCTGCGCGCGACGCTGCCGGCCGACGTCGTCGCGGTGCCCGGCGGGTACCGGCTGGACATCGATCCGGACGACGTCGACGCGCTGCGGTTCGAGCGACTCGCCCGCGAGGGGCGAGGGCTCCTGGCCGCCGGTACCCACGTCGAGGCGGCGAAGGTGCTGAACGAAGCGCTGGAGCTGTGGCGCGGAGCGGCGCTGGGCGACGTCGGCGGCGCGACGTTCGCCGAGTCGGTGATCGCTCGCCTCGACCAACTCCGCCTGGCCGCCGTCGAGGACATGGCCGATGCCGAACTCGCCGTACTCACCGACGACGCCAACGGCGCCACCGGTGCCGACGCCTCCGACGTGCTCGCGCGCCTGGACGAGCTCGCCGCAGCCCATCCATGGCGAGAGCGGCTGCATGCGCTGCGTATCAGGGCCCTGGTTCGCAGCGGCCGCCGCGCCGAGGCTCTGGCGGCCTTCGACGACGTACGACGCCGGTTGACCGACGAGTTCGGCACCGATCCGGGCGGTGAGCTGCGCGAGGCGCATCTGTGGGCACTACGCCACGACGACGCGGTGCCGGCTCGCCACCTTCGAGGCAACGTGCGGGCGGGGCTGACCGAGCTGATCGGCCGGGCCGACGACGTCGCCGACCTGGCCGCGCGCGTGTGCCGGGACCGTCTGGTCACGCTCGTCGGGCCGGGCGGAGCCGGGAAGACGCGCCTGGCTCAGGCGGTCGGCGCCGTTCTGGCCGAACAAGCGACGCAGGTATCCGGGGGCGTGTGGCTGGTGGAGCTCGCCCCGGTGAGCGATCCGGCGCGGGTGCCCCAGGCCGTCGTCGACGCCCTGGGTCAGCGCGAGACCGGTGTGCCGTCACGGCCGGAGGTGCCTGACGACCCGGTGAGCCGGGTGGTCGACGCTGTGTCCGGTCGCGACACCCTCCTCGTGCTCGACAACTGTGAACACGTCCTCGACACCGTCGCGCACCTGGTCGATGCGTTGCTCGGCCGGTGCCCGGCGCTGCGCATCATGGCCACCAGCCGCGAGTCACTGGGGGTAGTCGGTGAGTCGCTGTTCGACGTCCGGCCGCTCGACCTGCCCGAACCCGGTGCTCCCGCCGTGGCAGCCGCCGCGGCCCCGGCCGTGCGCCTGTTCGCCGACCGCGCCCGGGCGGTGCGGCCCGGCTTCACCGTCGACGACGCGACGGTGGACGACGTCGTGGAGATCTGCCGGCGACTCGACGGCCTCCCGCTCGCCTTGGAACTCGCGGCGGCGCGGTTGCGCTCGCTGCCGGTCGGCGAAGTCCGCCGCCGACTGGGCGAACGGTTCGGCTTGTTGACCCAGGGCAGCCGTACGGCCCCGCCCCGGCACCGCACGCTGGCCGACGTCGTCGCCTGGAGCTGGGAGCTGCTCGACCACGACGAACGCCGCTTCGCCCAGCGGCTGGCGTTGTTTCCGTCGACCATCACCCCCGAGGGTGCGGCCTGGGTCGGCGGATCGGCGGCGACGCTGGATCTTCTCGCCTCGCTGGTCGACAAGTCGCTGCTGCACAGCGTGGACGAGATGCAACCGCGGTACCGGATGCTCGAGACCATCCGCGAGTACGCCCAGCAGCGGCTCATTGAATCCGGGGACGACCACGAGGCCCGGAAGGCGCTGATCGACTACGCCGTGGACCTCGCTGAGCGCGCCGAGCCACACCTACGCAACGCCGGCCAACTGCCGTGGCTGGCCCGGCTTCGCAGCGAACGCGACACGCTCGACGCCGCAGCCGTCCTGGCGCGCGAGGCGCGAGACGCCGTCGCCGTCAGCCGGCTCGCCGCCGCATCGAGCCTGTTCTGGACGATCCAGCTCGATCACCGCGACACCGTCCAGCGGCTGGAGCGAGCGCTGAGCGACGCCGTCGGCGCGCCCGCGGAGGCCAGAGCGACGATCGCCGCGTTCTACCTGTTCAATGCCGTGCTGGCCGGCGTGACGATCGACGTCGGCGAGGACCTACCGATCGGTGGTACCCATCCGGCGCATGCGTTGATCGCCCCCCCTGGTCC
>JAJYTA010000119.1 GCA_021793295.1 Actinomycetes bacterium
TCGGTCCACACCACGTTGCCGAGGCCTTTGTTCACCATGACGTGCAGGTACATGGTGCCGCCGATCGTGATGACGTCGGATGGCAGCACCGTCGAGAACACCGGGTTGTCGTGCTCGTAGTGCCACAATTGCTGCGCCGCCTCGCCGCCCACGGCGCCGGACCACGTGACGCCGGTGTTCAGGTCGCTCGTCGTCGACCACAAGGCGACCGGGGAGCGCCACCAGCCCCCGCCGACGCGGGCCTGTTCGAAGGTGTCACCGAAGACGAACAGCACGCGCCCGTCGGGCGTGCGCGCAGGAACTCCGAGGTCGGTGGCCTCCATACGGAACCGGGTCGTGAGCCCGGGGCCGGTGAGATCGGCGATCTTGGTGACCTGGATGGCGTTGGCCGATGCCGGAACGGCCGCCTTGCCCAGCAACGACGCCGCACCGAACGCACCGGCGGCGGCCTTGAGGAAGGTGGAGCGACTCACCGTGCGCGGCCGCTCGTCGTCAGTGTGCATGTCCACCCCTCCACGATCAGAAATCGATTACCGAGGATCATTCAGGATGTCGCGGACATCGTCAACGGCGTGGCGGTCCTCGACTCGCCATCAGTGGCCGATCGATGCGTGGGCGGCTGTTACAGTGCTCCGCGCGGGCACATGAGCAAGAGGATGTTGGAATTGAGTCACAACTCGTTTCACCTGCGCCTTCGTGCGCGAACTTTGGCCGGGTGTGCGGCAGCCGGCACAGCGCTGCTCCTGACATCTGCCTGGCCGGCTTCTGCTGCTGAAGATCTCACGACCGACAACTACCGAGCGCCCTCGCCCATCACCAACAGCGACCTCAGCGCTTACGAGTACGCACCGGCTGTCATCCACGACGACGGCCGCTACCGGCTGTGGTACTGCGGCGTCGTGGACGGGCAGGACCCCGTCCCGGGCGATGACATTCTCTACGCCGAGTCCACCAGCCCCAGTGGGCCGTTCACGGCGCCCGACGGCGGCGACCCGCTGGTCGTCTTCGGTGGCACCGGTACCGGCACGTTCGACTCTCAGCACACGTGTGATCCGTCCGTGGTCAAGGTCGACGGCACGTACTACATGTACTACGGCGCCGCGCGCGACGATCAAAGCGGCGACCCGGCGGACAAGGAGACCACCATCGGGGTGGCCCGCAGCACCGACGGCATCAGTTGGGAACGCTTCCACGACGGCCCGATCGTCGTCCCGTCGCACCAGGTCGACAACGGCAACGACTACGGCGCCGGACAGCCCAGCGTGACCTATGTCGACGGCATGTTCTACATGATCTTCACCGACACGACCGGCGCCGGAACGGAACCCAACGGCGCCGGGCAGTTCGCGTGGCGCTCGCCGACGCCGACGTTCGACGACACCGAGGTGTTCACCGCCGACGGCTGGCAGCCCTACTCCGAGGAGAACTCGCGTAGCTTCTCGGTGGTCAACGCATTCTCGGCCGACTGGCAGTACTCCGACGAACTCGAAGCCTTCATCATCGCGCACAACAACGAGCCAGGCGCGACCCAGCTGACGTTCCTGAGCCCGGAGAACCTGGCTGAGCAGCCGTACAACCAGGTCCAGATCGAGGGCGATTTCGTCGAGGGCCCGGGCATCGTGTCCACGCCGGACAAGCACGCCGTCGACGACCCCGACGCCGAGTGTGGCCGAGTGCCGATCGACGTCATGCACGCAAGCACGGGTAACCCGCCGCAGGATCTGGTGCACAAGGGCATCGACATCATCGCCGAGCTGGACTGCACGCCGGAGCCGACCGAGACGCCGACTCCGACCGAGACGCCGACTCCGACGGAGACCCCGACGCCCACCGAGACGCCGACTCCGACGGACACGCCGACGCCCACCGAGACGCCGAGCCCGACCGCGACAGAGACGCCGACGGAGTCGTCCACCCCGGAACCCACGGCGACCGAGACCACGCCGCCGGACGATGACGACGACCTGCCCGACACCGGTGCCGGGATGAACACCCTGGCCGGCCTCGGCCTCGGCCTGTTCGGCGCCGCCGCGGGCGCGTTCGTCCTCAGCAGGCGAGCGAACCAGGCCGGCTGACGCTCCACACGACCCACGTCACATCCCAAGTGATGCGACGTGGGTCATTTTTTTGCCGCCTACGTCGATTTTCGAGCGGCTCCCCCGACGTACCGGGTGAAGGGCACGAACTTCATCCGGACCATCGAGAGGGACTACCGTGACGACGATCATCGCCGCAGAGCGCGACCAGCGGGCGGGGCGGCGTGAGTGGATCGGGCTGGCGGTGCTGGCTCTGCCCACCCTGTTGCTCTCGCTCGACATGAGCGTGCTGTACCTCGCCCTGCCCCACCTCACTGCCGATCTTGCCCCGAGCAGCACTCAACTGCTCTGGATCACCGACATCTACGGCTTCATGGTGGCCGGCTTCCTGATCACGATGGGCACCCTGGGCGACCGCATCGGACGCCGTAAGCTGCTCATGATCGGCGCAGCCGCGTTCGGGGTGGCCTCGGTGGTCGCGGCCTATTCGAGCAGCGCCGAGATGCTCATCGCCACGCGCATGCTGCTGGGCATCGCCGGGGCGACGCTGATGCCGTCGACACTGGGCCTGATCAGCAACATGTTCCTGGACGCCAAGCAGCGTTCGGTCGCGATCAGTGTGTGGATCAGCTGCTTCATGGGCGGCACCGCCATCGGCCCCGTGGTCGGGGGCGTGCTCCTCCAGTGGTTCTGGTGGGGCTCGGCGTTCCTGCTGGGTGTGCCGGTCATGGTCATTCTGTTGGTCGCTGCGCCGATCCTGCTGCCAGAACACCGCGACGCCAGCGCCGGGCGCATCGACCTTGCCAGCGTCGCGCTGTCGCTGGGCACCATCCTCCCGGTGATCTACGGCCTGAAGGATCTGGCCAAGGACGGGATGCAGACCACTCCCGTCGTCAGCATCGCCGCCGGCCTCGTGATCGGCCTCGCCTTCGTCCGCCGTCAGCTGCGGCTGGCCAGTCCGCTCCTGGACCTGCGCCTGTTCGCCAACCGGACGTTCACCACGGCGATCGGCGTCATGATGGTCGGCGCCGTCGTCATGGGCGGGATGTTCCTGTTCATCAGCATGTACCTGCAGCTGGTCGAGGGGCTGACGCCGCTCGCCGCGGGGTCGTGGCTGGTCCCCCCGGCCGCGGGCATGATCGTCGGGTCGATGCTCGCGCCCGCGCTGGCCCAACGGGTCGGCCGCGCCCAGGTCATCGGAGGCGGCATGATCTTCACCGCCATCGGATTCGTGGTGCTGACCCAGGCCAGCTCGAGTGGCGGGCTCGGCGTCGTCGTCACCGGCCTGGCCATCGCGACGCTGGGGCTCGGCCCCGGCGCGGCCCTGGTGACCGACATCGTCGTCGGTTCGGTGCCGCCCTCGCGTGCCGGGTCGGCGGCCTCGATGTCGGAGACGAGTGGCGAGTTCGGCATCGCCATCGGTATCGCGATGCTCGGCAGCCTCGGCACCATGATCTACCGGGATTCGGTGACCGTGCCGGCCGGCCTGCCCAGCGAGCTCGCGGCTGCCAGCCGCGACACTCTGGCCGGCGCAGTCGCAGCCGCGGAGCACCTGCCGGCCGACGTGGCCGTCCCCCTGCTGGGCTCCGCACGCGCGGCGTTCACCGAAGGCCTGACCACCGTCGCGACATTCGGAACGGTCGTACTGGCTGTCTTCGGGCTGGCCGCTTTGATCGTGCTGCGCCGCAGCATCGACTCGGACGACTCGTCCATCGAAACTTGAGGTCCACGTCGTCGATTGTGAACATCACGAGGCGAATTGCAGCAGGAACAGGGTTGCAAGCCTATTGCTGGTGAGGGAGGCATGGTGGTGCATAGCGGCCGCACCACAGCGCCCGCCGTCTGCGCAGGTCAAAGAGGTGCAAGAACTCCTACACCCAGACCGTCGCGTCAGCCGAAAGTTAGGTTAGGCTGACCTCATGCGCAGCATCCTCAACCGGCACAGCATGGTGGTGCTCACGGCGCTGCTCATCGGCGCCTTAGGCCTCAGCGCCTGTGGCACCGATGACGAGGACCCCGCGACCGACACCCGAACTGGTGCCGACGTAGTCACCGTCGAGCACCAGTTCGGCACGACGGAGGTCGAGCCCGCTCCGGAGCGGATCGTCACCCTCGACGTGCAATGGACCGACGTCATGCTCGCCATGGGCGTGGAGCCGGTGGGCTATGCGGTGGACCCGAACATGCCGGAGTCCGGCGTGCCGTGGCAGGACCTGCCGGCTTCAGCCGAGGCGCTGAACATGGCCGACGGCGTGCCGGTCGAGCAGATCGCGGAGTTGCAGCCCGACCTCATCGTCGGCACCTACTCGATCACCGACGAGGCCGTCTATGACCAGCTCGCGCAGATCGCGCCGACCATCGCGACCCTCGACGCCGCACAGGTCGAGCCGTGGCAGGATCTCGTCCACACCGCTGGGGAGGTGCTGGCCGATCCCGAGGCCGCGGACGAGCTCGTCGCATCGGTGGACGAGCAGGTCGCCGCCGTGGCCGACGACCTTCCCGGCCTGCGGAACAAGACGTTCGCCCTGGCCCAGTACGTCGTGGGCGACGCGATCTACATCGTCGCCGACGAAGCGGACGGCTCCAGCGTGTTCTTCCAGCAACTGGGCATGACGATGTACCCGCCGGTGCGCGACCACGGCGAGAAGACCGGGCAGACGCGGATCAACGTCAGCACCGAACGCTCCGACCTGCTCAGAGCGGACTTTCTGGCGTTCTTGATCAACGGCGGCGACGAAGCCGACCTCGCCGACATCGCGGGCTTCGAACAGCTCCCCGGCACGGTGGCCGTCCTGGATTACGCCACCATCGTCGGCCTGAACACACCGTCGCCACTGTCGATCCCGTATGCGCTCGAGCAGCTACTTCCCTACCTCGAACAGGCAGCCTAGCCACGCGCCAGGGAGCGGGCGATGACCAGGCGCTGGATCTGGTTCGTGCCTTCGAAGATCTGCATGGCCTTCGCCTCACGGAAATAGCGTTCGACCGGGAAGTCGCGGGTGTATCCCGCACCGCCGAAGACCTGTACGGCGTCAGTGGTAGCTCGCATCGCGGCGTCGGTTGCGATGAGCTTGGCGACCGACGCCTCGGTGCGGTAGCTCAGGTCGGCATCGCGCCGCCGCGCCGCGGCGAGGTAGACCGCCCGCGCCGCCTGCACGGCCGCGGCCAGATCGGCCAGCATGAATCCCACGCCCTGGTGGTCGATGATGGCCTGGCCGAACTGCTCGCGCTGCTTGGCGTACTCGACGGCGGAGTCGAGTGCGGCCTGAGCCAGCCCGGTCGCGACCGCCGCGACACCGAGCCGCCCGGTGTCGAGGGCCTCGAGAGCGATGCCGAAGCCCGCGCCTTCGTCGCCGATCCGGCGGTCAGCCGAGATCCGGACGCCGTCGAGGTGGACCACGGCGGTCGGCGATGCCATCAGCCCCATTTTGCGCTCAGGGGTACCGATCGAGAGTCCTTCGACGTCGGCGGGGACGAGGAAGCAGGAGATGCCGCGCGGGCCGTCGTCGGAGGTGCGGGCGAAGACGCTGTAGTAGTCGGCGACGCCGGCGTGGGTGATCCATGCCTTGGTGCCGGTCAGGACGTAGCTGTCGCCGTCACGCACGGCACGTGTGGTCAACGCACCGGCGTCGGAGCCCGAATGCGGCTCGGACAGGCAGTAGGCGCCGAGCAACTCGCCGCCGATCATCTCCGGCAGCCAGCGTTTGCGCTGCTCCGGCGTGCCGTACGTGGCCACCGGCCAACACGACAGGCCATGCACGCTCACCGCGAGCCCCACGCTCGCCCACGCGGTACCCAGTTCCTCGAGCACCTGGAGGTACACCTCGGCCGGCTGGTCACCGCCGCCGAACTCGTCGTCGTAGGGCAGGCCCAGCAGTCCCGCACGCCCGAGGGTGCGGATGGTGTCGCGGGGAAAGCGTCCGGCCTCCTCGGCAGCACCGGCAGCGGGGCGGAGCTCGCGCTCAGCGATCTCGCCGACCAGGTCGAGTAGATCGCGGGCCTCGGGCGTTGGCAGCAACCGGTGCACCGGCACGTCGTCGTACCTCCACGGCTCGCGCCGGCCGGAGATCATCCGCCGGCGTTGGTCGTTACGGTCCGTGCACGTCAACGAAGGATGGTGACCCGCGCCACACGTGCCCGGCGGACTTCAGCCTACCGTGGCTCCGACGCCGCCCTGGCGCGGGTGATCTCGTACAGCGCGACGCCGGCCGCGACCCCGGCGTTGAGCGATTCGACCGCGTCACCGATGGGAATGCGCACCACCAGATCGCAGGCTTCGGCCACCACTCGCGACATACCCGAGTCCTCCGAGCCGACGACGAGGCACAGCGGCTGGTCGAGGACGTCAGCAGCGTCGAGGGTCGTCTCGCCTTCGCCGTCGAGACCGACGACGAACAGGCCGGCCTCCTGGAAGGACCGGAGCGCTCGCGCCAGATTCGTGGCCCGGGCCACCGGAGTGCTCGCCGCCGCGCCTGCAGAGGTCTTCCAGGCACCCGCGGTCATCCCGGCGCTGCGCCGCTCGGGTATGACCACACCGTGGGCACCGAACGCCGCCGCCGAGCGCACGACCGCGCCCAGGTTCCGGGGGTCGGTGACGCCGTCGACGGCGACGATCAGCGGGGTCTGGCCGGTCTCGTGTGCGGCGATGACGAGGTCATCGGGGTGCGCATAGGTGTACGGCGGAAGTGTCAGAGCCAGCCCTTGGTGCACCCCACCGCCGCAGATGCGGTCGAGTTCGGCGCGAGAGATCTCGAGGATCGGCACGCCCTGGGCCACGGCCAGCTCGAGCGACTCGCGCACCCGGGGGTCGCTGTCGAGACGTTCGCCGACGTGCAGCGTCTTGGCCGGCACCTCGGCACGCATCGCCTCGACGACGGCGTTACGCCCGAAGACCACCTCGGCCGAACCCGCCCGTCCACCCGCGCGTGGAGCCGCCCGGTTGGTCCTGCCTTTGGCCGCGGCCGCTGCCGCCTGCCGCGCCTTGGGATGCCCGGTTCGGTCCTTCGCCGCCGGGGTCGGTCCCTTGCCCTTCAACGCCCGACGGCGTTGGCCGCCGGAGCCGACCACCATGCCCTTCTTGGTGCCCTCTTTGCGCATCGCGCCCTTGCGCCGCGAGTTGCCGGCCATCAGCGCTCACGTCCCGGGCTCGTCGGGTCGCTCAGTTCCCAGCGCACGCCGTCCGGGCTGTCCTCGACGATGATTCCGGCGGCTCTGAGCTGGTCACGCAGGGCATCGGCGGTGGCGAAGTCCTTGTTGGCGCGCGCGGCCTGGCGTTGTTCGAGCAGGGCGCGCACCAAAGCGTCCACCACCTCACGTAGCCGTTCGCCGCTGCTGCCGACGGAGTCGAGGCCGACCCACGGGTCAGCCAACGGGTCGAGACCCAGAACCCCGAGCATCGCGCGGACGGAGGCGAGGTTGTCCCGCAATCCGTCACGCTCGCCGGCCGAGAGCATCCGGTTGCCCTCACGAACGGTGTCGAACACCACCGCCAGCGCCTGCGGCACCGACAGGTCGTCATCCATCGCCTCGCCGAAGGCGGGGGGCACCTCGACGCCTGCGTGGACCCCGTCGACGACTTCCGAGGCGCGCACGACGTAGCCCTCGATACGCCGGAAGGCCGCGGCTGCGTCCGTGAGCGCCTCCTCGGAGAACTCGACGTGACTGCGGTAGTGCGCGGCCACGAGGTAGTACCGGAGTTCGATCGGGCGCACCCGCCGGACCACGTCGGACACCAGCAACGAATTGCCCAGCGACTTGCTCATCTTCTCGCCGGCGGTGGTCACCCAGGCGTTGTGCATCCAGTACCGTGCGAAGGCCTGTCCAGCCGCGCGAGACTGGGCCAACTCGTTCTCGTGGTGTGGGAAACGCAGGTCGATACCGCCGCCATGGATGTCGAACTCGGTCCCCAGGTACTTGGCCGCCATCGCCGAGCACTCCAGGTGCCAGCCCGGCCGCCCGCGCCCGTACGGGCTACGCCACGACGCCGACTCCGGTTCATCCGGCTTGTGCCCCTTCCACAGCGCGAAATCACGCGGGTCGCGCTTGCCGCGTGGATCGGCGTCCGCTGCCGGCTCCATCTCGTCGACCTTCTGCCCGGACAGTTCGCCGTAGGCCGGCCAGGACCGCACGTCGAAGTAGACGTCGGCCGAGCCGTCGGTGGCGGCGTAGGCATGACCACGCCCGATGAGTTCATCGATCAACTCGAGCATCTCCGGGATGTGTCCGGTCGCCCGTGGCTGGTACGTGGCAGGTGTGCAGCCGAGGATCTCGTACGCGGCGTCGAGTGCACGCTCGTTCTCGTAGGCCCACGCCCACCACGGCCGGCCGGCCTCGGCGGACTTCGCGAGGATCTTGTCCTCGATGTCGGTGACGTTGGCGACGATGGTGACCTCGTATCCCGCGTACTCCATCCAGCGTCGCAGGACGTCGAAGACGACCTCCTTGCGGATGTGACCCACGTGCGGTGGGCCCTGCACGGTCAGCCCACAGTGGTAGATCCCGACGCGCCCGGGGACGATCGGGACGAAGTCGCGGATTGCACCACTGGCTGTGTCGTACAGGCGAAGACTCACCGGACAAGGGTAGCCATTGCATGGCGGTACACCACACCATCACGGCGACTCAGCCGGGAATGGGGGACAATGGTCGTGAGCCATGCCACCGATGACGCCCTGCCATGACCACTGACCTGCCCGATGGAGCGCCTGACGTGATCGAGCCGAATCGCTCGAATGACCGGCGGCGCATGCCCCCTTGGGCGGCGTCAGCTCTGCTGGGCCTGCTCGCGGCCGGCGTACTCGGGCTGATGACCTGGCAGATCGCCATCGAGGGGCCGTTCAAGGCCTGGGACTGGCCCGTTCACGTCTATCTGGACGCCCGGCAGCCGACCGGCTGGCCGCGTAGCATCCTCAACGCGCTCGCCAGCCTCGGCGGACAACGGCTCTACACCCTGCCCATCATCGTGGGCGTCGGGGCGTGGGTCGCGTACAAGCAGCGTAGCCTCCGCCCGCTGATCGCCATCGGCGCAGGCTTGGCGACGGTCTTCTTCATCGGGTACTGGATCAAGTTCGGCCTGAGCCGCACCCCGCCGGCCAGCGGCGAGGACGTCTTGTACGGCGTCGGCCAGGCCTTCCCGTCCGGGCACACGGCGAATGCGACGCTCACCTGGCTCCTGCTGGTCGTCGTCTTGTTCGGCCAGCAGGGCCTCAAGCCCGACCCGGTACGGTTCCGCCGCTGGATCAAGCCGGCCGCCGTGGCGGTGTTCGTGTCCGGCGCGCTCATGACGGCGCTGGACTACCACTGGCTCAGCGACATCCCCGGTGGCTGGGCCCTCGGCGCGCTGGCCCTGATGGTTTCGGTGACGGTGTTGCGGCTGCCGCCCGTTCCGTGGCCACGGCGCCGTTCACGTGCGGAGATCCGTCCGGAGGTCACCCACCGGACCACCACACCGGGGCACCCCCGGCGATCCGACCTCAGCGGGGCCTGACGTGAGACTCTGACTCATATGGCCGTCACTGATGAAGCGATCGACAAGCTCAAAGCGATGATCGTCACCGGCGAGCTGCGTCCCGGTGATCGCCTGCCGCCGGAGAAGGAACTCGGCGAGCGCCTCGGGCTGTCACGGAACTCGTTGCGCGAGGCGGTCAAGGCGCTGGAGCTGATCCGGGTGCTCGACGTCCGGCAAGGCGATGGCACGTACGTGACGAGCCTCGAACCGGGCTTGCTGCTCGAGGCGCTGTCGTTCGTCGTCGACCTGCATCAGGACGACTCGGTGCTCGATCTGCTGCACGTCCGGCGCATCCTCGAGCCGGCCGCCGTCGAACTGGCCGCGCAACGGATCGATGCCGAGACCATCGCTTGCCTGCGCGAACTCAACACCGCGGCCGAGAAGGCCGAGGACGTCGACGAGCTCGTCGAACTCGACGCGGAGTTCCACCGGCTGATCAACACCTCATCCGGCAACGAGTACCTCGCCCGGCTGCTCGAGGGCTTGTCCAGCGACACCTCGCGGGCCCGCGTGTGGCGCGCCATCACCGAGGCCAGCGCCGTCGACCGGACCATCGCCGAGCATCGCGCCATCGTCGACGCTCTGGCTGAGGGCGCTGCCGACGTGGCCCGGTCGTGGACGACCGTGCACATCGCCGGCGTCGAGTTGTGGATCAGGCGCGCGGCCGACCTACCGTGACAGCGGCATCACGACCCGTTCGACCACTCCGGACCGTCGGGGAAGCGGAAGGAGTCTCGGGACGAAGCGATGATCTGCGCACCACTGCCAGGCTCGGACGGCGCGACGTATCGGCCGCGGTCGACGCGTACCGGGGTGGTGAAGTGCTCATGCAGATGATCGACGTGCTCGATCGTGCGCCCGGCCATACTGCCGCCGACGGCCACGTAGTCGAACATCGCCAGGTGCTGCACGACTTCGCACAGCCCGACGCCACCGGCATGCGGGCACACCGGAACGCCGAACTTCGCCGCGAGCAGGAGGATGGCGATGTTCTCGTTCACGCCGGCGACTCGGGTCGCGTCGATCTGGACGACCTGTGTCCCCCCGACCTGGAGTAACTGTTTGAACATGACCCGGTTGGCGACGTGCTCGCCGGTGGCGACCCGGATCGGCGCGATCCGCTCGGCGATGGCCGCATGCCCCAGGATGTCGTCCGGGCTGGTCGGCTCCTCGACCCACGCCAGGTCGAACTCGGCGAGCTCCTTGATCCAGCGCACGGCGTCGTCGACGCCCCAACGCTGGTTGGCGTCGATGGCGATACGGATGTCCGGGCCGACCACGTCGCGGGCGAGGGCCAGCCGGCGCCGGTCGTCGTCGAGGTCGGCGCCGACCTTCAGCTTGATCAGCGTGAACCCGTCCTCGACGGCTTCGCCGGCCAGGCGGGCCAGCTTCTGGTCGTCGTAGCCGAGCCAGCCGGGCGTCGTGGTGTAGGCGGGGAAACCCTGCGTACGAAGGTTGGCCATGCGCTCAGCGCGGCCGTCGCTCATCCGCTCCAAGAGCCGCAGCGCCTCGGTGCGGTCGAGCACGTCGGTGAGGTAGCGGAAGTCGACCAGATCGACGATCTCGGCCGGCGACAGTTCAGCGAGGACCTGCCACAGCGGCTTGCCCTCGCGCTTGGCCCGCAGGTCCCACATGGCGTTGACGACGGCGCCGATCGCCATGTGCATGACGCCCTTCTCCGGTCCGAGCCAGCGCAACTGAGAATCGTGCACGAGCTCGCGCCACAGGCCACCGAGATCGGCGATCATCGCCTCCACGTCGCGCCCGAGCACCAGCGGACGCAGCGCGTCGATGGCAGCGACCTGCACGTCGTTGCCCCGGCCGATCGTGAAGACGAAGCCATGACCCTCCAGCTCGTCGGCGGCGTCGGTGCGTACAGTGACATACGCGGCCGAATAGTCCGGGTCCGGGTTCATGGCGTCGGACCCGTCGAGGAATCGCGACGTGGCGAAGCGCAGATCCGACGTCTCGATCGCGGCGATGATGCTCATCCGGAGACCTTTCTGAGGTTCGCGGTAACGCTGGGACATCCGATGAATTTCGACCAGTATCGCATGAACGCGCAGTATTGCCATGGCTCAGGTGACCGGACAGACCACTGATCCGGCCTTATCATAGGATGTCTCGTGGAAACATCCTCGACAGTCGGGAGCAGATGATGGGCGACTTCGACGGCCGCTCTGCCGTGGTCACCGGCGGCGCTTCAGGTATCGGACTGGCTACCGCCACCCTGTTGGCCAAGCAGGGTGCTCAGGTCGCCGTCCTCGACCGGGTGATCGACGACGTACCGGCCGCCCTGGTCCCCCTGCGCTGCGACGTGACCGACGACGCCTCGGTGCGCTCAGCCGTCGACGACGCCGCGGCCCGATTCGGCGGCCTCGACATCCTCGTCAACAACGCCGGCATCGGAGCAGCGGGAACCGTGGCCGACAACGACGACGACGAGTGGCTGCGGGTCTTCGACGTCAACGTGTTCGGCATGGCCCGGGTGAGTCGCGCGGCGTTGCCGTACCTGCGCTCGTCACGCCATGCCGCCATCGTCAACACCTGTTCCATCGCGGCCACGGCGGGCTTGCCGCAGCGAGCGCTGTACAGCGCCAGCAAAGGCGCGGTCCTCTCGCTCACCCTGGCGATGGCCGCAGACCACGTTCGCGACGGAATCCGGGTCAACTGCGTGACCCCCGGCACCGCCGACACGCCGTGGGTCGCCCGGCTCCTCGACGCCGCGGACGACCCGGCGGCCGAGCGAGCGGCGCTGGAGGCCCGGCAACCCACCGGTCGCCTCGTCTCGGCTCACGATGTCGCGGCCGCTATCGCCTACTTGGCGAACCCGGTGGCAGCGGCGTCGGTCACCGGCACGTCGCTGGCCGTCGACGGTGGCATGCAGGGACTGCGACTACGCCCCGGTTCGTGACGGTCCGGACACCATGGCGACGGCCATCGCGGCCACGCCCTCGCCGCGGCCGGTCAATCCGAGCCCGTCCGTCGTGGTGCCGCTGACAGTGACCGGTGCTCCAACGGCCGCCGAGAGTGTCGCCCCGGCCTCCGCACGGCGGCTGCCGACCCGCGGCCGGTTCCCGATCACCTGCACGGCGACGTTGACGATGTCGTAGGACTCCGCCCGCACGAGTCGGGCCGCCTCGGTCAGCAAGGCGACTCCGGACGCCCCGGCCCATTCGGGCCGGTCCGAGCCGAACACCGAGCCCAGATCGCCCAGCCCCGCCGCCGACAACATCGCGTCGCAGGCCGCGTGCGCGGCCACGTCGCCGTCGGAGTGCCCGGCACATCCGGCCGGCTCGTCCGGCCAGAGCAGTCCGGCGATCCAGCACGGCCGTCCGGCCTCGAGCGGGTGCACATCGACGCCGATGCCGACTCTCGGTGTCACGGTGCGGGCTTCGGTGCTGGTCGTGATCGTGCCGCGACGATCTCTGCGAGGGCGAGGTCGAGGGGCCGGGTCACCTTGAAGGCGTCCGGATGCCCGGTGACGACCTGCACCGGCACGCCGAGCGCCTCGACCATCGAGGCGTCATCGGGGGCTTCGTCGGCGCCGGCCGCGGCGTGGGCCCGCAAGAGCAGGCTGCGCCGAAAGCCCTGCGGCGTCTGGATAGCGCGCAGCCGAGCGCGTGGCAACGTGGCCCGCACACCGCCTTCGTCGTCGACCTCCTTGAGGGTGTCGACGACCGGCAGGCCGGGGATCACCGCATCGTGGTGATCCAGCACGGCCCGGGCCACGTCGTCGTACAGTTCTGCAGGCGCGAGACAACGCGCGGCGTCA
>JAJYTA010000120.1 GCA_021793295.1 Actinomycetes bacterium
GGGCACCGGCCGACGGGCAGTGGCGCTGGGCGCCGGTGACCACGTTCTGGTCGGTCCCGACAACGGACTCCTCACCTGGGCCGCCGATGCGTGCGGCGGCGTTCATCGCGCGGTCGAGCTGACGTCGCCGCGGTTCCACCTCGACACCGGCGCCACCACGTTCGACGGCCGGGACGTGTTCGCGCCGGTGGCCGCGCACCTGGCCGGAAGGCTCGCGATGACCGACCTCGGTCCCGAGCTCGCTGCCGATGACGTCGTGCGGTTGCCTGACCCGTGGGTGCGCGTGCAGGACGGCCGGTTGGAAGCCGAGGTGCACGTCGTCGACCACTTCGGCAACGTCGCCCTGGCTGCGCGCGCAGCAGACCTCGAAGCTGCACGACTGGCTGCGGCCGACACCGTGCAGGTGGCCGTCGGCGATCGGATCTCGGTGGTCCGGCTCGCCCGGTCGTTCGCCGAGGTGGCAGCGGGTGAACTGGTGGTGTTGGTCGATTCCGCCGGTCACGTGGCGGTGGCCGCGAACCGCGGTGACGCCGCCGCTGAGCTCGGGCTGCGTCCAGGGGACCGGGTGGTTCTCAGCGCCTGACGGTGGCGACGGCGAGGGTGGCCGCCTCGGTGCCGTCCCAGCTGCCGATCAGCCGGGCATCGCCGGCCACTTCGGTCCCGATCTCGCGGACGACGACGATGTCGACTGACCCGGCTGTCACCACCGTCGTCGCTCCTTCGTCGTGAGCGGTGACGGTCTCGATGGCCGCGACGTTCTCGGCGCGGGAGCCGGCTGCGTGGACGCGAACCGTCGGCGGCCGCGGGACGAGCTCGCCGTCCACGTCCATCACTTCCTCGGCCTGCTCCCCGCCGGCGAGGATCGCTGTGGCCAGTGCGGTCGCCCAGACCGGATCGCCGGACGCGTCGTACACCCAGCGCGTACCCAGCACCGAGTGCTCGGCGGTGCCGAGCAGGAAGTCGTCCGCGCCGGGCAGCGGTGCGCCTCGATAGGAGAGCGGGACGTGAACGATCACGTCACCGTCGGCCTGGATCAGCATGCCTTGCAGACCCACCTCGCCGGCGGGGTCGTCGAAGCGGTATGCGCCAACGTGGGTGATAGCGGGGCTCGCGGTGAACCACGACCTGGTCGGCAGCCAGGACGTCAATAGCTCGAGCTTGGATGGGGTGAGAGTCGCTCGGTGAATGAGTGCCACAGGTCGATCCTAGGGGGTCGGTTGGCACGAACAGGTTGGACGAGTTTGCAGTCTTGGCAACATATCTTGCCGCTGGCCGAGATGCAGGCGCACAGTGGAGATCTCCGGAACCGATGAGAGGAACTGAGCGCGTGATGGATGCCCAGCACTGGGACGAGATGTACAGCAGCCGCGAGCAGGTGTTCAGCGGCAACCCGAACGGCGTGCTCGTCGCCGAGGTCACCGACCTGCCACCGGGCCGGGCGCTCGACGTCGGTTGCGGTGAGGGAGCCGATGCCGCCTGGCTCGCGCGACGCGGCTGGCAGGTCACCGCCGTCGACATCTCCGAGGTGGCGCTGCGCCGTGCCGCAGCGACCGCCCCCGACGTCGACGGCCGGGTGGCGTGGAAGCAGGGCGACCTCACCACGTCGCCGCCCCCGGCCGGCGCCTTCGACCTGGTGTCCAGTCACTACTTCCCGCTCATGCGCGCGCCGGGCCACGCGGCCCTGCACGGCCTGCTGGCCGCGGTCGCCCCTGGCGGCACGTTGCTCTTCGTCACCCACGCCCTCGCCGACTTCGCCGCGCACGAGCACGAGGACTTCGACCCGGCCGACTACTACCAGCCCGACGAGGTCGCCCAGTTTCTGGACGCCGGGTGGGACGTGGTGGTCAACGAGACTCGGCCCCGTACCGCCCCACCGCCGCCGGGTACCCATCACATGAACGACACCGTCCTGCGAGCTCGGCGCCGCCCGGTCAGCTGACCGGCGCCACGCCGCGGTGCAGCGCTGCGTACACGAGGTCGCGCAGTTCGTTGACTTCGTCACCGCTGAGCGTGCGATCGACCGGTCGCAGGACGAGGCGGAGCAGGATGTTGTGCTGGCCCGGGCGGATGCCCAACCGGCGCCGAGCCGCCTCAGGGAGCTCGGCGTAGGGCGTACTCGACAGCACGCTCACCTCTTCGACGAGATCGGCCCGCGTGCCGAGCGCCTCGCGGACCCGGTCGCCGATGATCTCGGCATCGTCATCGGCGTCCACCGCCACGGACAGGTCGCGGCGAGCCGTCGGCAGGTCCGACACCGGGGTGTAGGGCTCCAGGTCGAGCATCTGGTCCGCGATCCGCGGATCGGCAGAGCGCAACAACCGGATGTCCGGGATGTGCTTGCGCAGCATGAGCAGCCGGTCCAGGCCCATGCCCAGGGCCAGGCCGCTCCACCGGTTCGGGTCGAGCCCGCAGCGGGCCAGGACGTCCGGCGCCGCCAGTCCGCACTCGGCGATCTCGACCGGGGCGTTGTCACGGATCGCCTCCACCTCGCGTCCGCCGACGGTGTACGGATGCGTGGTGGCGTTCCACCGCCAATGGCTCCCCGGGAGCAGTGTCTGGGCGAGCGTGCTGACCATTCGGTGCAGGTCGTCGTGGTCGAGCCGGGGCCCACCAGGGCGTAGCAGCCACAGGTCGAGTTGGTGGGGTGCACTCGTGTGCAGTCGATCGATCGCGTCCCGGCGGTGACAGATACCGGGCAGGACCAGCAGTACGGGTTGCTCGGGACCCGTGGCGAGGCGGCGCAGGGCCGGCGGGATCCCTGCGCTCGTGTGGCTGCGCAGCATCGTGGTCGCGCTGATGTAGCGGGTGTAGCGCACATCGCGCGCGACGGCGTCGGGCTGATAGCCCAACCGGTCGTAGTTGTCTTCGAGCGAGACCACGGGGCGCGATCGTTCGACCTCAACGGCGCAATCCCACAGCGCGGCCAATGCGCTCGCGGCATCGTCGACGAGGAGCTGGAGTGCGTGCCGTCCCTGCGCCGGATCGGTGAGATCACGCAACTGCAGGGCACGAACCAGCGCCGGTACGGGCAGGGCCTGCGGCGCGGCAACAGGATCGGATGAAAGGACAGAAGTGGACATGACCAGGCCTTCGGATCGAGACGACGGATCAGGGAGCCTCCCCCGGTCGGTCGTCCGCGAAGGGCCTAGGCGCGCCTGGCCTCCGGGCGGCGGACGTGCACCGACCGGGGGCAGCTAAACCAGCGTTGACCTGGCATGGGTAGAACCTTATCCGACCGCGAGATGATCAGCCAGCCGAGCCAGGCAGTCGTGCCAGCCCTTGAGGTGGTCGTCGCGTTGCAGCTCCGTGGCGTTCTCGCTGTGGGTGACCACGACCTCGCTACCGCCTTCGTGGGGCCGGATCTGGACGGCGACCTGGGTGAACGGCGACATGTCCCCGTCCCAGGCCCACAAGAACGTCAACAGCTCCGGCCGACGGATCTCGCCGTAGATTCCGCGGACCGCGACGTTGTTCCCGGCCGGAAGTCCGGTGCTGCGGAAGGCGAACCGGCCGCCGGGCCGGGGATCGGTTTCGTACAACGTCGCGAACGAGGCGGGCCAGTACCACGTAGCGAGACGGCCGGGCTCGGTGAACGCGGCGAAGACATCGTCAGGCTCGGCGTCGACGGTCACCGTGAGTACGGCGGTGCCAGCATCTGGTGTGGATGATTCGACCATAACGGCAGACTCTAGGACACGTGCGTCCTGCCTGACGAGAACGAAATTCCGTGATGGTCACCGGTTCGCCGGTATCTACTCGCCCTCGTGCAGCAGACCCCGTTGGTAGGCCAGCGCCACCGCTTCCGTACGACTGCCGGCGCCGAGCTTCGCCAAGATTCTCGAGATGTGGACGCTGACGGTCTTCTCGCTGATGTAGAGCTGTTCGCCGGCTTTGCGGTTGGTGTGACCCTGCGCGACCAGTTCCAGGACCGCACGTTCGCGTGGCGTGAGCAGGTCGACCGTGGGCGCGGGGACACCGGGAACGCTCAGCCGGGCCCGGCGCGCCAACTCCCGCAGGGCCGCGGCGAGCGGCCGGGCACCGAGTTCGTCGGCGATGCGCAGGGCAGCGACGACCTCGGCGGTGGCGGCATCGCGCTCGCCCCGTGACACCAGAGCCTCAGCCAGCCGCCAACGCGCCAGGGCGATCGGATAGACCTCGCCGTAGCCGAAGGCCTCGACGACCTCGCTCCAGGCGGCTGGATCGTCCACGCCGTGCAGTCGGGCGGATTCGGCGTGCATCCGGGCCAGCCAGGCTTGCCCTTCCGGACCGAGCTTGTCCGCGCGCGGAACGCCACGGCGATGGGTCTGCTCGGCGAATTCGATCAGACGCTCGCCGTGCGCGACCGCGGCGGCGTGGGCCACGGTGTCGCCGCGGGAGAGTGCCTGGCTGGCCAGGTCTGCCTGGAGGGCGATGCCGAGCGTGGCCACCCGGATGCCGCCGAGCGGCCAGTCCATGCTCGACGACTTGCGCATGGACGCCAGGGCTTCGTCGACCATGGTCGACGCTGCCTCGGCCTGCCCTTGCCATCCCGCCATCTCGGCGCCGGCGATACCGGCGAGCTGGGCGATCTGGCTGTCGCGATGCCACTCCGGATAGACCTTGGCCAGTTCGCGCTCGGCCTCGTCGAAGCGGCCCAATCCGACCTTGACGATGGCTCCGGCCGCCGCGAGCAGTGCGGTGACGGTGTCGGAGACCGGCTCTCCGGGCGGACTCGACGCCGCGATCGCATCGGCCCAGCTTCCGTGGGCGTAGTGCATCATGACCTGCATCCAGCGCAGATGGAGACCGTACGGACTCCACGTCAGCCCGAGTTCGGAGGCGCGGGCGGCGGAGTTGTCGGCGACCTGGGTGGCGCGGTCGATCAGACCCTGTTCGTAGAGCATGACGACCAGGTTGAACAGGGCGCGCAACTCGGTGTTCGGGGCCTCGGCGTGCACGGCGCGTGCGCGGGCCTGCTCGAGCAGGGCACGCGCCTGCTCGACAGCGCCGGTGTGGACGTCGTGATAGGCCAGCGTGATCAAAGCATCCGCTTCGGCTCCCGCAGCCCCGGCGACACGAGCCTCGGCGGCGGCCTGCTCGGCGAACGAGCGGCCCTGTTCGTCCAGCGGCGTCGTCCGGGCACGCAGGGCCAGCACCCACGCCCGGGTGGTGCTGGGCTCGGTGTCCTCGATCAGTGACCACGCCTCGGCGATCACGCGGTCGGCTTCGTCGTCGCGGGAGTTCGCCGTCAACACCTCGGTGAGTTGGCGGCGCATGTCGGCTCGAGCCAGCAGGTCGTCTTGACTGTCGGCGAGCGAGACCGCTGCCTGCGCATAGGCCAGGGCCCGTTCCGGATGACCGGCCGCCGCGGCGACATAGGCCGCCGTGCGCGTCAGCGTGAACTCGTCGACACCGGCCCGCGCTTCGGCGTCGTCGACCCCTTGCCACAGCTCGAGCGCCTGCTCGACATGGCGCAGCTCCGCCGAGAGCGCGCCCACCCGCATGGCCTCGGCGGCCGCCCGGACCGACGCCGCCAACGCGCCGGGCAGATCGTTGCTGTGCAGGCAGTGGTAGGCCAGCCAGGCCGCGAGGTCGTCCCCGCCGACGGCTCGGATCCGTTCGGCGTACGCCGCGTGCAGACGTACGCGCTGGCCGGGTAGCAGATCGGCGTACACGGCCTCGCGCAACAGGGCGTGGCGGAAGGTGTAGGCGTCGTCGGCGTCGGTGACGAGGATGTGATGGTGCACCGCCTCGCGGAGTCCGGCATCGAGCTCGTCGTCGTCCATATCGGCTACCGCGCGCAGCGCCGAATGCAACACATGTTGGCGCCCGGAGACCGACACGGCGCCGACGACCTTCTGCGCGGCCGGGCTCAGTGATTCGACTCGGGCCATCAGAACGTCGGCGAGAGCGGTCGGAAGGCCTGCGCGCGGGTCGGAGCTCGCGGCGAACAGTTCTTCGGCGTAGAAGGCATTGCCCTCGGACCGGCCGGCGACCTCGGCCACGATGTCGTCGGGGGCGTCCGGGCCGGCCAGCGCCTGGACGAAGCGCACCGCGTCGTCGGGACCGAACGCCGGCAGGTCGAGACGCTCGACGACCGGCAGCCGGACGATCTCGGCGAGGAACGGCCGGAGCGGATGCCGGCGATGCAGGTCGTCGGCGCGGTAGGTGGCCACGATCAGCAACCTCTGCGTGTGCAGCCGGGAGAGCAGGAACGACAGGAGGTCGCGCGTGGACGCGTCACTCCAGTGCAGGTCTTCGACCGCGACGACCAGACAGGACTCGTCCGCGAGTTCGGACAGCGCCCCGAGTACGGCATCGAAGAGCTGCAGCTGGCCGAGATCGGCGTCCCAGGCCGGGGCAGCGCTCGCGCCATCCGGGCGGCGGACCAGCGCGGCCAGCGGTGCGCGAGTGGCCACGACGTCGTCGCGCTCGGCCTGCACCTGCTCGATGATCTCCTTGACCGGCAGGTACGCCAGGCCCTCGTCACCGATGCCGAGACACCGGCCGAGCAGGACCCGGGCGCGCCGCGAGCGCGCGTGGGCGATGAACTCGGCGAGCAGGCGGCTCTTGCCGACCCCGGCATCACCCGAGACGACGACGGCCGCTGCGGAGCCCGCCTCGGCCCGCTCGAGCGCGGCCTGCAATCGCGCGAGTTCGGCTTGTCGCGCAACGAACGGCACGTCGGTGCCCGGCCTGGTCATGTACTGATCGTGGCACATGGCGCCGACAGGTCGCCGGTCACAGCGAACCGGCGAGCTCCTCGGCGGTCGGCGGATCCGCCCCGACGCGGGTGCAGGTCAGCGCGGCGGTGAGCGCGGCACGGTCCAGGATGGGCCGCAAGGTCGCCGGTCCGGCGGTGTCCAGGCGATCGCGGTGCCGGCGGCCGAGCAGCCCGGCCAGGCGCAGCGAGTCCACGAGCCCCGACGTGAAGGCGTCCCCGGCGCCCACGGTGTCGGCCACGTCCACGGGGCGGGCGGCGACCTCGACGGTCGCACCGGTCGAGGTCACCGCATGCGCCCCGGCCGCGCCGAGGGTCACCACCACCAGGGCCGGCCCGCGCGCGGCCCAGCCAGCGGCCACGTCGACCGGGTCGGTCCCGGGGACGAGCCAGGCGAGGTCCTCGTCGCTGACCTTGACGACGTCGGCCAGCGCGATCAATTCGTCCCAGCGCGCCTGCACCTGCGCCCGCGTCGGCAGCAGGGCCGGGCGGAGATTGGGATCGAGCACGATGCTCGCCCCGTCCTGGCCGCGTACCCGCCGCACCAGCTCGAGCAGGGCCGTCGCGCCGGGCTCGCGCGCTGCTGCGATGGAGCCGGTGACCAGGGCCAGGGCTTCGGGTGGCAGCTGAGTGGGCAGTTCGGCCTCGGTCCATCCCCAATCGGCGGTGCCGTCGGCGTAGAAGTCGTACGTCGCGCGGGCCTCGTCGTCGAGCGTGACCACCGCGAGCGTGGTCGGGTCGCTGGTCGAGACCGCAGCATCGAGCAGGACGTCGTTGGCGGCCAAGTGCTCTCGGATCACCCGGCCGAAAGCGCCCGAGCCGAGCCGCGCCAGCAGATGGGTCGGGGCGCCGAGACGGGCCAGCCCGACGGCGACGTTGGCCGGCGATCCTCCTGGCACCGCGCGGTAGCGCCCGTCGGGCTCGGCGACGAGGTCGATGAGTGCTTCGCCGGCGACGTACACCTCACCGGCACGGTCTCGGCCCGGCTCGACGGTCTCGTTGCTGTTGACATGCTGATCCGACACGCCGATACCGTAGCGGCCGGGTTGTTCTCGCGGTGCGAGCGCACGGTGGTTGGTGTTCGATGCGCGGCCGTCATCATCTAACGTTGTGCTTCTCACCACACATCGAGGAGTACTGTCACCGTGGTCAGCGTTCCGAGCGTTTCGTACTCGATCACCGTGCGGCTGGAGGTGCCGGCCGGCGGCCAGGCGGTCAGTCAGCTCACCGCCGCTGTCGAGAAGGCCGGCGGCCTGGTGACCGCCCTGGACGTCACCGGTTCCGGGCACGACCGCATCCAGGTGGACGTCACCTGCGCGGCCACGTCGTCCGGACACGCCGGGGAGTTGGTGACGGCGCTGCGCACGGTTCCCGGCGTGGTCATCGGCAAGGTCAGCGACCGGACGTTCCTGGTGCACCTCGGTGGCAAGATCGAGGTGAAGTCGAAAGTACCGATCCGCAACCGCGACGACCTCTCGCTCATCTACACCCCCGGGGTGGCGCGGGTGTCGCAGGCGCTCGTCGACAACCCGCAGGACGCGCGGCGGCTGACCATCAAGCGCAACACCGTCGCCGTGGTGACCGACGGCTCGGCCGTGCTCGGGCTGGGCAACATCGGGGCGACGGCCGCGCTCCCGGTGATGGAGGGCAAGGCGGCGCTGTTCAAGCGGTTCGCCGGCATCGACGCGTTCCCGGTCTGCCTCGACACTCAGGACACCGACGAGATCATCCGCACCGTGGAGCACATCGCGCCCGTGTTCGCCGGTATCAACCTCGAGGACATCTCCGCTCCGCGGTGCTTCGAGATCGAGGCCCGGCTGCGCGAGCGGCTGGACATCCCGGTCTTCCACGACGATCAACACGGCACGGCCATCGTCGTGTTGGCCGCGCTGTACAACGCGTTGAAGGTCGTCGGTAAGGACATCGGCTCGGTCCGGGTCGCGATGGCCGGTGCCGGCGCGGCCGGGCACGCCATCGCCCAGCTGCTCGTCGCCGCTGGCGTCAGCGACCTCGTCGCCTGCGATCTCAACGGCGTCATCCATCGCGGCCGGGCGGACTTGTCCGGCGTGCCCACGTGGTACCTCGATCACAGCAATCCGCGCGGTGTCGACGGCGCCCTGTGTGACGCGGTGTCCGGTGCTGACGTGTTCATCGGCGTGTCGGCGCCCAACGTTCTCACCGCCGCCGACGTCGCCACGATGGCCGACGACGCCATCGTCTTCGCGCTGGCCAATCCCGAACCCGAGATCGATCCGCACGAGGCCGGCGAGCACGCCGCCGTCGTCGCCACCGGCCGTAGCGACTACCCGAACCAGATCAACAACGTGCTGGCCTTCCCCGGCGTGTTCCGCGGCCTGCTCGACGCCCAGAGCCAGTCGGTCACCACCGAGATGCTCACCGCGGCGGCTCAGGCGCTGGCGGGTACCGTCACCGACGACGAGCTCAACCCGTCGTACATCATCCCGAGCGTCTTCCACTCCGGCGTCGCCGATGCCGTCGCCGCCGCGGTGCGCGGCAGCGTCGAATCGATCCGCAAGGTCGCCGAAGAGACCGGTGACTTTCCCGCGATCCGGGTGTGAACACCTCGCCGCGCGGAGGACGATGAAGCCATGGCCATGAATGCCGAGTCGCTCACCGGGCGGTTGCTGGTGGCTGCCCCAGCTCTGCGTGGATCGACGTTCGACCGGGCCGTGGTGCTCATGCTCTCGCACGACGGCGACGGCGCGCTGGGCGTGATGGTGAACAAGCCCACGGAGGTCTATGTCGACGACGTGCTGCCGGGATGGGCCACGGTGGTCTCCGAACCCGGCGTCGTGTTCCAGGGCGGACCGGTGAGCCTCGACAGCGCCCTCGGCCTGGTGGCGGTCAGGGGCGCCGATGAACCCCTGGGTATCCGCCGGGTGCGCGGCGAGGTCGGCGTGGTCGACCTCGACACCCCGGCCGAGATCATCGAACCGGCCATCACCGCGATGCGGATCTTCGCCGGCTACGCCGGGTGGGCCCCTGATCAGCTCGAAGGCGAGATCGACGAGGGCTCGTGGTACGTCGTCGACGCCGAACCCGGCGACGCGTTCCGGGTGGACGCCGAAGGCCTGTGGTCGGCAGTGCTTCGCCGGCAGTCCGGTCCGCTGGCGTTGCTGGCGACCTTCCCCGCCGACCCGTCGCTGAACTGAGCGACACCACCCGGGCCGGCGTCAGTCCACTTCGGCGAGCTCGACCGACCCGTCGTCGCCCGGCGTGATCCGGACGACACGCCACGTGGTGCCGTCGGCGTCGATGGTCTCGTCGATCCCCAGCGTGTGGACCTCGTTCTCGCCGTCGTCGAGATAGCCCACGTCGACCTTGATCGGGTCGGTCTGGAAGTTCATGATCGCCAGCGACCGCTCCCGGTTCTCGTCCAGCCAGTGCGGGACGCCACGGCGCAGGGTGATGGTCTCACTGGACTCCGGAACCTCGGTCTCACTGGTCAGCTCGTCCGGCTCGTCGTCGCTGCAGCCTGCGCCGACGAGGAGCGTCAACGTGGCCAGGGCGGCGCAGGCCGCCCGCGGCACCCGTCCCCGGCGAGCGCGGGCCGGACGGGGGGTCACGCAATCTCCAGGATCACGTAGCCGCGATCGCCCGGCTGGATCTCGGTGACCCGCCAGCTGGCCTCGGCGGTGTCGATCCGGTCGCCGACGGCCAGCGTGTGTACCTCGTTGGTGCCGCCGGACAGATGCCCGAGGTCGACAGTGCCGTTCTCGGTGTCGAACGACATGATGGCCAGGGCGCGATCGCGGGTGGCGTTGTCGAGCCAGTACGGGACCAGGCGGCGGATGCGGATCTGCTGGGCCATGTCAGCCTCCTGTCGAGAACGAGCCGGCGCTGGAGAAGAACTCCTCGTACTCCTCGGGCGTCATGTACAACTTCGGGTGACCACTACCCCACGGATTGCGCAGGATGATCTTGCCGTCATCGGTGAAGCCGTCCACGACGTAGGCGTGCCCGGTGACGTAGCCGTTTTTGAACTTGTCCGGCACCTTCTTCTCGCCGGGCGTGCCGGTGACCACGACCTCGCCGTTCTCGTAGGCCTCACGGACGTCGTCGAAATCCGCGCCGATGTCGTTGGACGGCTGCCCGCTGAGGTACGGGCCTGCCTTGTCGGTGTAGTCGCCCTCGATCGCGCGGTACGAGCCGGCGAACCCGTCGTTGTCCTGGTCGTAGAACGCGGCGAAGGCCTTTTCGTAGTAGGCGACCCACAGCTCCTGCTGGCCCCCGACACCGGCCGGATTGCCGTTCTCGTCGAGCGGCAGCTCTGGGCTGACCGTGACCCAGTGAGCCTCGCCGTCTTGGTCGTAGAGGCGCACCGAGATGGTGCCGTTGGGGTTCTCCTTGATGTTGTTGCGGATGGCGTCGGGGTTCTGGTCCGCCATGCCCACGAGCGACGCGAGAAACCAACAGTCCCCGACGGCGCCTTGGTTGATGTCGTCAGGGGACACGCCGTTGTCGAACAGCGGGCGCGGCGGGTCGGGCACACCCCAGGTGACACCGTCGACGGTGACACCCTTCTTGTTGTCGTCGCCCGGGTCGAACGGCGGCTGCACGCCGGGAAACATCTCGATCAAGATGTCCCAGTTCTCTGGCGTGGCCTTGCTGAGGAGCACGCTGGCCAGGTCCAGCCGTTCGTGATGCGGCAACCCGTTCGAGTCGAACGGGTTCAAGCCGGAGTCGCCGGTGTCGTTGATCAGGTCGCCGAGCATTTCGCGTTCTTCGGCCGACAGGTCCTCCAGGACCCAGTTGAGCTCCACCGAGGACAGCCCGGTCAACGTGTTGGCCAGGGTGCGCAAGTCGTCACGGTTGCCGTTGACGCCGAAATCCTTGTCCTTGAGCGCGCGGATGGCCTCCAGCGCTTCGTCGGCGTCGGCCCGGCTCGGCGCAGATTCGTCGAGGAAGGCCAGGCTGGGGTCGACGGTGATGCCGTCCTTCTCCAGCTCCTTGAGCTCCTCGAGATGATCGCAGCGCCGGCCGCTGCTGTCGGCGATGTCGTCAAGGGGCGAAGACAGTGCGCCGGGTGGATACAACGGCATCCCGAACAGGTTGATCATGACCCGCTGCAGAAGCGGGCTCGACGTCACCGGGCCTTCAATGTCGTCCTGCGCGTCGGCCAGTACGGCTGCGAGGTCTTTGTGCAGGGTGGGCGAACTGGCGGCCGCGCCCTTCAGCCCGCGCACCAGACTCCGGATCTGCGGGATGTCGAAACCGACGTAGTGGCTGGCCTGTTGCGGCGGGCCCATCGACGCTCACTCCTTCTCGTCGGCTTGCTCGTCGAGCCGGTTCGCTTGGGCGCGCCACTCTGCCAGGGTGTCCTCGAGGTCTTGTGCCATCGTGCGCAGCTCGCGCTGGTACTCGGTCAGTTGGGTGGTGGCCTCGCCGGCGTACTGACCCGTCCACACACCCTGCGTCGTCGCGATCTCGACCTCGGCATCGATATGCGTTTCCAACGGCTCGACCAGCGCTTCGGCCCGCCGGGCGCTCTCACGCAGTCGTTCTGCGCGCTCGCGAAGCTCCTTCGCGGACGGCTCACCCGGCTCGTCTTCGGTGCACATGACGCGGAGCATAACGGGCGCGAAACGTGTCCCTTAGCCCTGGGGACGGCACGGGTTGAACCGGCGCCGGAGAGGTGTCGCCGACGTCAGGTTTCGCCGTCGTCGCCAGCCTTCATCTTCTCCCAGATCTCCTTGCACCGCGGGCAGACCTGGTACTTCTCGGGGTCGCGGCTGGGCACCCAGACCTTGCCGCACAACGCGATGACCGGCGTGCCGTTGATCATGGCCTCGGTCAGCTTGTCCTTGGGGACGTAGTGCGAGAACCGTTCCTCATCGCCGTCGCCGCTGCTCGGTTGGGTGCGGCGATCCTCGATGGTCTCGGTGCCGGGACTGAGCTGAGTACTCACACGACCCAGTGTACGAACCGGCGGACGTCCGCGCGTCTCCTGGCGGGTTGTCCACCCGTCGCGGGCTGCTTCGAGGGGTGGAGAACTCGCCAGGAGCGGCCGGGCGCTCAGGGCCGCAGGTCGTCCTGTGCCGCCGCATCAGCGTCGCTCAGGATCGGCGCGCCGGTTCGGCCGAGCTGGCCGTGCCGCTTCGCCGTCGGCGAGATCGACGAAGCCGAGTTGGCCGATCGGTTGGGCACGTCACGTCGTCGCTGACCGGTTCTGCCAGTGGTCCCGCGTGCCCCGGATGCCGCCAGACACCGCGGTCGTGATGATCGTCGTGTTAAAAGGTGCCGAGGTTGACAGGTCGTGATGATCGTCGTGGTGAAAGGTGCTGGAATCAGCGGCCGTGATGATCGTCGTGCCAGAAACTGCCGGTATAGCCCGCGTTTCCTTGCACGACGATCTTCACGACCGGCACCACTAGGCGTTCGTGCCCGGTTCGCCCCAATCGGCTCTGCCAACCGGCACCGCCAACCGGCTTCGCTGACCGGCTTCGCCAATCGGCTCCGCCAACCGGCGTCGCCAGTAGCCCCGCGTGCGCCGGATGCCGCCAGAC